>CAYMHP010000001.1:0-3567 GCA_964390225.1 uncultured Solibacteraceae bacterium
GCTTGCGGGCAAAGGTGATCGGGGAGCGCGGCGCAGTTTACATCGACCCAGGGCTTGGCGCAACGCGGTGAATAGTGATGGATCGCGCGGGCCATAACTTCTTTGCCGCTTCCAGTTTCGCCGGTGATCAACACGGCCGCCTGGCTGCGCGCAATTTTCTGGACGGTCTCGATGAGGCGCCGCATGGGCACGCTGCGAATCACGGCAGTCATGCCCAAAAACGAGCAGAGTGTCGATTCTCCGCTTACCGGTCGTTGGTCTGCCAGATACCTGGTTCGCTGCATTCTTCCTTCCTGACCCTGTCAGCTGCGCGCGACAGGTGGATTCCGCGCCGCACAGCTGATATTGCCAATATCAGGCGAATCCCGTTGCGCGACAAGAATCAGCAATACTAGCGGCGTACTGCGTAGGAGGAAACGTACTCGAAAGCCGGTGGTAATCAGCCATCGGTTAATGGCCGTTGAACAACCGCGGTTATTGGTTTGATGCGCTGGCGCTATCCAACGGGAGTGCCGCTGAAGTGTTTCTTCAACCCCTGCCAGCACTCGAAGTATTCGTGCTGCAGGATCTTGGTTTCCATCGCGAACCGCGTGGGCCGGATTACCAGTTGCGTTTCGAACATGAAGGCGAGGGTGTTCGCGAGATATTGCGGCTGCAACGCGGCGCTGGTGGCGCGCTCGTATGTCTCGGCATCCGGGCCATGGCCGGCCATGCAATTGTGCAGGCTGGCGCCGCCGGGAAGGAATCCTTCGGCTTTAGCATCGTAGACGCCGAAGATCAGGCCCATGAACTCATTCATTATGTTGCGGTGGAACCACGGCGGCCGGAAGGTGTGCTCGGCCACGAGCCAGCGCGGCGGGAAGATGGCGAAATCCACGTTGGCCGTGCCGGCGACGGCCGTGGGCGAGGTTAACACTGTATAGATCGACGGATCGGGGTGGTCGAAGTTCACGCTATTAATGCAGTTGAAGCGGGCGAGGTCGTATTTATAGGGAGCGTAGTTGCCGTGCCAGGCGACCACGTCGAGCGGTGAGTGGTCGATTTCGGCGGCCCAGAGCCCGCCCTGGAATTTGGCGATGATGTGAAAATCGCCGTCGCGATCTTCGAATGCCGCGACTGGCGCCAGAAAATCGCGGGGATTGGCGAGACCGTTGGCGCCAATCGGCCCCAGATCGGGCAGACGGAACGGAGCGCCGTAGTTCTCACAGAGGTAACCGCGAGCGCGCGCGTCCAGCAATTCGACGCGGAATTTGAGGCCGCGAGGCAGAACGCAAATTTCCCCGGGCGCGACCCGGAGAACGCCCAATTCCGTCAGCACGACCAGGTCGCCTTCCTGAGGAACGACCAGTAGTTCACCATCGGCATCGTAGAAAAACCGGTCGTCCATAGAGGTGCTGGCGGCATACAGATGGATAGCTACCCCCGTCTGCAGGGCAGGGTCGCCGCTTCCGCCCATCGTGACCAGGCCGTCAATGAAATCGGTAGGCTCTTTGGGAATGGGCAGCGGGTCCCAGCGAAGCTGGTTCGGGGTTGCGGCGACCTCGTGAAACGGGCCGCTGCGGATCAGACCGGTCGGCATCTCGACGAAGGGCCGGTGCGTGACGGAGGGACGAATCCGGTACAACCAGGTGCGGCGGTTCATTCCGCGGGGCGCTGTAAAAGGGGATCCGCTGAACTGCTCGGCATAGAGGCCCAGAGAATGTTTTTGCGGAGAGTTCTGGCCCTGCGGCAGAGCGCCGGGAACGGCTTCGGACGCAAACTCATTGGCAAAACCCGACTGATACTGAAACTCACGGGCAGGCATCAGACCCTCCGATTGAATTCTACCCCTGGGCTGCGAGAGCGCCTTGCGTGACGTAGCGCTCGAACCGCAGCCGCACGCCGGAGGACCAGGGGCTCGATACCCATTCGTACGCAACTTCACGTAAGTGCCCGAAACTGTGAGCTCCGACCCCTGGGGGGAGCGCCCGTCGGGCTCGCGGAGGCAGATAAACTGAAAACAATGTCCCTCAAACGCACGGCGATCACGGTATTTATCGTGTTCAACCTCGTCGCGATTGTGGCTTGGGCGGTTCCGATTGACTCACCCTTTACTGCAACCGTCCGGAGCGCGGTTGGGCGATACGTCCTGTTCGTAGGCCTCTTCCAAAAGTGGGACATGTTCTCGCCCGATCCATCCAGGCTTAACAACTTCGTCTCAGCAACCATCACGTACCGCAACGGCGAGAGGCGGTTATGGGTGTTTCCGCGGATGGAGATGCTGGGGTACTTCGACCGCTACGCTAAGGAACGCTATCGCAAGTACGCCAACGACAACTTGCGTCTGGATTCGAACGCCCAACTCTGGCCCGATGCGGCGCGCTATGTAGCCCGGATCAATAATACGAATCCCGCTAACCCGCCGGTATCGGTGGTGCTAATCCGGTACTGGTCGACCGTGCCGCCACCTGATCCCAATGGGTACTACGTTGAGTCGCCCTGGCAACAATATCCGTTTTTCCGCTACGCCGTCGGCCCGAGAGACCTCACATGAATTTACGATCGCTGGCGCGCGCCTGGAACGGATTCTTCTTTGCGCCGCAGTTGCCGACACCGGTGGCGCTTTACCGAATTCTCTTCGGCCTCCTGTTCCTGATCGATCTGCTATTCCTGCGCGCGGACTGGTTCACCTGGTTCGGCACGCGCGGGCTGGTATCGTTTGAAACGCAGCGGCAAATGGCGCAGGGGGCGCGCCTGAACCTGTTTATTCTGTTCCCGCATAGCGACGCTTGGGTAGAAGCAATCTTTTGGATCGCGCTGGTTTCGGGCGTGCTCCTCACCATCGGTTTGTTCACGCGCGCCGCGAGCATAGCTGTGTTTGTGTGCCTGGTGTCCCTGCACCAGCGGAACCTGTTCATTCTCCACTCGGGCGACACGTTGATGCGCGTGACCGGCTTCTTTCTGATGTTCGCTCCCGCCGGAGCGGCCGTTTCGCTAGACCGCCTGATTCGGATCTGGCAAGGGAAAGAGGGACTCGAGATTCAGCCCCGCGCGCCGTGGGCGCAGCGCATGATCCAGTTCGAGACCTCACTGATGTATGTCATGACGTTCTGGGCGAAATCCGGCGGTTCTGCCTGGCTGGACGGGACGGCGTTGCACTACGTCTACAATCTCGACCAGTTCAAACGGTTTCCGCTCCCGTCGTTCCTCAGCGGTCCCCTGATGGTGAAACTGGCGACCTGGGGCACGCTGGCAATCGAGTTTTCGCTCGGCGTTCTGGTGTGGATCAAGGAGTTCCGCTACCCGATCCTGCTGGCGGGAGTCATCTTGCACCTCTCGATCGAGTACGCAATGAACGTACCGCTCTTCCAATGGATCGTTCTGGCCACCTACGTGACCTTCGTCGATCCGGCGGACTTGGCTCGCGCGAAGGCGTGGATCCTTGACCGGCTAACGCCATTGTTCGGCGATCCGGTCACAGTGCCATACGAGACGGGGTCGATCCGTGCGGTGAACGTCATCAAAGCGCTGGATGTTTTCCGGCGCATCCGGTTCGTGCAGGAGCGCAATGCCCCTGCTGTGTCTGTG
>CAYMHP010000001.1:3577-5898 GCA_964390225.1 uncultured Solibacteraceae bacterium
GTCTGTGCGTTCGCTGGCGTGGCGCATGGTGCCCTTCATGGCATCCGGCGGTGTGAAGCCGGCGCAGGCAAGCCGCACGGCGGCACGTACGGCCCGATAGCTAAGGAGCCGGCCGCGCGGACCACCCTTCTGACGGCTCTTCTGCGGATAAGTTCATCTGAAACACATGGTTGTGGGGGTCCGTAGACACCCGCGCGCGGAGTTGATATACTCCCTCCCCAAAATCGTATCGGGTCGGCGGGCTGCTCTCGCATTCTGAGGGCTCGCCGGAGAAAGAAGGCGCCGTGATCTGCTCCCGCTTCGCGCGATCACTGTCTGTGATCGCGTTGCTCACCGCTCTATCTGTGCCCTCTCTGTTCGCGCAATCCGCCGGAACGGGCGCTCTGACTGGAACCATCACCGATCCCTCCGGAGCGGTAGTTCCGAACGTTGCCGTCACCGTCACAAATACAGAGACAAACCAAACGCGGACGACGATGACCGGGACCGATGGGGCGTACAGGTTTCCGCTGTTGCCGCCGGGCACGTACCGGGTGCGGTTTACGGCGCCAGGGTTTCGGACGGCCGAGGTTCCCGCCGTTACGGTGAACGTAACCGAAACGCCGCAGCTCGATCGGGTCTTGGACGTTGGCACGCAATCCGAACAGGTTCTGGTGCAGGCGGAGGCCGCTGTTTTGCAGACCCAGAACTCGACGCTCGGTACCGTCGTCGGAGATCGCGCGGTGGTCAGCTTGCCCCTGACCAATCGCAACTATACGCAGATTCTGAGCATGTCGGCGGGCGCCAACGTGGCCGTCAACAACGCGTCTGTATTGGGGCGAGGCTCTCAGGACGTCAGCGTTAACGGCGCCAACACCAACCAGAACAACTACCAGATGGACGGGGTGAACATCGACAACTTCGCGGGCAACGGCCTGGCAGCGGATGCCGGCATCTACGCCGGCATTGGCGTGCCGAACCCCGACGCGCTGCAGGAGTTTAAGGTACAGACTTCGACGTATGACGCCAGCTACGGGCGGAACCCGGGCGCGAACGTGAACGTGGTGACGAAGTCCGGGACGAATTCGTTTCACGGGTCGGCGTACGAGTTCTTCCGCAATAAAGATCTGAACGCCATCGATTTCTTCCGCAATCGCTCCGGTGGTTCGAAGCAGGTCTTAAACCAGAATCAGTTCGGCGGAACATTTGGCGCGCCCATCAAGAAAGATAAACTCTTCTTCTTTACGAGCTATCAGGAGACGCGGCAGATCAATGGCGTGGGAACTCAAGGGTACGCGACGCCTACATTGCCTCCCATACCCGCGGGCGACCGCAGCGCGCCCGGGTTCCGCGCCGCGATGGGGGCGCAGTTCTGCCCCCAAAACCATCCGGGCGATTCGCGCTATACGACGGTGGCCGGAGGTGTTCAGGTCGCCTGCGACGGGTCGAACATCAACCCCGTGGCGCTCAATTTCCTGCAATTGAAATTGCCGAACGGGAACTACTACATTCCGGGCTCAAGGAACGGGGGTTTCCAACTGACGCCGTTCAGCGTTCCGGCACGTTTCACCGAGCACCAATCGACGATCAACGTGGACTACGTGATCAACGCCAAGCAGACGCTATCGGCGCGCTTCTTCACGAGCCAGGACCCCCAGATCGTCAACTTCACAAATGCGAACGGCGAGTTGCCGGGCACGCCGGCCAGCGGCCTCTATGCCAACACCAACGCCGTGCTGAAGCTTACGTCATTGGTGAGCAGCAGCGTAGTGAACGAAGCCCGGCTGTCGTTCCAGCGAAATGTTGCGTCGTTTGCCAACGGCGTGCCGTTCACGGCCACACAACTCGGGATGACGCCCATTAATCCCGCGATTCCGGTGATGAATCCGATTACCATCCAAGGGCTGTTCAACATGGGTGGCGGAATCGGCGACGACGTGTTCGACCCGACGGATCAATTCCAAATCTCCGACACCATCTCCTGGTCGCACGGCCGGCACACCATCCGCGCCGGCTTCGAGGCCGAGCATATTAACTGGGATATCGTGTTCAAGGGCATCGAGCGCGGCAACACGACGATTTCCTCATTTGCAGATTTCCTGATCGGCCGTGCGGGGTGCAATCCGGGCGATACGTCGTGCACGCCCGCGAATCCGGGCAACACAACAGGAACCGCGCTCAGCAACATCGCGTCGTGTCTGTTCTGCGTGCGCAGCGGGCCAGACGGGATCATCCACGGCTATCGGGCGAACAATGTCAGCGCCTTCGTTCAGGACGACTTCAAGGTCTCTCCGCGGTTGACGCTCAATCTCGGCGTTCGGTGGGAATACGATGGCACGCTA
>CAYMHP010000001.1:5908-13598 GCA_964390225.1 uncultured Solibacteraceae bacterium
AAATACGGGAATCTCACGAACGTCTGGCAGAGTCTGGTGCAGTCGGTGAATACCCCCGCGGCCGTCGCCGGAAAAGGCCCGTTCAACGGGGCGCTTCCGACCTCCGGCGGAACGCTGGCCGGTTACGTTGTGCCCGCCAACTTCAAGGGGACGGTACCCAGCGGCGTTTTGAAATCCGACCGCAACCTGCCGGTGAGATCCGGGCCGCCGCTAAACAATTTTGGGCCGCGTTTCGGGTTTGCATGGCAGCCTCGGAGCGACGGCCACCTGGTCATTCGCGGAGGAGTCGGAATGTTTTATGACCGGATTGGCGGGAACCTGTACGTGCACTCGGTGGAGCAAGGGAATCCGTACGCAGTAACCCTCGACTACGCCGGACCTGCCGCGCAGCCGGCCAGCTT
Organism: uncultured Solibacteraceae bacterium; assembly: GCA_964390225.1. Classification (GTDB taxonomy): domain Bacteria; phylum Acidobacteriota; class Terriglobia; order Bryobacterales; family Bryobacteraceae; genus PSRJ01. The sequence goes on from CAYMHP010000001.1 coordinate 6,310, forward strand.
GCAGAATCTCTTCCCCTCGACGCCGCTTCAGTTCGTGCCGCGCTGGGTGGATTTCTCGACTGGCGCCAGTTCGAACCTGAATCTGCCGTTTATTGTAGAGAACCTGCATACGCCCCTGGTCCGGCAGTACAATCTGAGCGTTCAGTGGGAGTTCGTCCCGAGCTGGGTGCTGGAGTTGGGTTTCGTCGGATCGAGCGGTATCAACTTGGCCGATTACAACCACAACTACAATACGGCGCAGTTGGCGAGTCCTTCGAATCCGATCAACGGCGTCACTACTAACACGGTTCAAAATGCGAACCTGCGCGTGCCGTATCTCGGGTTTGCCGCCAGCGGTTTTCAGGGCACTGGATTCGACGGGATTTCGAACTATAACAGCCTGCAGGCGACGGTGCGCAAGACGCTGGCACACGGTGTCTCGTTCCAGGCCGCCTATACCTGGAGCAAGACCCTGACCGACCTGGTTGGCTACGGCGCGAATTATAACAATGCGAGCAACCTGGCCCAACAGTACGGGCAAGCATACTTCAACCGGCCGCAACGCTTTGTCTTCAACTACAGCTGGGATCTGCCGTTCGGTCATCCTCACGGGGTAGTCGGCAAATTCGTCGAGGGGTGGGCCGTCTCGGGTGTCACGGTCGTGCAGAATGGAGCACCGCTGACTTTCACCGACGCGCGGGCCGGGACGATCTACGGCGTGAACGGGCCTTCGCCCACGACCCCAACACTGAACACGGTGACCTTTGCCCCGGTTAATGTGGGGCGGGCGCAATTGTGCCCAGGTACAACGGTGGACACGATCAAAACGTCAGGCGATAGCAAATCGCGCTTGGGGGGCGCCAGCGGCGGAACGGGGTACTTCAATGCGAGTGCATTTTGCCCCGCGCCGGCGATCGGGAATGGAACCGATTACGGTAATTCCGGCGTAGGCGTCATCCTCGGTCCAGGGCAGTCGAACTGGGACATTTCCGTCACGAAGATGACCAAGCTGGGGGAGCGGCAATCGCTGCAGTTCCGGACGGAGTTCTTCAACGCCCTTAATCATGCGCAGTTCAACAACCCTGGCACGGCAATCTCCACACCCGTTACGTTTGGCGTGATTACGCAAACGAGTGTGAGCCCGCGGCTCATCCAGCTTGCGCTGAAGTACGTATTCTAGAACCGGCTGCCCGGCGCGTTGCAGCGCTCGCGCCGGGCGATTCCTCCCGATAGCCACAAGGGGCTCTTGCTTTCGCATCGCGGTTTATATATATACGTATGAACTGACGATAGGCGGGGATTGAGCCGATGCACATCACGAAGCGGCTGCTGTGGCAGTTGTTTGTTCCCTTACTGGTGACGATACCGGCGAGCTGCGCCTTCGCTCAGGCGGATATCTTCGGCGAATGGGCGCCTCTCTACCACGAGGATTATCCCGAACGTATCCCTGGTCCGGAGTTGGGCGACTATATGGGGATCCCGCTCAATGAGGCGGGCCGGCTGCGCGCCGACAGCTACGACGCGGATCGCATCTCGATCGTCTCGGAGTACCAGTGCCGTCCACACGGCTCGGACTATTCCATGCGAGGTCTGGCCAACATGCGGGTGGAGCCGATCCTGGATACCGAAACGCAGCGGATGATTGCGATCCACGTGCGGATGAACTTTCAGGAGATGGAGCGGACCATCTGGCTGGATGGGCGGCCACATCCCTCCGATCTCGCGCCCCACACCTTTCCGGGATTTTCGACGGGCACGTGGGACCACAACATGCTGAACGTGTACACCACGCATCTAAAAGAAAGCTACATGCGGCGCAACGGGATTCCACGGAGCGACCGGGCGACCTACACGGATCATTGGGTGCGGCATGGAAATTACCTGACCGTCACCACGGTGATCAGCGATCCCGCGTTTCTGACCGAGCCGCTGGTCCGTAGCCAGACCTGGGTGCTGGATCCGGGACAGTCCATGGGGCGGGACATTTGCGAATACGTTCCGGAGCTGCGAAAGAAGAGCGCCGACTACGTACCCAATCATCTGCCGGGAACCAATCCGTATCTGCACGAAGTGGCCGATTGGTACGGACTGCCTTACGAAGGTACGCGGGGCGGCGCCGCGACGGTGTATCCCGAGTATCGGCAGAACCTGCCGAAGCCTGACAAAGTGCCGGAGAAGTGCGAACGCTACTGTGCGTGCGGATTGAATGGAGGCGCGTGCAACCTGCACTAGGCGGGGCGGCGCGACGCCGGCGAGCAATGATGCGGGTGAACCTCTGGTTTGCGGTTGCCGCGATCGCGACGGGCGCGGCGCTCGCCCAGCAGCAGAATTTCGACGACGTTCAGATTCAGGTGCTGCCGGTACAAGGCAACGTGTATCTGATGGCGGGCGCGGGCGGAAACATTACCGTGCAGGTCGGCAAAGAAGGCGTCCTGATGGTGGATACGGAGTTCGCTCCCCTGGTTCCCAAGATCATGGCAGAGGTGCGGAAGTTATCGAAGCTGCCGGTCCGCTTTATCATCAACACGCACGTGCACCCGGATCATGTGGGCGGGAATGATGCGATTGCGAAGATGATGCCGGACAGCCCGCTCCAGCCGCTCAAAATCATTGCGCACGAGAATGTTCTCAACCGAATGGTAGCGTCGGGAAGTGGCGAAGCTTCCGGCCCGCATCCCGGCGCGCCGGATGACGAGTACTTCACTCCATTCAAGGATCTTCACTTTAACGGGGAGGCGATTTTTATCTATCATGAGCCCAACGCGCACACCGATGGCGATAGCGTAGTGCTCTTCCGCGGGTCGGACGTGCTCAGCACCGGAGACATCTTCACGCCCGATGCTTATCCCTTTCTCGATTTAGAGCGAGGCGGGAGCGTGCAGGGAGAGATCGCCGCGTTGAATCACATTCTCGAGTTGACGGTTCCGGCGCATACCCAGGACGGCGGCACTTACGTGGTACCCGGGCATGGAAGGATCTGCGACGAGGGAGACGTGGTCGAGTTCCGGGACATGGTGGTGATCATTCGCGACCGGATTCAAGACATGATCCACAAGGACATGACGCTCGATCAGATCAAGGCCGCCAGACCCACGCTGGATTATGACACCGAATACGCTTCGGCCAACAGCTTTGTAAAGCCGGATCAGTTCGTGGAGGCGATCTACCGGAGCCTGACGAAGAAAGCTCAGGGGCAGACGCGATGAGAACCTGTGGGTTAATCGCTGGGCTGGCGTTGGCGTGCACGGTTTTTGCGCAGCCGCCTGCCCGAGGCGGGCCTCAGGCGCCTACCACCGGCAAGGCCGGGGCGCAGGAGGATCTCACCGGCTACTGGGTTTCTCCGGTGATGGAGGATTGGCGCTGGCGCATGGTGACGCCGCTCAAGGGAGACTCCGCGAGCGTTCCGGTAAACCCCGCGGCGCGCAAGGTGGTGGAGGCATGGGACGCGGCCAAGGACGAGGCCGCAGGGCTGCAATGCAAGGCCTACGGCGCTCCGGCCATCATGCGCGTGCCGGGGCGTCTGCATATCACATGGCAGGACGAGAACACGCTGAAGGTCGAGGCCGACGCCGGGACGCAGACCCGCCTGTTCCACTTTGGTGGGCAGGCTCCAGACGGCGCCCCAGCCACCTGGCAGGGATACTCGGCGGCGAGATGGGAGGGTGGCGCGCCCGTCCCGGCAGGCATTCCCATCGGGATGATGCCGCGACCGCCGCGTTCGCGTTCGCTGGAAGTGGTGACCACGAACTTGCGTCCCGGATATTTACGCAAGAACGGCGTCCCCTACAGCGAGAAGACGTCGGTAACGGAATATTTCGATCGCTTCACGGAAGCGAATGGCGATGAGTGGTTCACGGTAACGACGATCGTGACGGACCCAACCTATCTCGCCATTCCGTTTGTGACGACGACCGATTTCCGGAAGGAGCCGGATGGCTCCAAGTGGCATCCGACGGCCTGCTCGGCGCGATGAGTTGCTTCGGGCAGGCGAACGGTCAGCCCAATTAGCGGAGCTACCGCCGGCGCACGGCCGGAGCGAGCGCCGGATTGTCGAGCCCCACTTCGGCCGGATCGATGTTCGTACCCGGCGGGACGATCTCGTCGATGCGGTTCAACAAGGCTTCGTCGAGTTTTACTTCGGCGGCGCTGAGCTGCGATTCGAGTTGCTCCGTGGTGCGGGGGCCAATGATGGCAGAGGTGACGGCTGGATGGCGAATGACGAACGCGACGGCCATCTCGATCATCGAAATTCCCGTCTTTTCGGCAAGGACTGCCAGCGCTTCAACGGCATCGAGTTTTCGCTGATTGGCAGGGCGCGAGAGATCGAAGAGTTGCGGAAACATGCCGGAACGCGATGACGTCTGCGCCGGCCCGCCTTTCCGCCATTTCCCCGAGAGCCACCCGCTGGCCAGGGGACTCCAGGGAATCACGCCCATTCCGTGCCGCTGGCACGTGGGCAGCACGTCGGCTTCGATCCCACGCACAAGGATGGAGTATGGCGGTTGCTCGCAGACGAAGCGCGCCAGGCCGCGCTCTCGCGCGACCCATTGTGCTTCCACGATCTGCGAGGCGGGAAAGGTGGAAGAGCCGATGTAGCGCACCTTGCCCTGGTGCACCAGATCGTTGAGCGCGCCGAGGGTCTCTTCGATATCGGTGTCGGACGCAGGCCGGTGGATCTGGTAGAGATCGATCCAATCGGTCTTAAGGCGGCGGAGAGAGGCTTCGACCTCGAGGAAGATCCAGCGGCGCGAGTTACCCCGCTGGTTGGGGTCGTCGCCCATCGGGAAGTGAACTTTCGTGGCTAGCACGATGTGGTTGCGGCGGCCGTCCGCCAATGCTTTGCCGACGATGTCCTCGGATTCACCGCGCGAATAGACATCTGCGGTGTCGATGAAATTAATCCCTGCATCGAGCGCCCGGTGGATGATGCGGATACTGTCGGCGTGGTCGGGATTCCCCATCTGGCCGAACATCATCGCTCCGAGGCAAAGAGGGCTCACCTGAACGCCGGTACGGCCCAGATTTCGATACATCATCCGGCTGGGCTACTTCATTTCCTGCATCATGCCTGGCAGACTCCACTGCATCTGGAGGCTGTTGGGCGCCCAGCCAAATTCCGCCATCATGACCTTGCCGACCTCTTCCTGGCTCTTGCCTTCATGGATCAAGCTTCTGACCCGGGCCTGCTCCTTTTCGATATTGTTGCGGTAAGTCATCAGGCCGGCCTTAGTGGTGACGGGGCCGTGTCCCGGAATTACCGTGTCGAAATCGACGTCCTTCATAACCGCGTCGAGAGTCTTGGTCCACTCGGCGAGGCTTCCACCGCCCGGATAATCGATCAGCGGGGTGTTGCCGGCCATCAAATCGCCGGTGTGGATTGTCCGCAGGGCCGGAAAATAGATGACGGCATCGCCATTCGTATGGCCGCGTCCGAAGAAACGCGCGCGTACTTCCTTGCCTCCGAGAAATACGTCGCTTTCCTGGGTAAAGACCACGCGCGCCGGCTGCACGTTGGGAGGAGCATTCGATTGGATGTGCGCCAGGATGTTCTTGCGCGCGTTCAGCGTCGAGATGATCTCGGCCGTGGGGAGGAATTTGCCGTTCCCGCCACTGTGATCCGCATGATAATGCGTGCTCAGGATGTATTTGATCGGCTTATCGGTGACACTTTTGACATTGGATACGATCTGGTCGTGATCTTGTTCGAACTTGTCATCGACCAGGATGACGCCTTCATCCGTGATGTACACGGCGACGTTGCCACCATCGCCTTCGATCTCGTAGAGGTCGTCTTTCACCTTGTTGAGCGTCAACTTGGGCGGCTGCCCCTGGTTCTGCGTGTAAGCGATCCACGCGATCAGGGCGAACAGCATCCCAGCCGAAAGGCGTACGAGGAGTGTGCGGCTCATGGCGAGATACTATATCAAATCTTTGTTACGGCCGGTCCTTTGTTACGGCTGACCGATGCACTTCCCGCCCGGGCAGCGGTTGTTTTCTTCGCAGACGTACTCGTAGATGCCGTCTTTTTCCCACTCGGGTTTGGCCGCCATGGTGAATTCCTGGGACCAGGCCTTCGTGAAGATCTTCGGATCGTCGATCGTCAGCGTGTAGGAAAGCGTTTTGGCGTCTTTCCACTTAATGCGCTCGGTGGTTTTGAGCGCATCGCTGTGCATCCGGTATTCTTTCGGATTCGTGTAGTAGTAATCATCGAGCGACCAGCGCTTGAACTGGGTGGTTTCGACGACCAGAGTGTCGCCTTCCCAATGGCCCACGGGATCGCCGTAGTACATGGGTTCCAGGCCTTGACGGTGCGGCCGTCCGTCGAGCGGGATGCTCCGCGTCATGTGCTGGAACTCGTGGATCATCACGAGATAGTCTTTGTTCTGCACGAACTGCACCGCGTTAGCGGAAAGCATTCCGGAAGGGAAGCCGGCGGGCATGCAGTAGGAACGGGGTTCATCGTGCCGCGGATCGCCGTTGCGCGGCTCGTAAAACGCTTCACCGCCCGGCTTGAACGGCGGAAACAGGTTTCTGTCGAAAATCGTGGCCGAGCATTTGCAGCGTTCCCCGGAGGAGGCCTTGGGCCACTCGTACATACCGCTGAAATCCGGTTTGCCGTCGACGGTGCGGCGCTTGGCATCCTGCGCGTGAACCGTCGAAGGTGCCTGCGCCAGTTCGGCGAATCCGGCCAGCACCAGAATCGCACCGCACGCAACCGCCCCTACTCTGAGTTTCCGCATGTTCTTCGTCCTCACCATCGACTCAGTTCTTCGGATCTCCCTTTTCGGGCGCCTGGGTGGGCTCCTGTCCGGAAGCAGTAAACACGCTTCGGCCGTCCGCGAACGTCACCTTCGAGCCGTTTGCGTTATTCGTGCCGTCCTTGGCGCGGAAGCCTTCCACCACAACCGTCGTCCCCGGTTGAATCACATCCTTGGTGATCCCGCGGCGCATCAACTGGCCAGGCGCGCCTCCTGAAAAGGCCCAATGCGTCACTTTGCCGGATTCGTCTTTGGAATCGACGTAAAACCAGATGTGCGGATTCTGCCACTCAACCTTCGTAACCGTACCGGATACTTTCACGGGCTTGGTTTCATCGAATTCGGCGGCGAAAGAATGATGGGCGACCGCCGGCAGCGATGCCGCCGCGAGGCCGAGCAGGAGGGACGTGAGAAATCGAGCTTTCATAAATACACCTCGGGACAACGGAAGGATACCGCTACGGGAAGGGTTTGTGCAATAGCGCCGGCGGGCTACCCTGCGGCTCTCGTTTCAGAGTTCCGTGTCGATACGCGTAAACCGGGCCATTGCTG
>CAYMHP010000001.1:13608-63322 GCA_964390225.1 uncultured Solibacteraceae bacterium
TTACGGCAGGGCCGGTTTATTGCTCCTCAAGTGCTGCACGTCCTTGTTGTTTTCGGTGCAGGAGTATTCGATCAGCGCCGGCAAGCCGGGAGTGATCTTCAACGGCTTGATCACGCGGTCGAGCGTCCACGGCTTGGCGTACATTTTGGGATCGTCCACGGTGTACTGATAGGCAATTGTGTCCGGCTTGCGTTCGAAGCGCTCGATGACGTGAAGAGCGTCGCTATGCTGGTGCCCGGCGGTATCGAGCCAGGTCCACGGCGCGTCTTTCAGCCCAACAGTATCGACGATCAGGGTGTCGCCTTCCCAGTGGCCCACCGAGTCGCCCATGAAGGTCGGCTCGGCATCTTTCAGGTGCGGCCGTCCGTCCAGCGGAATGGCCCGCCAGAGGCGCATGTATTCGAAGAGCATCACGAGGTAACCCGGCGTCTGTACGATCTGCAGTGGATACGGCGACTGCATGATGCGCGGCACGCCCGGATACCAGCAGTTCGATGTCGGATCGTCTTTCGAATCGTGATTCTTGTACGCCGCGCGCCCGCGCTCGGTATAAGGGACCGTGTCCTCCTTGCCCAGCGCCATGTTGGGCACATACGGAGGATCCCAGAAACCGGAGAAATCCGGCTTGCCGTCAGCGGTGCGGGGAATCGCGCCCGCCGCGGGGGCATCCGTCTGGGCGGAGGCGGCAACGGAGCCGAGTAAGGCGATTGCGGCGAATACAAAGGCGCTGAGGAACGTTTTCACGGAGCCTCTCTTTCTTACACTTAGGATACCGATTCCGCGCGTGGCGGGAATGCCCAATTCGGGCCTGTGATAGAATCCGCCAATCGGTATGCAGCCGCAGGCTCCCGGAATTGTCGGTAAATCTCTATCGCGGCAGAGCTGGGTGGCTTTGCTGGCCTCTTTCACCATCCTGACGGTTGCATTCGCTTTCGGATTATTTTCGCTGCCGGCGTTTTACCCTCCGCTGGTAAAGGCATTCCACTGGAACCGGGCGACGGTCGCCGCGGGCGGCTCGATTGTCCTCTTTCTGATCGGGGTGCTCTCGCCGCCGGTCGGCTGGCTCGTGGATAAGTACTCGCCGAAAGCGGTGCTGCTGGGCGGCATGGTCGCGGTGGCTGCCGCGCTCGCGTTGTTGTCCACGACGAAATCGCTCGGACAGTACTATGCATTCTGCGTGTTGCTGGGGATTGGAACGTGCGCCGTTTCGATCATGCCGAATTCCCTGTTGATCGGGCCCTGGTTTTCCCGCGGCCGCGGCATTGCGGTAGGCTTCATTAACGCGGGCATCGGGTTGGGCGGGTACATCGCGCCGCGGCTTGCGACCGCGAAGATCGAGGCCGCCGGCTTTGCGTACGCGTTTCTGTTTCTCTCGTTCTGTCTGGCGATCCCATTCGCGCTAACCCTGATCGGAGTAAGGGGTGGAAGTTCTTCGAGCCGCGCCACGCGGCACTCGGCGTCAGCGCTGCGCGCCCCCACCGCTGGTGAACTCATGCGGATGCCGATGTATTGGATCTTTGGAATAGGCCTGTTCTTCTCGGCGCACGCCATGCTTGCCGTGCAGCAGCACCTGATTCTCTACATGACCGGCCAGGGCGTTTCCGCCGGACGCGCGGCCGCCGCGTTGAGCACCGCTCTCGGGGTCAGCGCGCTGGGCAAGGTCCTCAGCGGCGCGATTGCCGATCGCTTCTCCGCCCGGCTCGCCATGATGCTGAGCGTGTTATGTGTCGGTTTGGGGATCGCCACGCTACTTTCGATTCCGGCGGGCTCCGACTGGATCTATCTCTTCGAGGCGCTGTTTGGACTCGGCTACGGCGGCATTTTCAATGCTTCGCCGACCATCATCTTTGAATATTTCGGGACGGAACGCGTCGGTACCTCGCTCGGCCTTCTGTACATCTTTTTCGGATTAGGGACGGCGAGCGGCGGCCTGCTGGCGGGCTATATATTCGACCAAACGCATCGTTACTCGGTCCCATTTACTGTGGACCTGACGCTTTCGTGCGTGGCGCTGCTGCTATTATTGGTGAGCGGCCGTCAAACCCGGCGCGTCTCGGTGGAAGCCAAGCCTGCCCTCTCCACCCCATGACGGGGCAGCGGCGAGCAGCCTGATCATGTCAGACAATCTGGTGTTTGAAGGAAATTGCTGGAAGTTCGGTCACAATATCCCGACGGACGCGATCACGCCCACCAAGATCACGCTCGCCGGATTCAGCGAAATGGCCAGGCACGTTTTGGAAACGCTCAACCCCGATTTCCCCAAGCAGGTGCAGAAGGGCGACATCCTGATCGCGGGCCGCAATTTCGGCTGTTCTTCGGGACGCGCAATTGCGCCGAAGGCTCTTAAGGCGACCGGGATCAGCGCCATCGTTACGGAATTGTTCGCACGCACGTTCTACCGCAACGGGCATGAGATCGGTTTGCCGCTGCTCGAAGTCCCGGGGGTGCATGAGCTGGTGGAAACTGGAGATCGCGTTCGGGTCGATATCGGGCGCGGGTTGGTTGAGAACCTTTCCTCCGGCAAGTCTCTTCGCGGCAACCCGCCACCCCCATTTCTTCTCGAGATGGTGCGCGCCGGCGGCCTCATTCCTTTTTTGAAATCCGGATCGCAATTCTTCGCGGAGCACGGCGTACTGCGATGACGCTCTTGCTGAACAACCAGGAGGTCGAGCAGGCGCTCACGCCCGAAGACGCCATCACGGCGACGGAGAGCATCTACCGTGAACTGGCCGAGGGCACAGCCGTCAACCGGCCGCGCAGCCAGACCTACATGCCGGTGGAATCGAAGGAGCACCCTGGCTTCCGCTATCGATTCAAATCGCAGGAAGGCAGCGGCGCTTCCTGCGGTGTTTGGGCGTTGCGCATCACTTCCGATATGGCGGGCTTCTCTTACACCGCCGGAGTGAAGCGCCGCCGTATTCTGCCGGTCGCCACGGGCAACCGGTATTGCGGGCTCGTGATCCTGTTCGACATCGAAAAAATCGAGCCGATCGCGATCATGCCCGATGGCGTCATTCAGAAGGTTCGCGTGGCCGCATTGAGCACCGTCGGGGCCAAGTACCTCGCGCCCGCAAATCCCAGGGTGCTGGGTCTGTTTGGCAGCGGGTGGCAGGCGAGCGCGCATATCGAGTTTCTGTGCAGCCACTTTCGTTTCGAAAAGGTGAAGGTTTACAGCCCCAACCAGGAGCATTGCCGCGAATTTTGCCGCGAGATGACTGCCAAACTCGGACAGTGCATCGAGCCCGTGGACTCACCGGAGAAAGCCGTTCAGGGCAGCGATTTCGTGCAGACCGCCACGGCCGCATGGGACCCGGTTTTCGACGGGCGTCTCGTGGAAAAGGGAATGTACATCTGCTCCATCGGCGGCGCCGACGCCAGCAACAAACGCCGCGAGATCGACGACGAGACCATACGCCGCGCTGACCTGTATGTGGTCCATTCCAAGGAAGTCGCGCGGCTCGACCAATCGCCGGATATCTGGGAAGTCGCACAGAAGGGGATCAAGAACTGGGATTCCATTCACGAAGTGCAAGATCTGATTGCGGGCAAGGCGCGGGGCCGCACACACCCGGATCAGATTACGGTGTTCAACAACAATACGGGGGCCGGAACGCAATTTGCCGCCGTAGGCGCGGCGGTGCTGCAGCGTGCCCGGTCCATGGGATTAGGCCGGGAACTCCCGACCGAGTGGTTTCTGGAGGACGTCTCCCCGTAGACGCGCGTTTGGACCGCGCTAAAATCCCGCAACCGACATGCTGAACGAAGATCGCCAGGCGCAGTTAACGAACCTCATGGCCGAGCGCGGCTGGGACCTGCTGCTTCTCTACGGTCACGGCTGGCGCAAGGATTTCTTTCGCTGCCTGGTCAACCTGAATTTCTCCGGTCCGCACGGGCTGGCCGCGCTCTTCCGCTCTGGCGAGGTGCACGCGATTGTTTCCGATCCCTGGGATGGCGAATCGCTTTCAGCGGCGCTCAATGGACGAGTCGTCATCGCCCGCAATTTCCCCGAATCATTGAGCCGGTTCGTCGCGGGTGCGCGCGTCGGCGAAGTCGCCATCGCTGGCCTCGAGTTGATGGAGGTCCGCTTCGTTCAGGCCGTCGGAGAGGCGCTGAAAAAGCCGCCGGTCTCGGCGACCGCGGATCTGGAGGAACTGCGGCGGGTGAAGACAGCTCGCGAAATCGCGCTCCTCGAAAGAGCCGCCGAGCTTTCTGACCGCGGCTACCAGCACTTCGCCGAGGTCATCGAGCAGGGCATGACCGAATACGAGCTGGTGGCGGAGGTAGAGGCGTTTTTAAAGTGCAGCGGCGCGGAGGACAATTTCATGCTGATCGCCTCCGGCGGCACGGAGGTCACCGGCATGAAGCCGCCCACCGGCCGTAAATTTCGGGAAGGCGATTCGGTCACCACCGAACTCACTCCGCAGGTGGATGGCTACTACGCCCAGATCTGCCGGACGCTGGTGCTGGGAGAGCCGAACGCGAAGCAGTGCGAGGCTTTCGGGATTTTTGCAGAAGCACAGAAGGCAGCTGAGGATCTGCTCCGGCCCGGCGTCAACGTCGCCGATGTGGCCCGAGTGCAGAACGATGTCTTCCGCAAGTACGGCTACGGCGAATATACAGGCCCGAAATATACACGCGTCCGCGGCCACAATCTCGGCCTGCACCCGGACGAGAATCCTTACGTTCTCGAAGACGTGGATTATGTTGTGAAGAGAGACATGGTGCTGATCGCGCATCCGAACACGTACCTGCCGCTGTCGGGTTACATGGTCTTCGGCGACACGTTGCGGGTGACGGCGGATGGCTGCGCGCCGCTGAACAAAACGGAAAGGAAACTCTTCCAGAAATGAAACGCGGTTGGATCACGTGGGACAAAGCGGAACTGCATCCATCGGCGTTCGAATCGCGGCTGGAGATCGTCAGGAACGATCTCGTCGAACGGGACCTGCCCGCCCTCGTCGTTTACACGGATGTCTTTCGCTCGAACGAGGGCCGGTATTATTCCAATTTCATGCCGTATTGGAACCGGGCGCTGCTCCTCATTCCGAGGGATGGGGCGCCGGTGCTCCTCTGCGGGCTTTCGCCGCGCGTGTACCCCTGGATCCGCTCCGTCACCATCCTCGAGGACATCAAGCCTTCTCCGAATCTCGCCCGCCAACTGCTGGAGGTGTGCGCGGCAAAGGGCTGGAACCGCATCGGCGTAATGGACCTGCTCCAAGTGCCATATGATCTCTACCAGCAGATCGGCGACGGATCTCTCGAATTAGTCGATGTTCCGTTCCGTGCGAAACCGGATACCTGGGAGATTTTGATGTATAAAGAGGCCGCTAGATTGGCGCGCGAAGGGCTTACGGAAGATCTGGCGGGCGGCATCGGAATGCTCGATCACGAATTCACGGGCCGCCTGGAGCGGAAATTCCGGAGCGCCGGAGCGGAAGACCTGGTCATCTTGTTAACGAATGGGCAGACGCCGCCGGTTCCTGCTCGCGGGGTAACGCTCGGCGAAAATTTCTCGGTGGCGCTGGCGCTCGAGTATCGGGGGCACTGGGCGAAAGTGGCGAGATCCGCGAACGGGGACTCGGCCCCGCCGGTTCCCCTCGAACCGGCGCCGAGGGACGCAAAAGTCTACGTGGAATCGTTATTGGGCTCCTACCCGTACGAACCCGGCGATCAGATGCAGGAGATCGTTGCGATTCGCACCGAGGTGGAACGAGGAGGCCGCAGGTTGTTCCACGGAGATACCTACCTGCGCAGGGGTGGGAAGGTGGACCTGCTGTGAACATGATCGAGAAAATTCTCGCCAAGGCAAGCGGGAATCGGGAGGTCCGCCCGGGCGACGTGGTGGTGGCGAAGGTCGATCTGATGGTGATGCACGACCTCAGCTCGAACTTCGTGATGAAAGTCTTCGAGAACGAAATGGAGGCCGCTACCATCGCGGACCCCTCGCGCATCGCATTCGTCTTCGATCACAACTTCGCGCCCGCCACGCAACAGGCCGCCGAGGCCTTGGCCGCCGTCCGCAAGTTTGCCGCCAAACACCGCATTCGCAACGTCTTTGATTGCGGCAGCGGGAGCGTGCATCATGTGATTGTCGAAAGCGGCCTGTGGGCGCCCGGACAAGTGATCATCGGCTGCGATTCCCACACGCCGATTTATGGAGCGCTCGGTGTGTTTGCCACCGGCGTCGGCAACAACTCCATGGCCGCACTCGGCTTTCAGCATGGCCTCGGTTGGGTCAAGGTTCCGGAGACCTTTCAGGTTTTCTTCCACGGCGAAACGAAGGGGTGCGTGACCCCGCGGGACGTCGCTCAGTACCTGGTGGGGCGACTGGGTGAGGATGGCGCGGTCTACAAGGCGATTGAGTATGCCGGCCCGTATATGGAGTCGCTGGCCATCGAGGATCGCATGCTCTTTCCCTTAATGTCGATTGATGTCGGCGCGAAATGTGGTTTCGTGAATCCCGACCAAAAGACCCTCGCGTTTGCGAAATCATATTCCAAGGCAAAGTACTTCGACATGCCGGCGAACGATTCCGGTACGGCATACACGGACGTTCTCGACATCGACGTAAGCAAGCTGGGGCCGCAGGTTGCGTGCCCGCCGACAGTGGGCAACGTGAAGCCAGTGGAAGAGGTCGCTGGGGTTGCGATCAACATCGCCGAGGTGGGAGGCAGCACCGGAGGGCGTCTCTCCGACATTCGCCGCCTCGCCGAGTTCTTCCGAAACCGGCGCGTTCATCCCGATGTACGTCTCCAGGTGGTGCCAGCAACACGCGGCATTTTCCGTGAGGCCCTCCGAGAGGGCCTCTTCGATGTCCTGCACGATGCCGGCGCGAACATCTTCCCGGCGAGCGCGGGCTCCAACCAGGCCTTCAACATGGGCGCCATGGCGGAAGAGGAGGCGATGATCTCGAACCAGGCGCGCAATTTCCCAGGCCGCAATGGGCATCCGAAAGCGCGGCATTATCTCGGTTCGACGCTCACGGTGGCAGCTTCGGCGCTGCACGGCCGCATCACCGACCCACGCGCGGTCTAGTGGGGCAGGCCGTTGGCCTGCCCCACTAAGGTTACGTCTGCTGCAATTGCGATTTCAGGTATTCTGCCAGGCCGCCGAGTTCTAGGATTTTCCGCACCGACTCCGGCATCTTGGGGAACGGATATTCCTTTCCCCCGTGCTCGATGAGCCCCGACGCCAGGTCGATGCGGATCTCGTCGCCTTCCTGAACGGCCTCGTAAATCGCAGGGCATTCGACAATGGGCAGCCCGTCGTTGATGGCATTCCGATAAAACGTGCGCGCGAACGATGCCGCGACCACGGCTTTGATGCCGAGGCCCTGAATCGCCGTCGCCGCCTGTTCGCGCGCGCTGCCGCATCCGAAATTCCGTCCGGCGACGAAGATCTCAAAATTGCGCAGCTTCGCGGGGAAGCCCTCGCCAAGCATCTCGAACGCGTGCTGGCCGAGCCGTTCGGGGTCGATGTAGATGAGATAACGGCCCGGAATGATGATATCGGAATTGATGTTGTCGCCGAATTTGTAGATCCGGCCCTGGATCGTCGATTCCATGCTAGTTCTTCAGGAACTCCCTGGGGTCGGTAATCACGCCCTCAATCGCCGACGCCGCGAGCGTGGCGGGACTCGAAAGGTAAATTTGCGACTTGTTGCTTCCCATGCGTCCCAGGAAGTTCCGGTTCGCCGTGGAGAGGCAGACCTCTCCATCGGCCAGCATCCCGCCATCCCCGGCGCACGCGCCGCAGCCGGGGTTGGTGACCATGCCGCCGCTCTCGAGAAGCGTCTGCAGCACTCCGGAGTTCATGGCCTGCAGCATGATCTGCTTCGAACCCGGCGTGATGATCAACCGCACGCCGGGATGGACGCGGCGGCCTTTGAGAATCCGGGCGGCAATCGCCAGGTCCTCGTACTTGGCGTTGGCGCACGAACCGAGGAATGCCTGGTCGATGTGCGTTCCGGCGACCTCGCCGATCGGTTTCGTGTTCTCGACTTCATGCGGGCAGGCGACCATCGGCTGCAGTTCCGCCAGGTCCACCTCGATGCGCCGTTCGTAGACGGCGTCGGCATCCGCATAGACGGGGTAATAGGCTTTCGAGGTCTCCAGCCGCCCCTTCAGATACTCCCCGGTCTTCTCGTCCGGGGGCACAAACACGCACTTAACCCCCATCTCCATCGCGAGATTCGCCATGGTCATCCGCTCCGAGATACTCAGCGCCGGCATGGCCGAGCCGTAGAACTCCACGGATTTGTAGCCGCATCCATCCGCGCCCAGCTTCCCGATCAAGTGGAGCATCAGGTCCTTCGAATAAACGCCGTCCCCGAACTGCCCGTTCAATACGATCGCGAAGCTCTCCGGAACCTTCATCCAGAGCTTTCCGGTGATCCACACGGAGGTCACTTCCGTGTAGCCGATACCCGTGCCCAGCGCGCCGAGGCTGCCGTAGATCGTGCAATGCGAGTCGGTGCCGACGATCAGATCGCCGGGCGCGACGTGCCCGTGCTCCATCAGCACCAGGTGCGCAATCCCGGCGTCAACGTCATAAAATTTGCGCACGCCGTGCTGGCGCGCGAAATGGCGCGATGTCTGCTGATCGGCCGCGTACTTTTCGGTCTTCGCTGGAGAGATGTGATCCAACACGATGGCGAGACGCTCGGGATCGTACAGCTTGGTTGCGCCCACCCGCGACATCACGTTCACGGAACGCCACGTAGCGGTGTGGCTCATGACCAGGTCGGGGTAGGCCTCGACAATTTCTCCCGGCTGCACCCTGTCCCGGCCGGATTTCGCCGAAAGAATCTTCTCGGCTATGGTCATTCCCACGTGGAAAACCCCTCCCAAATCGCTCTGACGCGACGTATTCAGTGTATCAAGGCCTCTGGATCGTCTATATTGAATGGATTACGGAGCCAGCTTTGACCCGTTCATCCAGGACGACGCGCCGGCAGATACTCGCGACCACCGTGGCAACGCCTCTGGCCCTCCTGGCCGGTTCGAAGGAAGCCGCCGCTGCGGGGACCCAGCCCAATATTCTTTTCATCCTCGCCGATGACTTCGGCTATGCCGATCTCTCCTGCTACGGGCGTCCGGATTACACGACCCCGAACATTGACCGATTGGCCACCGAGGGAGTGAAGTTCCTGCAGGCCTATGCCAACTCCGCAGTGTGCACGGCGAGCCGCGTGGCGATCATCACCGGCCGGTATCAATACCGATTACCGGTTGGCTTGGAAGAGCCTCTTACTGGCCGCAACGTGGGAGTCCCTCCGGAGCATCCCACCATTCCCTCCCTGCTGAGGAAAGCCGGGTATGGCACCACGCTCATCGGCAAGTGGCATCTCGGTCCGCTTCCCAGCTACGGGCCTCTCAAGAGCGGCTACGACCACTTCTGGGGGTTTCGCGGAGGCGGCCTCGATTACTTCACGCACAAATCGGGCGGCGTGAACAGCAATACGGACGACCTCTGGGACGACGACGTCAAGATTCACCAGACCGGCTATCTCACGGATCTGCTTGCGGAGCAGGCGATCAAGTCGATCAATGGCTACGTGAAAGAGCGCAAGCCGTTTTTTATCAGCCTGCATTTCAACGCGCCTCACTGGCCGTGGGAGGGCCCGGACGACGAGGCCGTGGCGCAGAAGTACACGAACCTCGGCGCGTTCGACGCCGGCACCATCAAGACGTACGCGCGCATGGTCGGCGAGATGGATCTGCAGGTGGGCCGCATTCTGAAGGCGCTCGACTCTGCGGGCGCCGCGCGCAACACCATCGTCGTCTTCACCAGCGACAATGGCGGCGAGCGGTTCTCCGACACGTGGCCGTTCACCGGGAAGAAGACGGATCTCCTCGAAGGCGGATTGCGCATACCGGCGCTGGTCCGCTGGCCGGGACACATCAAGCCGCGCACCACGACCCAGCAGGTCGCCATGGGCATGGACTGGCTGCCAACGCTGGTACCTGCTGCCGGCGCCGAGATCGATTCCGCATATCCGCCCGACGGCATCAACCTGCTTCCGATGCTCACTGGTAGTGCGCCGCCCACGCCGCGGCGCGTGTACTGGCGCTATCGCCAGAACGCCCAGCAGGCCGTGCGCGATGGCGACATGAAGTACCTGAAGATCAACGAGAACACGTTTCTGTTCAACGTAGTTGACGATCCGTTGGAGCGCGCCAATTTGAAGGATCGCCAACCCGACGTCTACAAGCGGCTCGTGGAGGACTATAAAGAATGGGAAGCGGGTATGCTGCCGCTCGATCCCGCTGCCAATACGTACGGTTTCCATCCGGACCAACTGGCCGATCACTACAGCCCTCAACCGATTGCGCCGCCGCCGGGCAGAGGAGGGCGGGGGCCAAGGCGCGGGAATCAGTCCCAGGAGCCCTAATCGGCCTCGCTTGACATCCACCCGCGGCCTCCTTAAAATTGGCGCTGACTGGCGCTGTGTGCGTCCGTAAGGAAGAGGCTACGATGAAAACCAAGTTCGCTGTTTCAGTAGCAGGTCTGTTGCTGCTGGCTGCGGTCCCGATGGCCGCGCACCACTCGTTTGCAGCCGAGTACGACGCCAGCAAGCCGCTTACGCTAACCGGTACGGTCAGCAAGGTCGAGTTCATGAACCCGCACATCTGGGTTTACCTGGATGCCAAGGATGAGAACGGAAACGTCGTCAAATGGCAGTGCGAAGGCGGCGCGCCCAATTCTCTCCGGCGCCAGGGCTGGAGCAAGGAGTCTCTCAAAGAGGGCGATCAGGTCACCATCGAAGGGTTCCGAGCCAAAGACGGCACCAACACCTGCAACTCACGATCGGTGAAACTGCCCGACGGACGCAAGGTCTTCGCCGGCTCGGCCGAAGACGGCGGCCCCAACGCGAAAGGCGCGAAGAAGGAATAGTCAGCGTCTTCGGAAGAATCACGCGTGAGACGTTTGAAGCCCGGGAACGCTCGTTCCCGGGCTTTTCATTTATCGAGCGGCTCGGCTGGCTGCCGCGGGAGGATTGATGTCAAAGCTGCAACTGACGATGGCCTGCTGGAATTACGACCGGGCACGCCCGCTGTTAGAGGGCCGGGTTCCCATTGACGGCGTCGATCTCAACTACCTGAACCTTCCCGTCGAAGAGACGTTTTTCCGCATGCTGCGGCACCGGGAATTCGACGTCGCGGAAATGTCGCTGTCGTCGTACACGCTTTCCCTGTTTCGAGAGAATGCGCCATTCGTTGCGATCCCCGTCTTCCCTTCGCGCATGTTCCGGCATTCGTGCATTTACGTTCACGCCGATAGCGGAATTCGCGAGCCCAAGGACCTCGCCGGCAAGCGCATCGGGAATCCCGAGTACCAGATGACAGCGCCGGTCTGGATTCGGGGCACGATGAGCGATGAGTACGGCGTGCCGGTCACCAGCCCCACTTATCTGAGCGGCGGTGAGGAAGAGCCGGGGCGCCCGGAGAAGCTGGCTCTGTCGCTTCCCCCGCAATTCCGCGTCGAGGCGATCCCCGCGACGAAAACGCTCTCGCAGATGATCGAGAGCGGCGAGATCGATGCGCTTTATACGGCGCGTGCTCCCTCCACCTTCACTCGGGGTTCGGGCAAGGTGCGCCGGCTCTTCCCGAACTATCAGGCGGTGGAATGTGAATATTACCGGAAGACAAGAATTTTTCCCATCATGCATACGGTCGTGATCCGGCGCGATACTTACGAAAAGCATCGCTGGGTGGCGCAGTCTCTCTACAAGGCGTTCCTTCAGGCACAGAAGGAAATTTACGCGGACCTACACGAAAGCGCCGCGCTGAAAGTCACGCTTCCCTGGCTGCTGCACTACGTCGAGGAAACCGAAAAAATGATGGGACGGGATTTCTGGCCTTATGGGCTCGACGCCAACGAGCACACGCTGAACACGTTTCTGCGGTACTCGTACGAACAGGGACTCTCCAAGCGCCAATTGGAGCCGCGCGATCTGTTTGCGCCCGAATCGCTCGAGTCATTCAAGATCTGAAAACGGCAACGATTGATGACACCGGTAAAGACGGGCACGCCGCATCGCTGGTGGGCGCTCGATCGCGGCGACTTCGATGTGACGTTGGCGCAGGTGGGATTCAACCTGGCGCAGATGGTGATCCCCGTATTTCTGCTGGCGCCCGTCGGGATTCCGATTGTCTTCAGCGTCACGCACCTGTTGCCCGGCTACGCGCTGGGATTCCTGGTCGGCTCGCTGGGGTTGGTCCGCCTGGCGGTGGCGCTCGCGCGCCGCGAAGGGCGGCAGAACGTTACCGCACACGTGTACGGTAACAACGTGCCCGCAATCCTTTCCTACACGCTTTCGATCATGCTGCCGGTGTATTTGCAGACGCATGACGCGAACCGCGCCTGGGCGATTGGCGCGGCGGCGGTGGCTTGGACGGGCGTAATTAAGCTGGCCGCCGCGCCGTTTGCGCGAAGGTTCCGGCTGCTGATTCCCGGGCCGGCTTCGATGACCGTTTTCGGCGCCGCAATGTACAGCTATCTCGCGCTGGTGCTGCTCCAGCGCGTCTTCGACCAGCCCATCGTCGGCCTTGTCGCGCTGGCCATCATCGCAACGACGGTGCTCTCCAACGTGCCGATTACGCGCTGGCGCATTCCTCCGTTTCTGGTCGCCTGGATCGTGCCCTTGATCGTGGGCGTGGCCATCGGCTACAGCCGCCCGCTGTGGCAGGGCATTTCATTGGGCCTGCCGCTTGCCGTTCCCCCGCAGCCCGTGCGCGCCATGGTGCTGGCGTTGCCCTATCTTTCCGTCATCGTTCCCATGGCCATCTATCACGTCCTTCAGGACATCGCCTCGGTGGCCGGCGCCAGCTCGGTAGGAGACGATTACGATGTCCGTAAAATCCTCGCCTGGGATGGCCTCGGAACGCTGGTTTGCGGCATCGCTGGCAGCGTGATCGCGCCGGTCATCTACGCCATGCTTCCGCCATACAAGGCCATCGGCGCCCGCATCGCGTATGCACTGTGGACCCCGGTTCTGTTTCTCGTCATCGTGATGAGTGGACTAACGGTGTTCATCGCCCAACTCTTCCCCTGGCCGATTCTCGCCGCCATCATCGCGTATGTGTCGGTCGGAGTGGGCACCGCCACCTTGCGCCGGGTCGATGCCAGGTACACGAGCGTGGTGTTGCTCGGCTTTGTGCTGCCGGCCGGCGCGGTGGTCGCCTCGGCAGTGAATTCGGCATTGCCAGCTCTGCGGCTATCTGCCGCAAATCCGGGCGTGCAGGCGGCACTGAACCGCTCGATTTACTGGTCCTCCATTCAGGGACTCGGCAATGGATTCCTCTTCCTCGTGTTGGTGGTGGCCTCGCTGATTACGGAGATGATCGATCGCCGGTTCACTCGCGCGGCCGCCTGGTGCCTGACGGCGGCCGTGTTCTCCTGGTTCGGGCTGATGCACTCCGCCCTGATTCGGTGGGCCGCGCAGCCCGCGTATGCCGCGGGGTGGCTCGCCGCGGCGGCAATTGTCTATTCTGCCCAGTGGTGGAGAGGCGACGCGCCGGATCCGTTGCCGAACAAACCCACGACCCGGTAGGTTAGAATCTCCGTTTATGCCTAGCGAACCCATTATGGATCTGGCCCACCTCGGCCACTTGGAACTGCTCACACCGAAACCGGAAGAGAGCGTCAAATTCTTTGTCAATATCATGGGAATGACGGAAACAGGCCGGGAGGGCGACTCAGTCTATTTGCATGCCTATGATGATTACGAGCGTCACTCCCTGAAGCTCACCGCCTCCAAGTTGCCGGGCCTCGGTCACGTAGCGTTCCGCGCGCGCAGTCCCCAGGCGCTGGAGCGGCGCGTGGCGGCACTGAAGGGTTCCGGCTTCGATATAGGATGGACGGACGGCGACCTGGCGCATGGCCCGGCGTTCGTTTGCTGCGATCCCGACGGTCATAAGATCGAGCTCTACTACGAAACGCAGTGGTACCAGGCACCGCCCGAGTTGCGACCCGCCCTGAAGAACCAGGCGCAGCGTTTCCCGGCCCGCGGGGTGAACGTGCGCCGGCTCGATCACTGGAATGGCCTGGCCGTGGATATCGAAGCGAATCGCCAGTTCTTCGAGAACTACCTCGGTTTCCGGCTTACCGAGCAGATCGTCCTCAACGACGGCAGCGAGGCCGCGATGTGGATGACCTGCACGAATAAGAGCTACGATTTTGCGTACACGCGCGACCACACGGGCACCCGCGGCCGCTTTCACCACGTTACGTATGCCGTGAACAGCCGGGAAGAAGTATTGCTGGCGGCCGATATCTTCCTGGAAAACGGCATCCACATCGAAACGGGGCCGCACAAGCACGCCATTCAGCAGACCTTCTTCCTTTACGTCTACGAGCCCGGCGGAAACCGGGTCGAGGTCGCCAACGCCGGGGCGCGTTTGATCCTCGCCCCCGACTGGAAGCCGATCCGGTGGACCGAGGAGGAGCGTAAGAAGGGTCAGGCCTGGGGCCTCAAGACGATCGAATCCTTCCACACCTACGGCACGCCACCAGTCGAAGTGAAGCACTAGATGGCCAAACAGAACCTGCTTCTGCTTCCCGGGTTGCTTTGTGATCAGGAAGTCTGGCAGAGCCAGATCGACGCACTGGCGGACGTCGCCGTGTGTACCTGCGCCGACTACGACCTGCTCGATACCCTTCCGGCGATGGCTGAGGCGGCCCTGCGAAAAGCGCCTCATCGCTTTGCCGTCGCGGGGCATTCGATGGGCGGCCGTATCGCACTGGAGGTTTACCGCTTCGCGCCGGAGCGCGTTACCGGGCTGGCACTCTTCGATACCGGCTACCAGGCGCGGCCCGCCGGTCCCGCAGGCGAGGAGGAAGAACGGGGCAGGCGCGAGTTGCTGGCGATTGCAAGATCCAGAGGCATGCGACCGATGGCGCAGAAGTGGGTTCAGGGAATGGTCGCTCCGCGCCGCCTCGCCGACGATGCGTTCCTCGAATCCATCATTCGCATGTTCGAGCGGAAGACGCCGGAAATTTATGAAGCGCAGATCGGCGCGTTGCTGGCGCGCCCGGACGCTACTTCACTGCTGGGAGAGATTCGCTGCCCCACGCTGCTGTTGTGCGGCAGCGAAGACGTGTGGAGCCCGCCTGCGCGCCACGCCGAAATGGCCGCGTTAATCGCCGGCAGCACGCTGGCGGTCATCTCCGATTCGGGCCACATGACCACGATGGAACAGCCTGTGGCGGTAGCGCAGGCGATGCGGGACTGGTTGGAAAAGTAGCGCCGGCGCTCGTAAGGCGCCGGCCGAGGGGTTGTAAATCCGCAAAGGAACCCCCGGCGTTACCGCCGGGGCTGAAAGAACATTTCAGCCGCGTCCCGTAAGGGAGCGGGTCCGCACGGCGCGGGCTTACGCCGGCTGCGTCCGCCAGCCTTCGTGATAGCTCTCGCGAACGGTCTTCGAGTACGGTACGGGGCTGACTACGGCGCGGATTTCGATCTGCTTGTGCCGCTCGACGGTGGGCTTTTTGGTGCCGCCATTTTCTTCGCCCCAGAAGAGTGTGACTTCGGTGCCGATCTGGACGTCGTGCTCGACAATTCCCAGCGAAAGCATCGACCGCTCGTTGTAGCTGTACCCGCTGAACATCGAGAGGCCCGCTACGTGTCCGCGGATCGTGACTTTATCGTAGGAAGCCGATGTGTAATTGGAGAGCGGAAGGTCAATGTACTTGTACGGATCGCCCGATTCAAACATCGACTCGATGACCTTCATCACATCCTGCTTGTTCCAGGCGAAGGTCACCTTTTTGCGCTGCGGCTGGTTCGCCATTTTTTCCAGCGCTTCGCGCCCGATGAAGTCGTGGTCGAACTTCACGAACGAGCCATAGCCCATCTCGTAGGGCGTAACGTAGTAATCCTCGATGTTGTTGGAAACGAAGCTGCCGCCAATAGAACCGGTGCCCTCATAGCTGGCTGCCGGCATCCACTGCCGGTAGGGTTTCATTCTCTCGTCCGTGTAAACGGCGGGAAGCGGCGACGGAATCCAGCCCGACTCCAGGGTGTTGGTGGCATAGGCACGGGCGCCGACCTGTGTTAGTCCGAAATCTTTGCCGGCTTCGACGATTGCGCCGCGGATCTCGTCGCGTTCCTCGTAGGGCCCCCAGATTTCCAGTCCGGGATCGCCGGCCATGCCATGTCGCAACGCGCGCACCTTCCGTCCGTGGATGTTCATGTAGCCCATGTTGAAGAACTTGATCTGCGGAAGCGGGGCGCCGTTCAATTTTTCGATCACCTGCCAGGCATTCGGTCCCTGAATCTGGTACCGGTAGCAGGTCCGGATCACCGGCCTGCCGCCCGGATTCGAGGGCGACCGGTCATCCCGGGTGATCTTGACGTTGTACCCGCCGGTCTGTCCATGGAATTCGATCCAAGTGGCGGCCGGCGCGCGGCCCACGAAAACCAGGCTATTCGGCGCCAGGTGAAAGAGGATGCCGTCGCCGATCACATGGCCGCTGTAGCCGCAAGGCGCGAACTGCTTGGCGCGGTCCACAGGAAAATTCGCGAAGCTGTTGAAACCCAGATGCGTCACCATCTTGAGGGCGTCGGGGCCCTCGATGTAGACGTTGAACATGTGGTGAGACTGGTCGAACAGGACACAAGTCTCGCGCCACGCGCGCTGCTCGTCGCGCCAGTTCGAATATTCGTAAGGGACAACGGGGTAGACGTAGGCTCCGATCTGCGAATTGCGGAGCATGTTCACGGGATTCCCGGCACTCTGTAACAGAGCCTCGAGGCTTTTGGAAGTCGTGGTGGGGGAACTCATTTCTTGGTAACTCCTCCTATTAACAAATCCGGTAATGATGGCCCGAACATGCCGGGCGGCAATCTAGGAGCGGGATCGGTGGATCCTCATCCGGTCGTCCGGCTGCTAGGGGTGCTCTTCTGAGAGCCGTCAGACCGCTGCTTGCCTCTGATGAGAATAGCACGGCGCGTAACGCCGGCTCTCGCCCACCCGGGTGACCGGCCGGCAAATGCGCCGCGCCTACTTCCCTGTGTAACTCACGCGCCAGATGACTTTGCCCGCATCATCGGTGACGTACAATGCGCCCTCTTTTCCGACGGCGACACCGACCGGCCTGCCCCAGAACTGCCCCTGATCATTTACGAAGCCGGTGAGGAAGTCCTCGTAGATCCCGCTGGCGTGACCCTGATCGAGAGGCACCCGGACTACTTCATAGCCGGCGCGCACCGCGCGGTTCCAGGAGCCGTGCTCCGCGGCGAACAAGTCGCCCCGATACTCCTGCGGAAACTGCGTCCCTTCGTAGAACGTGATGCCCAGAGACGCATTGTGCGGTTGCAGTAGAACGTCGGGAACGATCACCTTGGCCTTCAACTCCGGGTGCGCGCCGTTCTTTCGCGGATCCGGATTGCCGCCGATGTAGTACCACGGCCAGCCGTAAAATCCACCCTTCTGCACGTGCGTGACGTAATCCGGCACGAGGTTGTCGCCCATTTCGTCGCGCTCGTTGACAGAGCACCACAACTCCCCGGTCGTTGGATTGAGCGCCAGCCCGACGGGGTTGCGGATACCGGAGCCGTAGATGCCGATGAATTTTCCTTCGGGCGTGTATTCGAGGATATTGGCGCGGTGCTCGTTTGGCCCCTTTTCGTCGATATTGTCCGCCGACCCGACGGCTACAAACATGCTCTTACCGTCTCTGGAAAACACCACATCCCTGGTCCAATGGAAGCCACCGACCGGAAGCTCGGGGATGATCGTCTCGGCCGCGCCGCCGGCCTTGAGCTCGCCGCTCTTATACGGGAAGCGCACCACCGAGTTGGTATTGCCCACGTATACCCATTGCGGATTGTTGCCCGGCGGATAGAAATTGATTCCGAACGGGCGGTTCAAACCAGTGGCAAATACGGAAACCTGTTCGGGCTTGCCGTCTTTATAACCGCGCGCGATCTTGATCTCCCCCATCCCGCTCTCGGTAAAAAATAGATCTCCGTTGGGGGCGGTGCGGATCTGACGCGGCTCGCCGAGACCGGTCAAGTACAATTCCACCTTGAACCCAGCCGGTGCTTGCGGCATGGCGCCCTCGGGCCGCGGAATGGGGCGGCCGAAGTTGGTGGCCGATTTAGTGGCGAACGGCTTGGGCAACGCATCCGCCGTGATCTTGTGAAATGTTCCCGGCTTAAGCGACTGTGCGTCGGCGAAGGTCTGAAGGTCTTTGGGGTCGATCTTCACTCCCGCGGCATTGAGCATCCAGGCGGCGCCTGCGAGAGACACGACTCCAGCTATCGTCCATCGAAGCTTTTTCATTTTTCTCCTCCAGCACGGGACCACCGCAATTCTATCTCACGGCGGAGTTGCGGAAGAGGAACGAGCGGCGGCCGGGAAGCCGCCGCTGCGAGGACTTGTTACTGAACTGCGGGAAGGCTTCTCGGATCGCCCGTGTTCAGGCAGGTGGGATGGCCGAAACCGCTGCCGCTTTTGCCGGTGCCGCCATTTGGATTGGGAGTAATGTCGAAGATGATATTGTCGGGATGCGTGGCGTCGCCGGCGAAGAGACTGGCAGGTCCCGGAACGTTCTTCAGATGGTCCAAATTGAGTATGTGACGGACCCGCCAGGCGATGAAGTGGTCCGCGCAGGAGGTGTCGCCGCTCACGCCGACTCCGCCGACAATGGTTCCGCCCGTTGCGTAAAGTCCCAGGCCACCACCGAAGACGTTGACGCCGCCGATCTTGTCGCCAACCATGGGATCGTTCGCCAACCCGTAATTCTGTGACGGTCCTCCGTAGGCCACATTCGTATCCACCGGGTTGCTCGCTTGCAATCCGTAGAGGCTGCCTCCCGGCTGAACGGCTGAATAGAGGTTCGCCGTCGAGAGCGCCAGTCCACTGGGTTGGCCGGAGCCGTTGCTGTTCGAAGAAGCGTCGAGGCTGAACGCGTTGCCAGTGTTCGCCTTCTGCGCCGAAATCACGCGGCTCCCCGGCCACTGAGCGCCGCGGTTTACGCCCGAGAACGCCACTGCGCATACAATGCCGTCGCGGTCCACAATGGTCGCCCACATTTGGTTGTTCAAGCCGGTCGTCTCGGCAGCGGTGGCCGTAATCAGAGCAGCCTTCAAGGCCGCGTACCCCGGAAGCGACCGGCACCCGCCTGCAGTGGTGCTGATGGGTGTGACGGTCTCGTCCGCTCGGGCCGGGCCGACGATAAACGAGGCGGTCACAGCGGCCGCCGTAACGAGTAATCGTTTCTGGAACATCCTGCCTCCCTGAATCTCGAAGTGACGCGAAGTCGAACCCGGCGCAACGAAACGGGTCCGCTTCGCCTTGGCGAGTATACAAGACTGCGCAGTTTCATCGCGGGCAATGCGTACCAACTTTCGAAAATAGAGTTCTAAAGGAAGTACCCGAGTTGCGCCGCCACGACGCCAGCGCGCACGTACGGATTTCGCAATGCTTCACCTCCGGGTTGCAACCGAGCTGGGCCCGTAGGGATAATCTAGACATGCGCGCGAGAGCCCGAGCGGTGCTAGTGCTGGGTACCGCCCTCTTGCTGTGCTTTGCGTTCCTGTTGGCGGCCCAAGACACGGTGTACGTCTGCCCGATGGATCCGGACGTGCGCTCCCACGCGCCGGGGACCTGCTCCCGTTGCGGAATGAAACTCGTGGCGAACCTGCCCGATCCGGTCGAGTATTTGATGGATCTGATGGTGACGCCGCATCCCCTCAAACCGGGGCAGCCCGCCACGATCCAGATGAGCATCAAAGATCCGTGGAAGAACCGCCCCGTCACGCATTTCCAGATCGTTCACGAGAAGCTCTTTCACATGTTTGTGGTGAGCCAGGATCTCGAATTTTTCGTGCACGACCACCCGACGTTCAATCCGCAGACCGGCGAATTCGACTACGCCATCGCCTTTCCCAAACCGGGAATGTACCGCGTTCTTGGTGACTTTTACCCTGACGGCGCCACCCCGCAATTGATCGCAAAAACCGTGATTATCCCCGGAAAGGCGCCCGCGCCCGTGGTGTTGACCCAGGACTATTCGACGAAGAAGACCGCCAATCTACAGGTGGAACTAAAGACCGACCCGCCAGAACCGATCGTCGGCCAAAAGGTGCAGATGTATTTTCGAGTGGCCCCGGTCGACGGCCTCGAAAAATACCTGGGCGCATGGGCGCACATGCTGGCGGCCAGCGACGACCTGATCGACCTGATCCACTCGCATCCGATCCTTGCCGACGGCGGTCCACAGATTCAGTTCAGCCTCGTATTTCCCCGCGCCCGGACGTTTCGCATCTGGGTGCAATTCCAGCGGAGCGGCGTCGTGAACACCGCGCGTTTCGACGTCCCGGTTAAAGAGCTGAAGTAACCTTCCTCACCGTGTGGCGCATGCCCAACCAAAGGAACTAAAAGTCCCATTACTGGGGAGTACGGGTGGCCCTGTCGGCGCGGCCGTGTTTCGAGGCATGATTGCAGTTGCGGTCCCGTAACGCAGTTGGACCTGTCGCTCGGTTGTGTAATTGGAAACGGGAGCTGCCTTCGGCCATGTACATACGGATCCCTTTCGCCTGTGAATGCGGTAAGTCGCCCAGCCGGCTGCGCGAAGTTGGTTTGACCTCCGATCACCAGTTGGTGGTCTACTGGCGGTGCTCACAGTGCCGAAAGCACGTCTACATCGTGAAGCCGTTGGCGGATTACTGGCGCGAGTGCCCGGAGCATCAATCCTCGTCGCCGCAGGATGCGGAGTTGAAACCGGAAGACACCCGGTTTTTGCGCAGCGTGGGAATTCGCATGCCCGATGAACAGGCCTGAGGCATTTTCCATTTCGGCATAAATCAGGTAGGCCGGAATTTCCTTGCTAACCTTCGTAAGTATTTGCATTAATTCGAGTTCATAGTACCAGCCAAAGCAAAAATTCGGCCCAAAGACTGCCAATTCGCAGTAAACTCAAAACCGGCCGGCCTGATCGCCAACGTTCTTCGTCAAAAAAAGAGTGACTGAGGCTTCGCAACCGACAATCCTGATCGTCGAGCCCCAGACCGCATTGCGCCGGCTCATGCAGCGGATGCTGGCTGGGCATGGGCTTCGTGTGCTCCAGGCGTCCACGGCTGTCGAAGGGCTGGCGATCTTTCGGGCACACCGGGCCAGTATTTCTCTCGCCATTATCGATATGATCTTGCCCGGCATGAGCGGCCTGGATCTGGCCGCGGAACTGGAGCGCCTGCGCCCGGGAATGAAGATTCTGTACACGTCGGGATACGGCTCCAGTGTGGCTATGGAAAGCATCGGCCGGCGCTCGCCCGATCACGTGCTGCTCAAGCCGTTTACCGGCAGGCTGTTGATCGACCGAATCGCTCACCTGCTCCATGCCGAACGGCCCCGGCACGCTCCCACCGACCCGATCGCCAGGCTCACCGAATCGGGGTTTGCCTGGGACCGGCTGATGGAGGCATCCGAGGAACTGGAAGGCGCCGCTACCGAGTTGGTGAGCTATCGGGACACGGTGGCCGGTTTCGCGGTCGCGGCGGCCCACGGCGCGGCTTTGCGCGCCGCCGATGTGCCTTATGAGTTCCGGGCGGCCGGCGACGAACAGTATCCGTTCAGCCTTCTTGTCTTGGCAGAAAACGTAGCGGCCGCGCAGCGTCTCATTGGCTACGTCGGGTTAGGTGTCGATATTGCGGTAGCCGCCTAGGCATCGACAGACTCCCGCCTGGTACCCTTTCGCTAGTTAATTCCGATAAACAGCCCGGCAGACATGCTACACTCACCCAATTGTCACTTCAACAGAGGCGGTTTCGGAGGAAAACCTTGAATCACTATTGTGCGTTAGGGTTGACGTTTGTTGCACTGGCTTTGAGTTCAAACCCCGCTTATGCCGCATCCGACAGGTCGGAAGAGGGTAACGACCTTGCGCCCAACGGAAAGTCCATTGGAACCGAGCAGCACCCCGGCAATGCTGGAGACCATGCAGGTGCCGCCCGGCAGGCCGCTCCCGGCAGCAACGGAATCTACTACCACGGTGGGCCGGTGATGACTGGCGTCAAAAATGTTTATCTGATCTGGTACGGGAATTGGGCGAACAATACGGCTGTCTCAATTCTGCCCGATTTCCTTTCGAACCTGGGCGGCTCGCCGTATTTCAACATCAATACGACGTACACGAACGGCAGCGGCGCGAACGTTGCCAACAGCGTGGCTCTCGGCTCAACTGCCAGCGACAATTATTCCCAAGGGACGGCTCTCAGCGACTCGGCTGTTCAGGCAATTGTGGCAGCCCAACATCCGACGGATCCAAACGGAGTTTATTTCGTTCTGACGTCGGCCGATGTCAACGAGACCAGCGGGTTCTGCACGCAGTACTGTGGTTGGCATACCCACGCAACCATCAACGGAACGGATATCAAGTACGCGTTTGTGGGAAATCCGGACCGCTGCCCCTCGGCTTGCGAAGACCAGACGACTTCGCCGAACGGCAACGCCGGCGCCGACGGGATGGCTTCGATTATTGCCCACGAGTTAGAGGAAGCGGCGACCGATCCGGACCTAAACGCCTGGTACGACCGCCGCGGCTACGAGAACGCCGACAAATGCGCGTGGAACTTCGGGCAGACCTTTACCGCTGCGAACGGCTCCAAAGCCAACGTGCAACTCGGAAGCCGGCAGTATTTAATCCAGCAGAACTGGGTCAATGCGTCCGGCGGGTATTGCGCGCTCAAGTACTGAGCACTCGCGGCGGCCATAGTCGCCCTCGTGGTTTCATGACTGTAATCCTGTCGCGGAATTCCACCGATACAGGGATGTGAGCCCGTTTCTGACAGAGCTGGTGTCCTGGCTTGTCCTTCCGGTGCTGGTCGCGGTGGGGGCGGCATCCCTGGTCTGGGTGCTCATGCAAGCGCGCATCCGGGTGCTGACTGCGCATTACCAAGCGGCCATTGCCAAGGTGGAATGTGAGTGCGGAGCGCGGCGGCCCGCTCTGGAAGAGCTTCTCTCGGAACTGCGAATGGAGAGGCGCCGGTTCGTGCGGCGCTTACCCGGAGCGAAGGGCTCGGAGATCACCCTGATCACCCAGGAGCGAATGTATCTTCGGAACGTTCCGCTGACAGGGTGGATGCAGGATGAATTGCCTCTCGGGAACGGCGAGGAACTCGCCACCACCGAGGCGTGCCCGGTCCCGCTCATCACCCCTGCGCCCGTCCCTGGCCTCGGGGGCTAACGCGTTCGGGAGGAGCGCCGACGGTGTGTTTCGCCGCTGGTTCTGAAAGACGACGCTCTCGCCAAACCGAACCGTGCCATCACTCGCCGTGGCCGAAGTTCAGGCGATTTCAGCCGCGGCAGTCCTGCGGCGCTTCGCGTTCCCCAAAGGCTCGCCCAACCAGACCCCCGCCCTAACGGGCAGGGCTGCAGAGAGCGGCGGTCATTTCCTTCACCTTAAGCCGGTCCTTCCGTTCGCGTTATCATCCGGTGGGCGCCGGTCGTTTGCCCGGCCTCTCCCGCTGCTTTATACTAGGTAATTGAACTAAAATGCCGAAACGTACGTATCAACCGAACAACCGCCGGCGCGCCAAGACGCACGGTTTCCGCACGCGCATGAAAACCCAGGACGGACGCGCGGTGCTGTCGCGGCGGCGTGCTCGCGGCCGCAAGAAGCTCACGGTGAGTTCCGAAAGGTAGTATCCATCGCTGGTTTTCCGAAACGTGTTCGTCTGCTGCGATCTCGAGATTTCCGAAGGATCTACGATGAGGGGAAGCGAGTTTCGAATCCTCTCTTCACGGCATTTTATGTGCGGGAAACGCAGCCCGATGGTCCTCGCATCGGCTTTACGGTTCCTCGCGCGCTCGGCAAAGCCGTTTCGCGCAATCGAATCAAGCGCCGCTTGCGGGAGGCCGTCCGCGGCTGCCTGGATCGGCTAAACCCACAGTGGTCCATCGTCATCAATCCGCGGTCCAAAGCCCTGAGTGCTCCCATGCCCGAGCTGAGGCAGCAGGTAGAACGCCTTTTTCTCCGCTGCAATGGCTCTTAGTCTGGCTGCTTCGGGGATACAAATGGATGCTTTCGCCGCTACTGCCGTCGGCGTGCCGGTTTTATCCGACCTGCTCGGACTACATGCGCGAGGCAGTCGAGCGCTATGGCGCGGCCAAGGGGATATGGAAAGGTATCCTCCGGTTGGCGCGTTGTCACCCTTTTCACGCCGGCGGTTTCGATCCCGTGCGGTAGTGCGCGATCTTCAAAACGGAATTCAGAATGGCCGAAACGGTGAACGGCGGTAATCAGAGCCCGGCGCAACCGCCAAAAGAAATGTCGATGGAAATCCGGCTGCTGCTGGCCTTCCTGCTCATGGGCGCGGTAATGTTCGTCACGCCCTATATCTTCAAGACGCCTCCTCCCGCGCCCGCAAAGAAAACGGCTGCGCAGACGGCGCAGACCCCTAACCAGAAGGCCCCCGTGGAGCAGGCTTCCGCCGTCGCGCCCGCCCAGGCGTCACCAGCCGCCCCATCCGGCCCCGTGACTCCCCAGCAGCCGCAGCCGCCGGTGATCATCGACACGGACGTGTTTCGCGTGGCCTTCAGCAACCAGGGCGCAACAGTGCGTAGCTGGCTGCTCAAGAAACACAAAGGAAATGATAATAAGCCGCTGGAGTTGATCAACACGGCGGCGAATCTCGATTATCCTTTCGCGCTCTACTTCCCGGGCGAGAAACCCACCGCGAACGTGAACACCAGCTATTACACCGTGCACGGCGACCCGGATGGACTGGGCGCCACGTTCGAGTTTTCCGATGGGCGGACATCCGTGCGCAAGGTCTTTCGGTTCCAGAAGAACAGCTATCAGTCGCACGTCACGACCGAGGTGAGCGTTAACGGCAAGCCGATTCCGAATGCAATCGAGTGGCGCGGCGGATTCGGCGATCTGACCATGGCCAACCCGGCCAACGCCGAGCGTGCTCTTTACTTCGATGCCGCGAACAATAAGCTGGAGGAGCAAACCGCGAAGGCCGCCAAGAACGGGCCGGTTTCCGCGAGCGGCAATTATTCGTTTGCCGGCATGGCCGACCAGTACTTTGCGGCAGTCTTCCTGCCGGAAGGGACCACCACAATGCAAGTGGTTACTTTCGGCGACACCGTTCGTACCCCTCTCGAAGAGAAGCCCGCCGACTTTGCCGGCGTCGCTGTCTCGGACGGAGATCGGAACCGCTTCTCCTTGTTTATCGGCCCGAAAGACCTGGACCTGCTGCGGCGCGTGAACCCGAAGGCGGTCGAGGTGGTGAATTTCGGATTCTGGGGCTTCCTCGCCAAGCCGCTGTTCCTGATGGTGAACTGGTTCAACGACGCGTTTGTACACAGCTTCGGCTGGTCCATCATCCTGGTCACCATCATCATCAACTTCATCCTGTTCCCGCTGAAGCTGTCGAACATGAAGTCGATGCGCAAAATGCAGGCGCTGCAGCCGCAGATCGCCGCCATCAACGAGAGATACAAGAACGTCGGCCTGCGCGATCCCAAGAAAGCGGAGCAGAACCAGGAGGTCATGGACCTCTACAAGAAGCATGGCGTCAACCCAATGGGTGGTTGCATGCCGATGGCGTTGCAAATTCCGATCCTGTTCGCTTTTTACCGGGTGTTCACCGTGTCGGTGGAGATGCGTGGCGCCAACTGGCTGTGGGTTACGGATCTCTCGCAACCGGAACACCTGCCCATCAAGCTTCTGCCGATCGCGATGATTATCAGCCAGTTCGTGATGCAGAAGATGACGCCCACGGGGAATGTCGATCCCAGCCAGCAGCGCATGATGATGTTCATGCCGCTGGTTTTCGGCTTCATGTTCTACAATTTGCCCAGCGGCCTGGTGCTATACTACTTGACCAGCAATCTTGTTGCGATGGGGCAGCAGTGGTTCTTCAACCACACCGAGACGGCGCAGGAGGCGGTTCGCTCGGTGCAGCCCCCCAAAAAAAAGAACGGCAGGAAATAGCCTGTGAGTGAACGAAAGTACTCCGCGGCCTCGATCGGTTCCCGGGTAGACGGTTTTCTCAATACGATTCTGCGGAGTGGTGGATTTCACGTGAATTACGAGATCCAGGATGCCGAGCCGGCCGCCGACGATTTCGAGACTCCGGATGTCGTAATCAAGTTCACCGGCGCCGACGTCGACCTGCTGCTGTCCAATAAGGCGGAACTGCTTCTGGCGCTCGAGCAAGTCACCATGGAAATGCTGCGCGTCCCCTCCGAGGATCACTCGCGCATTTCCTTTGATGCGAACGATTACCGCCTGCTGCGGATCGAGGAGTTGCGCCTCAGCGCCACCACGGCAGCGGAAAAAGTGAAGCGCACCGGAGTTCCCTTCCGCTTCAACCCCATGAACAGCCGCGAGCGCCGCGTGATTCACCTCGCTTTGCGGAATGAGTCCGCGGTGCGCAGCGAAAGCATTGGAACCGGTCCGACGCGCCAGGTGGTGGTCTACCCCGCCGGCATGGCCAGCCTGCCGGAACCTCCCCGGGCTCCCGAGCCGCGGCGCGGTGGTCCGCGCTCCCGTAGCGCCCGGCGCTAGGCGTTGTCCGTTTCCGATACGATTGTCGCCATTTCCACGCCGCCCGGCCGCGGCGGCCTCGGGGTGATCCGCATCTCCGGCGATAGGGCCAGAGCGATCGCCGTTTCGATGCTCCACGTCGCGGGCTGCGGTGATTGGGAACCGCGGCGGGCGCGCCTGGCGGAAATGGTGGACCGCGACGGCCACGCGGTCGATCAAGTAGTTGCCACATGGTTCGCCGCGCCGCATTCGTACACCGGTGAGGATGTGGTGGAGTTATCGTGCCACGGTTCTCCTGTCGTGCTTCGGTTCGCTATCGAGCGGGCGCTCGAGGCCGGAGCCCGGTTGGCCGAGCCCGGGGAATTCACGTTGCGCGCTTTTCTCAACGGGCGCATCGATCTGCCGCAGGCCGAGGCCGTCCGAGACCTGATCGAAGCCACCACGTTATACCAGGCGCGCGTCGCGGCCCAGCAGGTCTCCGGATCGGTCTCGCGGCGGCTTGCGCCATTAAAGGAACAGTTGCTGGAGCTGATCGCGCTGATCGAAGCGGGCATCGATTTCGCCGAAGATGATGTGAGCGTGGCGCCGCCGGCCGAGATTCTCCGCCGGCTCACACCCCTGATCGATTCTGTCCGCCAATTTGCCGCCAGCTTTCAATATGGCGGCCTCGTCCGTACGGGCCTCACGCTGGCGATTGTGGGCCGCCCCAACGTAGGCAAGAGCAGCCTCTTCAATGCGCTTCTCGAGCAGGATCGCGCCATTGTCACCGAGATCCCGGGCACGACGCGCGACCTGGTCTCCGAAACGGCAGCGATCGGCGGGATCCCCGTGAAACTGTTCGACACGGCGGGAATCCGCGAATCGGCCGAGCTTGTAGAAACGTTGGGCATCGAGCGCAGCTACCAGGCAATGGCCGACGCCGACTTGACCCTGGTGGTCCTGGACCTGTCACAGCCCACGGCTGCGAACGATCGCGAACTGATCGAGCGCGCCGCGCGACAGGGCCGCTGGCTGCTGGTGGGGAACAAATCGGATTTGCCGCGCGCTGCGAAGCTGTCGGCCGAGCCGCTCGCCGTTTCCGCGAAAACAGGGGACGGCATCGCGCAATTGCGAGAGGCCATTCTCGAGGCTGTAGCTCCCAAAGGCGCGTGGGAGGAGGAATCGGGGTTTCTCACCAGCCTGCGCCACGAGCAATTGCTTCGGGAATCGCTCGCGTACCTGGAGAAGGCCCGAACCGCCGTAGAATCGAACATTCCCCACGAAATGATGCTGCTCGACTTATACTCCGCGTTGCGTCCAATCGACGCGATCACAGGAGCCACGACGGCGGACGACATTTTGAACCGTATCTTCTCCACGTTCTGCATAGGGAAGTAAGGCCCCGCGTAACCCTCCTGGTATAATTCCGTCAAAGTTATTTAGGCTTCTCGCGGTATGGAAATCCATCCGCGCCGGCCAGTTTGATCGAAAGAGGTTCTATGCGCCGCATTTTTCTCTGCGCGATCCTGCCATTCGCGTTTGCCGGATTTTCGCAGACCCTGCCCACGGGCGTTCAGAAGATTACTTCCGTAGAGGGGATCACCGAGTACGCCTATCCTAATGGGCTTCACGTACTCCTGTTTCCCGACGCCTCCAAGCCGAAAGTCACGGTCAACGTGACCTACCTGGTTGGCTCGCGGCAGGAGGGTTACGGTGAGACCGGCATGGCGCACCTGCTGGAACATCTGATGTTCCGCGAAACCAAGACCCGCAGCGACATTAAAAAGGAATTGACCGATCATGGCGCCGTAATGAACGGGTCTACCTCCTACGACCGGACCAACTACTTCGAGACGCTCAACGCGACCGATGAGAACCTGCATTGGGCGATCCAGATGGAAGCCGACCGGATGGTGAATGCCCGGATCGATAAAAAGAATCTCGACGCCGAAATGACCGTCGTCCGCAACGAGTTCGAGCGCGGCGAAAACAGCCCCGACCGGGTGCTGTTCGAGCGGGTGATCTCCACAGCCTATCTCTGGCACAACTATGGCAAATCGACCATCGGCGACCGCTCCGATATCGAGCATGTGCCTGTCGAAAATCTGGCGGCGTTTTACCGGAAGTACTACCAGCCGGACGACGCGGTTCTGGTCATCGCCGGCAAGTTCGATGAAAGCCAAACGCTCGCATGGGTGGCGGAGGCTTTCGGCGCAATTCCAAAACCGCAACGAACGCTCGAGAAGACCTACACGGTCGAGCCTACACAGGATGGCGAGCGTTCCGTCACGCTGCGGCGTGTGGGCGATAACCAGAGCGTCGTCGTGGTCTATCACATGCCCGCCGGATCGCATCCCGACGCAGCGGCGCTCGAGGTTGTCGCCGGTGTCCTGGGCGATGCGCCCTCCGGCCGCCTCTACAAGGCGCTCGTTGAGAATAAGAAGGCGGTCAACGCGGGGATGGGGTCCGAGAACCTGCACGATGCCGGCTTCATGATCGCCTCCGCCCGTCTGCGGCTCGATCAGTCGCTCGATGACGCCCGGCAGACGCTGGTCAGCACCATCGAGCAGTTGGCCAGCGAGCCCCCCACGAAACAGGAAGTCGAGCGCCAGAAGACGCGAATCCTGAAGCAAATCGACTTGCAGATGACCAACACGCAGTCGCTCGCCCTTAATCTGAGCGAGTGGGCCTCCATGGGCGATTGGCGCTTGCTGTTTCTGATGCGCGACCGGATCAAGGCGGTCACCGAGCAGGACGTCGAGCGAGTTGCCAAAGCCTACTTGAAAGAGTCGAATCGCACGGTGGGAGTATTCATTCCGACCAAGGCGCCCGACCGCGCCGAGATTCCTGCTACTCCCGATCTCGCCGCGATGCTCAAAGATTACAAGGGCGGGGAGGCGGTCGCGGCCGGCGAGGACTTCGATCCTTCACCCGCGAACATCGAGGCCCGGGTGAAACGCTCCACGGCCGGCGGACTGAAAGTCGTGTTGCTGCCGAAGAAGACGCGCGGCGGGACGGTGGTCGCGCTCGTCACGCTGCGATTCGGCGACGAGAAATCCCTGTTCGGTAAGAGCCCGGCAGCGGAGATGGCCGGCGGCCTGCTGATGCGCGGCACAAAGAGCAAAACGCGGCAGCAGATCCAGGATGAGCTCGACCGCCTCAAGGCTCGCATGACGGTGTCGGGCGGCGCCACGAACGCGACCGCATCCATCGAGACAGTGGAAGCGAACTTGGGTGCGGTCTTGCGGCTCGCCGCCGAAGTGCTGCACGAACCCTCATTCCCGGAAAATGAATTCGACCAACTGCGGCAGCAGAGGATTGCGGCTGTAGAGACGGCGCGCAGCGACCCGGGCGCGCTGGCCTCCATTCAGCTCGAGAAACGCCTGAACCCGTATCCGCGCGGAGATGTGCGATATGTGGGGACACCCGAAGAACAGATCGAGGACTTGAAAAACGTCACGCTCGAAGACGTCCGCCGGTTCCACGACCAATTCTACGCAGCTTCCGCGGGCGAGTTTGTGGTCGTCGGGCAGTTCGACCCCGCCGAAACGCAGAAGATCGCCGGGCAACTGTTCGGCGATTGGAAGAGCCGCGGCGGCTACCGGCGCATCGTTAGCGGGTATCACAAGACCGACCGGGGCAATTTCAAGATCGAGACGCCGGACAAGCAGAACGCAACTTTCCTCGCCGCCATGCAAGTTCGGATGTCGGACGAAGACTCGGATTACCCGGCCATGGTGCTGGCGAACTACATGCTCGGACAGAGCTTCGGATCGCGGCTGGTGCACCGCATCCGAGAACAGGAGGGGCTCAGCTACGGTGTACGTTCGCAGTTCCAGGCGCCGGCCAAAGACGATTCCGGCATATTTCTGGCGTCGATCATCAGCGCTCCACAGAATGCGCCGAAGGTGGAATCGAGCTTCCTGGATGAGCTCGGGCGAACGGTCAAGGACGGATTCACTTCCGAAGAGGTCGCGGCCGCCAAGAAAGCGCTGCTCCAGGAACAAATCGTGCAGCGGACACAAGACCAGGCGCTGGCGCGTCTACTTTCGGCGCGCGAGCGTTTCGATCGCGGCATGAAGTTCGACGAAAAACTGGAAGCCGCAATTTCCGCGCTGACGGCCGATCAAGTGAATACTGCATTCCGCAAACATGTGGACCCATCCGGATTAGCGATTGTGAAAGCAGGAGACTTCAAGAACGCCGGCGTGTTTGAATAGCGCGAATCACGGTATTCTGTCTGCTTATGGCTGACGCTACCGCTCCTGCCCGGCAAATGGGCTTCGCCACTCGCTCGCTCCACGCGGGCCATACACCCGACAAGGCGTCGCTCGCGCGCGCCGTACCTATTTATCAGACTACGTCCTACGTTTTCGAGGATTCCGCGCACGCGGCCGCGTTGTTTGGCCTGCAGCAATTCGGGAACATTTACACCCGGATTATGAATCCCACAACCGACGTGTTCGAGCAGCGGGTCGCCGCACTCGAGGGCGGTATCGCAGGACTGGCCACGTCCAGCGGTCAAGCGGCGCAGTTTCTCGCGATTAGCAGCCTCGTCGGTTTGGGAGAGGAACTGGTGGCGTCCAGCACGCTTTATGGCGGCACCTACACGCAGTTTGACGTCAGCTTCCGGCGCATCGGCATTAACGTGAAATTCGTCGAGCCGGACGACCCGGAGAATTTCCGCAAGGCCATCACTCCCCGGACGCGCGCGATTTACGGTGAGACTATTGCCAACCCACGGATGAACGCGCTGGATATCGAGCGCGTGGCGGCCATCGCGCACGAAGCAGGCGTACCGCTGGTGGTGGACAACACCATGGCGTCCCCATATCTGTGCCGGCCGATCGAGCACGGCGCCGATATCGTGGTCCATTCCGCCACCAAATTCCTGGGCGGCCACGGGACCTCGATCGGCGGCATCATCGTCGACAGCGGGAAATTCCCGTGGAGCGACAAGTTTCCCGCGATTACCGAGCCCAGCCCCGGATACCACGGCATGAAGTTCTATGAGACCTTCGGGAATTTGGCCTACATGATCAAAGTGCGCGTCGAAGGCCTGCGCGATTTCGGTCCTTGCATGAGCCCGTTCAATTCCTTCCTCTTCCTGCAAGGGGTCGAGACGCTGCCGCTACGCATGGAACAGCACAGCCGCAACGCGCAGCGCGTGGCGGAATGGCTCTGCCAGCATCCGGCCATCTCCTGGGTGAAGTACCCTGGGCTGGAGTCGAGTCCTTACCGCAAACTGGCGCAGAAGTATCTTCCGAAGGGATGTGGCTCAATCCTCACGTTCGGCATCAAAGGCGGGCTGGAGGCTGGCCGCAAACTCATCGACTCGGTCCGGCTGTTCTCGCACCTGGCCAACTTAGGGGACGCCAAGAGCTTGATTATCCACCCGGCTTCCACGACGCACCAGCAGTTGTCCGACGAGCAGCAACTCGAAGCCGGCGTCACCAAGGACCTGGTGAGACTCTCGGTCGGTATTGAGGACATCGAAGACATCATGTGGGATCTCGACCAGGCAATCGCCCTTTCGCAGAAATAGGCAGTAGGGCCGGCGGTCTTGCGCCGGGCCGCTCGCGTGAGGGTGCCGCGCAGCTAGAACCGCGCCATGACCGGCGCGGCTGAAGCGTCGGCCGCGCCCTTCAGCCCCGGCAGTCCTGCCGCGGTTCCGCATACCGCGACGTTCTCCGCGCTTACGGCGTCCACTTCATCGCCAGCACCGTTACGTCGTCGGATTGCGGCGCGCCCGATGTGAATTCGCGGACCGCGCCCAGAACCGCATCGATCATCTGGGCGGGCTGCTGCCCGGCAGCGCCAGCCAGCGCCGTTTTCAAACGCCGGTCGCCGAAGAAGTGTTGCTCGGCGTCCATTGCTTCATTCACTCCATCCGTGAACAGGAAAACGGAATCGCCGGGCGCCAGCCGCATCCGGCCGGTCTCGTACTGGGCGTCGGGCAGCAGTCCGATAACGACCCCCGCTGGCTTTTCAATATCGCGCAATTCGCCCGCCGCCGAGACCACATAAGGCGGGTTGTGCCCGCCAAGGCAGAATTCCAGCTCACCGGTATGGGTGTGCAGAATCGCATAGAACACGGTTACGTATACAGCGGCTTCGCCCTGGCCGCCCAGGACCTGATTGGCGTACAGGAGGCATTCGGCAGGCGAGACCCCCTGCAACGCGGTGGCGTGTAGCAGCGTGCGGCTCACTGCCATAAACAGTGCCGCGGGCACTCCTTTTCCGGAAACGTCGCCGATCAGGAAACCCAGGCGGTGCTCGTCAATCAGGAAGAAATCGTAAAAGTCGCCGCCCACCTGGCGCGCAGGAATCATCTCGGCGCGCAAGGAAAAGTCGTGCCGGTCGGGGAAGAACTCCCGCGGTAGGATCGAGGCCTGAATGCGGGCCGCAATCTCGAGCTCCTGTTCCAGCGCCACCAGCCGCGCGCGCGCCTCTTCGCCCCGCCGTTCGAGAGCGAGCGCCTCCTGCGTGCGCCTCAGGGTCGTTTCGAAATCCTGAAAGTCTATGGGTTTGGTGAGAAAGTCGAAGGCGCCGCGGTTCATCGCCGTGCGGATGTTCTGCATGTCGCCATACGCGGAAAGGATCACGGCTTTGACGATCCGCTGATCCAGCCCATTTAGCTTGCCGAGCAGCGCCAGACCGTCCATCACGGGCATGTTGATGTCGGTGACGACCAGGCCCAAGTTGGGATCCGCGCCCAGCCGGTCCAGCGCCTCTTTCCCGTTGCGAGCGAATAGGAATTGAAACTCGCCGTTGCGGCGCTTGAACCGCTGCCGGATCAGCTCTTCGATATCGGGCTCGTCGTCGACGATTAGAACCCGCACTGGCGCTTTTTCGTCCGAAGCCGTCATGATTGACCCAAGAACCGGCGAGGCAGCTTCAACGTGAATTCCGTCCAGTCGCCTTCGCGTGAGTCGACCTGCATTTCTCCACGATGTTCTTGCACCACGATCTCGTAACTGATCGAAAGCCCGAGCCCGGTTCCCTCGCCCGCCGCCTTCGTGGTGAAGAACGGATCGAAGATGCGATCGAGAACGGCTGACGGAATACCGACGCCGTTGTCCCAGATTCTGACCTCGACGGTCTCCCCGTAGTTTCGCGTCGTAATCCGGATTGTTGGGATATAAGCCGATTGACCGGCCTGCGACTTTTTCCGGATGGCATAGAAGGCGTTAGAGGCGATGTTCAGAAAGACGCGGCTGAGGTCCTGCGGGATAACGTCGACCATTCCCACCTCGGGATCGTACGAGCCCTGAATATCCGCCTGAAATGAGTTGTCTTGAGCGCGCATCCCGTGAAACGCCAGGTTTACGTATTCGCGGACAAGCGCATTGAGGTCGGTAGCACGCCGCTCTCCGGGTTGGCCGCGCGAGTGCGCCAGCATGGCCCGGATGATGCTGTCGGCGCGCGCTCCGTGCTCGCGCACCTTGCCGATATTCTGCTCGAGATCGCTTGCGATTTCGCGCAGCTCCTGAACTTCTTCCGGCGCAAGCTTCCCGGCGACGCGGTCGAGAATGGCGGCTTGCTCATGCACCAGGTCGGCGCAGATTTCCGAAAAGTTCATGACGAAGTTCAGCGGATTTTTGATTTCGTGCGCCACGCCCGCCGTCAGCGCTCCCAGCGACGCCAGTTTCTCCTGGACGCTCAGTTCCTCGCGGAGCCGTTTCTTTTCCAAAAGCGCCCCGATGCGCGCTCTCAGCAGCACGGGGTCGAATGGCTTAAACAGGTAATCTTCGGCGCCGATCTGGATGGCGCGAACGACGCCCGCCATCTCATCGAGCGCCGAGATGATCACTACCGGGATCGCGCGCATGCGGCGATCCTCTTTCATGCGAGTGAGCACTTCGAATCCATCCATGACGGGCATCATGATGTCGAGCAGGACGAGGTCGAAATGCTCGGTGGCCACCCGGTCGAGCGCCTCGCTGCCGTTGCGCGCGGAGGCCACTGCGTAGCCCTGCCGCTTCAAACGCCGGCAGAGGATGTGGCGATTCGTGGAATTATCGTCGACAACCAGCAGACGGGCGCCGGAGCCAGCCGGCTGCGCCGTAGGCGCCTCCTGCGGTTCTTCGGAAGACTCGGGCGGCCGGGTATAACTCAGTAGCGCGACAAGCGAGGTCGCCGCCGACCGGATTCGCTGCAAGTCCTGAGGCCAATCGGGCGCGGCCCAATTTTCGGGCGCCCGCCCCAGTTCGTCGAGCGAGTGGCGTATGCGCTCCACCCGGGGCCGTATGTTTTCACACAGCCGCTCCACCTCGGCGAACGCGATAGAGTCGCGGTTGGCGAGCGCCTCGTTGATGCTGCTCAACACCGCGCGCGCCGAAAACTCGATCGTCCGCAGCAGCTCGAGCGACTGCTTTTTGCCGGCGGCCGAGGCGTCTTCGATCAGCATCTCGGCGTAGCCAAGAATGTGATTCACCGGCGTGCGCGCGTTATGCCGTAGCTCGATCAGCTCCGCGTCGCGCAGCGTGCCGGGTTCGGGTTGAGGCGCAGGTGCAGTGTCGGCGGTCACTGGGTACTTTCTTCCTGATCGGTGCCGAAACGAGCGCCGATCCGAGGCGTTTGGCCGTGGCATTGCGATTGCTGCAACTTGAGGGCCAAGGAACTCATGCCCAAGATCCTGATCGTCGAGGACAACGAGATGAACCGCGACATGCTCCGGCGGCGGCTCGCTCGCAAGGGTTTTGAAACAATCGTAGCGGGCGATGGTTTGGACGGAGTCGCCATGGCTGCATCCGGTCAGCCGGACCTCATCCTCATGGACATGAGCCTTCCGGCGCTCGACGGGTGGGAAGCCACCCGTCGAATCAAAGCATCTCCCGAAACCCATTCGATTCCGGTGATCGCCCTCACTGCTCACGCAATGGCGGGCGACCGTGAACGCGCCTTGGAGGCCGGATGTGATGATTACGACACCAAACCCATCGAGTTCCCTGTGTTATTAGAG
Organism: uncultured Solibacteraceae bacterium; assembly: GCA_964390225.1. Classification (GTDB taxonomy): domain Bacteria; phylum Acidobacteriota; class Terriglobia; order Bryobacterales; family Bryobacteraceae; genus PSRJ01. The sequence continues at coordinate 49,058 of CAYMHP010000001.1, forward strand.
AAAATAGAGGCGCTGCTCGCCCACAGCCAATCGCGGCATTGAGCGGCATCGCTGCGTAATCATGGCTGACACAACTGCGGACCTGGTCCCTTTCGAGGCTTTGCTGGAGTCCACTAACGAGGGTCTCTACGGCGTCGATCTGGAGGGCCGCTGCACCTTTCTGAATCGCGCCGGCGCGCGTATGCTGGGCTTCACCCGGTACGAGGTACTCGGCCGCAACATGCACCGCCTGGTGCACCATTCGCGAGAGGACCGGACGTCGTACCCCGAGTCGGAATGCCCCATCACTCGCACCTTTCAAACGGGACAGTCGTACCGCATTGAACACGAAGTGCTCTGGCGCAAGGACGGAACATGGTTCCCGGCGGAGTACTCGGCCTCCCCGATTCTCCAAAAAGGTATAGTGCGCGGGGCCGTCGTCACTTTCATGGACATCACACTGCGGCGCCAGCAGGAGCGGCGGCTGCGGGTACAACACGATGTCAGCCGGGTAATGGCGGAACCCGTCTCGCTTATCGAGGCGCTGCCGCGTATATTGCAGGCGATTGGCGAAAATCTGGGTTGGGATCTCGGAGTCCTTTGGCTGGTGAACCGCCGCCGTGCTGTCCTTCGGCCCGAGGCCATCTGGCACTCCGCCGCAATGGGAGCGGTCGATTTTGAGAGTGTCACACGCGAGATGACCCTGGCGCGCGGCTCCGGTCTTCCCGGGCGCGTCTGGCAGGAGGGCAACCCGGTGTGGCTCCCCGCTCTGACGGAGGATGCCGTAGTTTCTCCGGTGCAGCTGAAGGCGCTGGAACACGCGCGGGCCGTTCTGGCATTTCCGATTCGCAGCGGCCGCCGCATATCGGGCGTCATCGAATTCTTCACGCGGGAGGTCCTGGAGCCCGATGAGGAGTTGCTTCGCACTGTTAGCACGCTGGGCAGCCAGATTGGCGAGTTCATCGAGCGGGCGCTGGGAGAGGAAGAACTCCGGATCCGCGATCGGGCCATCGCCTCGAGCACAAACGGCATTGTCATTACTGACGCCACCCGGCCCGACAATCCGATCATCTACGTAAACCCGGCGTTTGAGAAGTTGACGGGATACACCGCCGAGGAAGCCATGGGGCGGAACTGCCGTTTCCTGCAGGGCCCCGCTACCGATCGCGATGCGATTGCGCGCATTCGCGCCGCCATCGAGCAACAGCAGGACGTCAACATGATTCTGCTAAACCTCCGCAAAGACGGCACACCGTTTTGGAATGACCTGACGATCGCGCCGGTGCGCGACGACTCCGGCCGCGTCACCCACTTCGTCGGGCTGCAAAACGACGTGACCGATCGGAAGCTTGCGGAAGCCGAACTGGTGACCGCCAAGGAAGCCGCCGAAGTCGCCAGCAAGGCCAAGAGCCAATTTCTGGCGAACATGAGCCACGAGCTTCGCACACCTCTCAACGCGATCATCGGATACAGCGAAATGCTCGAGGAACAGGCGCAGGATCTCGGAATGGCGGATCTGGTGCCCGACTTGCAAAAGATCAACACCGCGGGAAAGCATCTGCTCGCGCTCATCAACGACATCCTCGATCTCTCGAAGATCGAAGCGGGCAAGATGGATCTGTTCCTCGAGACCTTCGATGTCGACCGCATGGTGCACGAGGTGAGCACCACGATCAAGCCGCTGATCGATCGCAAGGGCAATCGCCTCCAGGTCAGGCTGACGCCCGATCTGCCTCAGATGCATGCCGACCTGACCAAGGTCCGGCAAAGCCTTTTTAACCTGCTCTCCAACGCTTCGAAATTTACGGAGCAGGGCGATATCACGCTGGATGTGAACACCGAGCAGACAGGCGGCCAAACCTGGGTGGTGCTGCGCGTACAAGATACCGGCATCGGCATGACTCGCGAGCAGATCTCCAAACTGTTCGAGCCGTTCACACAGGCCGACCGGTCGACCACGCGAAAGTTCGGCGGGACTGGGCTTGGATTGGCGATTACCCGGCGCTTTTGCCGCATGATGGGCGGCGATGTGACGGTCGAGAGCGAGTTGGGCAAGGGGTCCACGTTCGTCATCCGCCTCCCCGCTCTGGTCGTTCCTTCGCGGCACGACCAGGGTGAAGATATCAAACGAGCCGCGGCGAGTAACGGAAACCGTGCTGGCACCGTGCTGGTGATCGATGACGACCCCGCGGCGCGCGACCTGATGAGCCGCTTCCTCACCCGTGAAGGATTTCACTTCGTGCTAGCTACGAACGGCGAAGAGGGCCTGAAACTGGCGCGCGAAATTCACCCGAACGTGATCACGCTCGATGTCATGATGCCCAAAATGGACGGCTGGGCAGTGCTGCAGGAGCTCAAGGCCGATCCAGAACTGCGCACTGTCCCGGTAATTATGGTCACCATCATCGATGACAAAAACATGGGCTACACGCTGGGCGCCGCCGATTACATGACCAAGCCGATCGATCGCGAGCAGCTCAGCAGCATTCTGAACAAGTACCGCTGCCCGCAACCGCCCTGCCCGGTTCTTGTGGTGGAAGATGACGACAGCTCGCGCGAGATGATGCGTTCCATGCTGCAGCGCGAGGGCTGGGCGGTGACCCAGGCGACCAACGGGCGCGAAGGACTGGAGTGTGTCGCCCGCGAGCGTCCCCACGTAATTCTGCTCGATTTGATGATGCCCGAAATGGACGGCTTCGAGTTCCTGGTCGAACTGCACCGGAATCCGCCGTGGCGCGACATCCCCGTCGTAGTAATCACAGCCAAGGAGCTGACCGCCGACGAGCGCGCCCGCCTGAACGGCTCCGTCGAGAAGGTATTACTCAAAGGCGCATTCAGTCGCGAGGAACTGCTGAGCCAGGTCCGCGAGCTGGTGGCGGCGTGTTTGCCCCCCGCCGATGCAGTCTCCGGCTAGGTGCTTTCCCGCGACACGGGACGGCCCCGGAGTAAGCTAGCAGCATGAAGCTGTATTCCGCGCTGCTCTTGCTGGTCCCCGGTTTAATCGCGCAAGACCGGCCCTTGGCGTCTCTGCCCTACACTCCCAGCCTCGACACCGCGTTCATCGATCGGGCCGCCGACGCGTGCGTCGATTTCTTTCAATTTGCCTGCGGAAACTGGATCAAGCTGAATCCGATTCCCGCGGACCAGGCGCGCTGGGATGTCTACAGCAAGTTGCACGACGATAATCTGCGGCTGCTGTGGGGCATCCTCGAGGCCGCCGCGAAGCCATCACCGGACCGAACCCCGAATGAGCAAAAGATCGGCGACTACTTCGCCGCGTGCATGGACGAGACTGCGATCGATAAGACCGGAGCCGAGGCGCTCCGGCCGGAGTTGGATTCGATCGCCGCGCTGCAACGTCTCTCCGACGTGCCGCCGCTGCTTGCCCGGCTGCACCTGGAGTCGGCGCGTACCAGTCCGCTGTTCGGGTTCAGCTCGTCGCAGGACTATGCCGATTCGAGCCGCATGATTGCGTTTGCCACGGCTGGCGGCCTCGGGCTGCCCGACCGGGATTACTACGTGAAGTCCGACGCGAAATCGCAGGAGATTCGTGCGAAGTACCTGGACCACGTGGCGAACACCTTTCAGTTGCTGGGCGATGCGGCCGCTAATGCGACGGCCGAGTCCCAGGTCGTCATGGCCATCGAGACGGCCCTCGCCAAAGCGTCGCTGACCCGCGTCGACAAGCGTGACCCCTACAAGCTGTTTCACAAGGTGAGCGGCGCCGAATTGCTGAAAATGACGCCTTCGTTCGCATGGAGTTCGTACTGGTCGGCGTTGGGGTTGCGCGCCCCCGCGCAAATCAATGTCACCGAGCCGGAATTCTTCCGCGAACTCGAGCGCCTGCTGGAAAGCCGCAGCGTCTCGGACTGGAAGACTTATCTGCGCTGGCAACTGGCGCGCGAGAAAGCGCCGTACCTTTCGTCGGCATTCGTCAATGCCGATTTCAACTTCTATCGCAAGTACCTGCGCGGCGTCGACCAGATCCAACCCCGATGGAAGCGCTGCGTCCAATATGTGGATTTTCAACTCGGGGAAGCGCTCGGCCAGGTCTTCGTGGCCAGGACGTTCAGCCCCGAGACCAAGCAGCGGGCCCTCGCCGTCACCAAGGAAATCGAGAGAGCCATGGAAGCCGACCTCCGCCAGTTGACTTGGATGGGCCCGGCGACCAAGGCGGAAGCACTCGCCAAGCTACACGCGGTCGTCAACAAAATCGGATACCCGGACAAGTGGCGCGACTACAGCGCCGTTCATATCGTGCGCGGCGATTTCGTGGGCGACGTCAACCAGGCGGTCGTCTTCGAATCCAAGCGCCAGTTGAACAAGATCGGCAAGCCTGTCGACCGCACCGAGTGGCAGATCACGCCTCCGACGGTAAATGCCTACTACGACCCGCAGATGAACGATATGAACTTCCCGGCTGGCGTTCTGGAGCCGCCGCTGTTCGACCCGAAGATGGATGACGCGCCGAATTACGGCAACACGGGCGCGACCATCGGGCACGAGCTGACCCACGGCTTCGACGATGAGGGCCGCCAGTTCGATGCGCGCGGCAATCTGCGCGACTGGTGGACCAAGCAGGATTCCGCCGAGTTCGTCAAACGCGCCGCGTGCGTGTCGGACCAATACGCGCAGTACACCGTCGTGGACGATATCAAAATCAACAGCAAGCTCACTCTCGGCGAAGATGTCGCGGACCTGGGTGGAACCATCCTGGCCTACATGGCCTGGCAGGATGCGACCCGCAATGAACAACTCAAGCCGATCGACAATTTCTCTCCCGCTCAGCGCTTCTTTATCGGGATGGCGCAGTGGGCATGCGGCGACGAGCGTCCGGAGAGCCGTAGAGCGTCGGCCATCACCGACCCGCATTCGCCGGTGAAATACCGCATCAACGGCGTAGTCTCGAACATGCCCGAGTTCGGCCGCGCGTTCGCCTGCAAGGCCGGCCAGCCGATGGTCCGCGAGCAGGCCTGCCGCGTCTGGTAGCCGTCGGGTCAGCAACGCCCGCAATTCAGCCCCGCCGGTAACGGCAGGGGTTCTCCCTCACTCGGCCTCCCATCGAAACCGCATCGCGGTCAGCAGCCCGAACAGCAGCGCGAAGCCCAGCAGCGCTGCTACGGGCGCAAGCGCGGCGCTGAACCCGAGCCCGCGCCAGGTCATCGCTTCCAGACCGTCGATCGCCCACCGCGTAGGCACCGCCAGCGTCGCCTTCTGCAGCCACTGCGGCAGCAGGAAGGTCGGAAACCATGCGCCGCCGAGCATGACGATAATCAACGTAACGAAAATAGCAAGTCCTCGCGTGGCCTCCGGTGTCTTGCCCAGCGCCGCCACGAGCAGCCCGAATGTCCCAGTCATCAGCGAAAGCGCCGCGCAGACCGCGAGGAATCCCGCCATGCTGCCTTCGATCCTGACCCCGAAGAACCACCGCGCGAAGGTGTAGTTCACCAGCAGAATGAAGAACGACAGGATCGCTGCGCTCAGCGCGCGGCTGCCCAGCAGAGTCGCCCGCGAAAGAGGTGCGGCCCGGAAGCGCTTCCAAAGCCCCCGCTGCCGCTGTAACAGCAGTCCGATTCCGATATCGATGCCGAAGAAAAGCACGAACTGCACCGTCATGCCGGCAAACGCGTGGCCGTAACCGTTGTACAGGACGCCCCGCCGCGCCGTGACTGCCTCGTCGTGCGTTTGAAACGGAATGCTGAGGCCGCCGGTCCGCCGCGCCGGCACTGAGCTCTGATTCCAACGCTCCACGCTGCGCAGCATGTCTTCTAGGGTTTTCTTTTCGTCCGGCTGCAAGTCCTGGCTGCGTTCGACATCGGCCAAGGCATCGTTCACGACGGCTTGTCCGCTTTCCCCCGTGAACATCTCCTGGCTCACTGCCTGCATCACATCGCCCGCGAGAATTCCTTCCACCATGCCGCGTTCGGCGGCGTGGGAGGGGTCGTAAAGAATCGTCAACTGAGGCTTCTGCCCCGACCGGAAAAACGCCCGCCCGGCATCGCTGCCGAAGTCCTTGGGAATCACGATCGCGACCGTGGCCGTACCCTTCCGTACGGCCTCGCGCCCCTCGTTGCGCGTGGCTGCTTTCACTGCCAGACTCTTCTCGTCGCTGAGGCGATGAACGATCTCCCGAGAGATTGTGCTCGAATCCTGGTCGACCGCCAGCACGGAAATACGGCTGGTCTCGGGGTCCCCGCGGCGTCCTCCCGTGACGTATCCGATGAATGCTGCCAGAGCGATCGGAAGGGCGAAGCTCATCAATAAGGCGCGCCGGTCGGCGCGGAATAGCAGCAGGTCTTTGCGCACCAGGGCGCGTAGTGCGGTCATCATCAATCGCGCAAGCTCCTTCCCGTCATCGTGAGAAATACCGTTTCCAGATTCGGCCGCTCGCTGACTACATGCCGGTAGCGATAGCCGTGCTCCACCAGCCACTGCAAGATTCGCGGCGTCTCGGACGGCAGGTCGGAAACCCCGATCCGCAGGGCGCCGCCGCGCAACTCGGCCGACCGCACGCCCGCCAGCGCTTGGAGTTGTTCCACGCGAAACCCGTTGTTGTCGTGCTCCAGTTCGATTTCCAAAACATTGCTTACCGGCAGCATCCGGTAAAGTCCCGCCAGCGTGTCGTTCGCGATCACTTTACCGTGATCGATAATCACGACCCGGTCGCACAGGCGCTCCGCCTCTTCCATGTAGTGCGTGGTGTAAAGAAGCGTTTTGCCGCGCTGTTTCAGCGTCTCCAGATTATCGAAAATGGCATTGCGGCTCTGCGGGTCCACTCCCACGGTAGGCTCGTCGAGCAGCAGAATCTGCGGATCGTGCAGCAGCGCGGCCGCCAGATTTAAGCGGCGCTTCATCCCGCCGCTGAAGGTCTTCACCCGCGATTTGGCGCGATCGGCGAGGCCCACCAGTTCGAGCGCCTCGGCCATCGTGCGCTTCGCGGATGCTATGTCGAGGCCGTAGAGCCCCGCGAACAGGACGAGATTATCCCACGCCGCAAGTTCGTCATACAGCGCCAGGTCCTGCGGCACCAAGCCGATCTTTTGCTTCAGCGGATCGGTGTCGCCCGCGAGCGGGCGGCCTTCGACCAGCACTTCGCCGGAATCCGGCCGCAATAGGCCGGCAATCATCGAAACTGTGGTGGTCTTACCCGCGCCGTTGGGTCCGAGCAGGCCGATGGTGTCGCCCGCGGCCGCGCGCAACGACACGCCATCCACCGCTTTTATGGTTCCGTAGCTCTTGTTCAGGTCCCGCGCTTCGAGCATGGTCACTTGGGTTATTACGCTGTAGCGGAGAAAAAGTTCGCCTGCAGCCTTTCAAAATCGTACACGACCGCCGAAAGGATCCGCCGCTCCGCAGCATTTCCGCAGTGGAGGTGCACTCGATGGCTCCCAAAGAATTCTTGCGCTTGACGGCCGCCGTGGCGGCGGGCTTCCTGGGAGGCGCCCTGTCACAAGGACTTCAGTCGGCATTGGCGCAGCAGCGAAATATCCCGCGCGTCCTCACCGCCGACCGTTTCGTCGCTACCGATGCAGCCGGAATGAAGCGCGCCGAAATGGGTGTGGACCGCGACGGCCACGCCGTCCTCCACCTTTATAACGACCGAGGCGTCTTGGTCTGGAGCGCTCCCGCTGGCCCGGGCAGGATTTGGCCGGCAGGCCCGGATCGCTGATCGCGACGCGTACCGTGGGGCAGGCTGAAGTCCCATCCCACCGCGCATCCCACTGAAAACAAGCGATAAATTCCTATTGATTCCAATCGCAATTTGCAATATATTTATCACAGATTGCGATATGCGGCTCGGCGAAAAAATCCGCTACCTCCGCGAAGTGGAAGGCACGCTTCGCGGACTCAACCGCGAGTTGTCCCAACTCGAACTCGCCCGCCTCATCGAAAAAGAGCAGGGCAAGTCCATTAGCCAGAGCTATCTTTCGCAAATCGAAAGTGGCAGCCGGCCGCACCTGACCAATTCCACGCGTATGCTGCTGGCGCGTTTCTTCAAAGTGCATCCCGGTTACCTGGTGGATGATCCCGAGGGTTTCCAGAACGAGCTGATTTCCGATGTGGGAGCGCTCGAAGACAAGCTCGATCTCTGGCTGGTGAGCGGAGCCGAGCGGTTCTGCCGCGATCCCGAGTTGCACCACGCTCTGCTCGCCGTGGCGCGGCACGCCGATTCGCGGCTCTGCCTGGTGTTGTTGGGAAAGATCCTGGAGAATCCCGGTCTGGCCGAACGGCTGATGGAAGTGCTCAGGCCCGCTGCGGCGAAAGCCCCGTCGCCGGTAGCGACCGAGGCAAGGAGGCGCGCATGACCTGGTCGGATTTCTACCTCACCTGCTTCCTGATTGGCTTCGCGCTGAGCGCGCTCGCGCTGGTGGCGGGCACGACTCATCTGCATATGCCGCACCTCCACCTCCACCATGGGATCCACACGCCGCATGGCGGCTCCGGCGTGACGGTGCCTTGGTTCAACTTCGGCTCAATTGCCGGATTCCTGGCCTGGTTCGGCGGTACCGGTTACCTGCTCGAGCGCTATTACGGCGTCTGGGTCGTTACCGCGCTGGCCCTTTCGACCCTCAGCGGGCTCGCGGCGGCTTCGGTCGTCTTCTGGTTTCTGGCCAAGGTGCTGATCGCGCGCGAAGCGTCGCTGGACCCCGCTGATTACGAGATGGCCGGAGTGCTTGGCCGCGTGAGCATCCCCATCCGCACGGGTGGAACGGGTGAAATTATCTATTCCCAGGAGGGGACGCGCCGCGTTTGTGGCGCCCGCGCCGACGAGTCGATGGCCATCCCGAAAGGCGCCGAAGTGATTGTTACCCGCTACGAAAAAGGGATTGCGTACGTGCGCCCGTGGGTTGACCCGCTGGACGAGTTGGAGAACAAAGCTTAGGAGTGCCCGACTATGTATAACCCGACGTTCGTGATTGCCGGCCTCATGGTGCTGGCGCTTGTCTTCCTGATGGCCGTGTTTGCCAAGCTGTTCCGCAAAGCAGGGCCGCACGAGGCCCTCATCGTTTACGGTTTCCGCGGCACGCGCGTGGTAAAGGGCCGGGGCACCGTGATCTTCCCCATGGTCGAAAGCTGCCGTGGCTTGTCGCTCGAACTGATGTCGTTTGATGTGGCGCCGCAGCAGGACCTGTACACGCGGCAGGGCGTAGCCGTGACGGTGGAGGCCGTGGCGCAGATCAAGGTGAAGTCCGATCCGGAATCGATCCTCACCGCCGCCGAGCAGTTCCTTACCAAGCCGCCGCAGGAGCGCGAAGGGCTGATCCGCCTGGTGATGGAAGGCCACCTGCGCGGCATCATCGGCCAGCTCACGGTGGAAGAGATCGTCAAACAGCCCGAGATGGTGGGCGAGCGTATGCGGTCCACCTGCGCCGACGATATGAACAAGATGGGGCTTGAAGTCATTTCCTTCACCATCAAGGAAGTCCGCGACAAGAACGAATACATCACCAACATGGGCCGGCCCGATGTCGCGCGCATCAAGCGCGACGCCGATGTCGCCGCCGCGGAGGCCGAGCGCGATACGGCCATTAAGCGGGCCCTCGCTGCCCGGGAAGCGGCCATCGCCAAGGCTCAGGCCGACCAGGAACGCGTGCTCGCCGAGGCGCTGTCCATGACCAAGCAGGCCGAGGCGCAGCGCGACCTCGAAGTGAAGAAGGCCGAGTACAACGAGATGGTTAAGAAACAGCAGGCCCAGGCGGACAAGGCCTACGAGATCCAGACCAACGTCATGCAACAGCAAGTGCGTGCCGAAGAGGTCACCATTCACCAGATTGAAAAAGAGCATGAAGTGAAGGTGCAGGAGGCCGAAATCAACCGCCGCGACCGCGAGCTGACGGCCACCGTGCTCAAACAGGCCGAATTCGAGCGCAAGCGCATCGAGACCCTGGCGGAAGCCGAGCGCCAGCGCCTGGTCGTGGAGGCCGAGGGACGCGCCGCCGCCATCCGTGCGCAGGGCGAAGCCGAAGCCGAAATCATTTTCAAGAAGGGTGAGGCCGAAGCCAAAGCGATGAACGTCAAGGCCGAGGCCTACCAGGAATTCAACCAGGCCGCGATCGTAGACAAGCTGATCACCAATATGCCGGAGGTCGTCAAAGCGCTGGCCGCGCCTCTGGCCAACGTCGACAAGATCACCGTAGTATCCACCGGAAACGGTACCTCGGCGGGATTGAACAAGATTACGGGTGACATCACCCAAATGGCGGCGCAAATCCCCGCGCTCTTCGAAACGCTTTCCGGCATGCCCCTGAATGAGCTGTTCGCGAAGGTGCGGATGATTGGCGATAAGTCGCCTAAGCCGGAGGACAAGTCCAAGTCCGCGGGCGCGCAATAAATATTCACCCCGTTCCGGGGCAGGGAACATTCAGCCCCTCCCGTAAGGGTGGGGGTAGGGAAACCGAAGGGAGGATCCCATGGCACTGTTAGAACGCGTATCCACACTGATCCGGGCCAACCTCAACGACCTCATCGACAAGGCCGAGGACCCCGAAAAGATGATCAAGCAACTGATCCTTGACATGGAGAACCAGCTGTTGCAGGTCAAAACCCAGGTCGCGATCTCCATCGCGGACCAGCATGTGCTCGAGAAAAAGCTGCAGGAGAACCAGGAAAACGAGCGGCAATGGATCCGCCGCGCCGAACTCGCCGTCGACAAAAAAGACGACGCGCTGGCGCGGGCCGCCATCGAGCGCTCGATGAGTTACAAAGGCATGACCGAGAGCTTCCGCCAGCAGGTGGAAGATCAGAAGACACAGGTCGAAAATCTGAAGACGGCACTGCTGAAATTGCAGCAGAAACTTGCGGAAGCGCAGGCCAAGAGCGAAATGCTCATCGCCCAGCACCGCCGCTCGCGCGCGATGGGGAAAGCCACGGAGGCCGGCGCCGCCATCGGCAACGGATCCAACGCCGCCGCCTTCGATCGCATGAAGGCCAAGGTGCAGCACACGGAGGCTGCCACCCAGGCGCACTCCGAGTTGCTGAGCGATGACGTGGAAGACCGCTTCGCCGCGCTCGAGAAACAGGACGAAATCAATCGCCTATTGGAGGAACTCAAGGCCAAGCGGAGCGCCGGATAATGGAACTTCGGCGCCGCCGGTCGCGTACTCCATTAGGTGGCGCACGCCTCCGGCTTGCGCGGGCGCGCAGCGCCTCAATCGCTTGAGCCGCGAGGCGCCCGGTTACAAAAACGCCCGGTTACAAAACAAATACGAGGAGCTATGACACTTACAACCAGCCCACAACTCGACCAAATTCACGCCCTGCTGGCGGAGCACGGTTACGAAGTCTCCGAGCGGGCGCCCGACACTCTTCGCATCCAGGAGGTGCAGAGCGGAGTGGCCATTCAGGCCGTGCTTCAGGGACAAATCCTGTTCCTGTCTCTGACCTGCACCACGGTGCCTCGCTCCGCGATCACGCCGGACCTCATGAACCGCATGCTCGCGGCGGATAATGGCATCTCCACTTCCCATTTTCAGCTCTATGAGCTGGGCGGCAGCCAGGTGGCCGTTACGTTGAACAATTTTTGCAAACTGCAGGATATGGGGCCCGAGGACGAAGACGACATTCTCTCGTGCGTCCATTTCCTGCTGGTGGACGTATTGAGTGCGCGCCGGCTGCTCAGCGACCTTCAATCATAAAAGGAGAATGAACTATGTCATTTCTGAACGACTTCTTTAGCAGACTGGGCCGCGTGGCCCGCGGCCAGGCCAACCAAGGCGTGGATGTCATCGAGGATGCCACCTTCGAAGCGACCGTCAAACAGACCGTCGCCGATATGAAGAACGAGCTGAACAACGTGGTCCGTGCCTCCGCGTCGGCCATGAGCAACTACAACCGTCTGGATGCCGAGTATCAGAAGTACGTGCGGCAGGCTCAGGAATGGAAGGATCGCGCCGGACAGGCTCTCGACGCCGGCAACGAGGATCTCGCCCGCAAGGCACTGGCGAAAAAGACCGAGTGCGACCGGCAAGCGGCTTCCATGCAACAGGGGGTCGCCTCCGCTCAGCAGGCCAGCGAAAAACTCAAGCAGCAGGTCGCCGAGTTGAAGCGTAAGATCGACGAGGGTGAGCGCACTGCTACTACTCTGGTGGCGCGCAAGAATGCCGCGTCGGCGCAGCGCAAAGTCTCCGAAGCCATGGCGGGCGTCGGCAATGCCGACAATGCTTTCTCCGCCTTGAGCCGCTTCGAGGAATCGGTGGCGCGCGAAGAAGCCACTGCCAAGGCCTTCGATGAACTCGCCTCCACCGGCAAGGACGAAGATCTCGAAAAACAATTCGCCGAACTCGGCGGCAAGGGGGTCGATGCCGAACTGGCAGCATTGAAACAGGAGCGGCAGCAGGGGGCATCGAAGCCCGCGGCTCCGTACCTGCCCAAAGAACTGCCTGCCGGCGGCACTTCGCTTCAAGTGGGGCAATCTGCCAGAGACAAGGCCAACGCATAGCCGCTGAACCCCGATGGCTACGTTCTTCATCCTGGCCATTCTGATCGTTCTGCTAGGAGTCGTGCTGATGCAACTCTTCAGGAAACCCGTCGCGAGCCCGAGACCCGCGGCCGATCTTGCGAACCTCAAGGTCACCGACGCCCGTGCCGGAGATGTACTTTCCGTCGCGGGCGCCGGAGACGACCTGAGCGACCTCGATTTCACCGCCGATCGCTCGGTGTGGTATGACGCCGGCGGCCCGCGCTGGTTCGAACTGAGCGGCCCCTACCGCGAGCGCCGCGTGGCGCTCCGCGTCGTCGCGGGTGAAGACACCGAGGTCGCGCTACACAGCGATCCCCGGAAGCTGATGTTGGACGATCTCGGCCTCTCCGAGCAGGATCTGGCCGACATCGACGAGCGTCAAAACCCCGCCGACTCGTTCGAATTCGACGGCAAAGTCTGGCTGTATCGCCGCAGCCGCGAGGTGAAAGCCTTCCGCGACGGCCAGCCCCAGCCCTCCGCGTTTTACTACTGGGAGTTCCAGGAAGATGGAGGCAAACGCCTGCTGGCCATTCGCAAACCCGAGGGCGAGCCATTCGCCGTCGTTCTGTATACCGGAATTCCCGAGGGAGATGTCACCGTTTACCGGCCGACGCCGCAATAGGAGGCGTGTTCCATGAGCCGAACCCAATTGAAAATCTCTGCCGCCGTTCTCACGACGCTGATCGTCGCCGTACTGATCAACGCGTTCGATCATCTGCCGGGGAGCGTTCGCGCGCAGATCGATAGTGAACGCGCGGCGCTCGCCTCCGCAGGGTCGCGCGTGACCAGCGCGCAGCAAACGGTTGCTCGCGAAACCAAGGCCGACCCCGCTCTCTTCCAGACGGTCGCGGCGAGTAGCCAGTGGCCGGCCCGATTCCAGCAGTCCGCCGGAGTTCTCGATTCCGCCAAACGCGACATGGAGGAACTCTCGCGCCTCGAGAAGTCCGGCCATCACCGCGACCAGCAGCGTGCTACCACTCTGCTCGCCCACGAACGCGGCCTGCGCGAGTCGGCGTTGAACCAGGCGGCCGCCATCGAAAGCGAGGCCGCGCGTTGGACCGAGCGCAAGCAGCACCTCGCTTCCGAATTGCAGCAGATGGAGCATGATTATCAGGCGATCCGCGCCTTCGATACGGCTCCCCTCACCGCGACCATCCAGCGCGCCGAGACCGATTGGCCGGAAAAGAAGTCCGATCTCGAATCGCGCCTGGCCGCGGTTACCGGCATTCCCGCCCAGTCGGAGACGCTCTGGCAATCGAGCGCGGGGCTCCGGCATCAGGCCGCCGCGGGAGACACGAAAGATCTCGATTTCGGTGCGCTGTTCGCCACTGCCGACCAGCTAAAGGCCTCGGCCGCCGCGCTGCCCAAGCAATCCGCGGAACTCGAATCCCTCGCCGGCCAGCTATACGATTCGTGGGACAAGATCCTGGTCGATATGGACGTGCGCGGCATCGGATCCAACCGCGCCTTCGACCAGAAAATCCGCACCGTGCGTACGCACCTCGGCAACACCACCTCGGACGAAAAATGGGTGCAGGTTTCACCGGCCACCTACGATGCCATGCGGAGCGACCTCGGCATGGCAATCGAGCACAAGCCCGCCGGCAAGTACGATTCGGAAGCCGAGCACGTTGCGCAGCCCGCCGGCTTCGCTTACATGGCGCCGCCGTCCCAAGGCTCGAACCAATACGGTTATTGGGAGCATCGCGATGGCCAGAGCTTCTGGGTGTGGTACGGCAAGTACGCGCTCCTGCGCGATCTGCTCTTCAATCACTCCTATCGTCCGCTCCCGCAGTACGAGTGGGAGGGCTACCGCAGCTCGCGCA
>CAYMHP010000002.1:0-43564 GCA_964390225.1 uncultured Solibacteraceae bacterium
CTGGTTCGAGTTCGGCGGCATCGTATACAGAGCAGTCCGTCCAGTCGCGCCAATGGCGAACAAACGGCCGTCGGGCAGCGCGACAGCCGCGCCGATCTCGATCGAGGATGCCTCTACCAGGTCGCCAGGCGTGTTCCCGCAGTTCACCCACTGGTTCGATGCGATCACGTACTTCTCCGTCATGGGGTGATTGGCGCAATCCACGGAGAGGATGGTCTGGTCCTGCAGCAGCGTCCACGTCTCCTCGTTGGTGGTGCTGTTCAGCTTGTTTGCGGCCGTCGACCAGGTGTTCGTTGCCGGGTCGTAAACCGCGCACTGCGGTCCCCGGACCGACCCGATCATCACGCGGCCATCGGGAAACATGCAGCAGGAAGCGTCTCCGATATTGGTCCAGCCGGGCGGCGTCGGAATCGCCGTCCAGGTGTTGGTTTGTGGATTGTAGATCTCGGCGGCCAGCAGTTCCACATCGACGCCATTGTTATACTCGCCTCCGGCCACGAACACGCGCCCGTCGCGCAGGACGGCCGAGGCGAAATAGAGCGGAGCATTCGGACCGTCCGCCAGTTGCGTCCAGGTTCCGTTGACGTAATTCCCCGTACTGTCCGGCGTGAGTCGATACCAGTGATTGGTACCGGAATTCTGACACATCACCGTGCCATCGGTAAGTAACAGCATCGTCCCCGCCCCAAACGTCGGTTGGTGCGTCAGGGGACTCCAGGTTCCAGGCATTTCTGTCCTCCTTGTAATGCGAGCGTCTGCCCGCATGGAAAGGAGTGCGCACACCACCCGGCCTGTTTCATTCAGCGCGCCGGATGTG
The DNA here is from genome assembly GCA_964390225.1 of uncultured Solibacteraceae bacterium. Lineage (GTDB taxonomy): Bacteria > Acidobacteriota > Terriglobia > Bryobacterales > Bryobacteraceae > PSRJ01. The sequence goes on from CAYMHP010000002.1 coordinate 818, forward strand.
GTACTACCCGAAGACCTGTTACCGCATCGGGAGAGCCCCTGATGCGCAGAAAAGAGTCACAGCGAGACCCGCGCCGTTAGCGGACGCGGCTGAAAAACCGTTTCAGCCCTGCCTCCTCAGGGCGGGGGTCCTGAGTGAGACGCGCGCTGAACTTAGTGCCCCTACTTGTTGGACGTCCAGTAAGCGGGCAACTTCGGTTTCGTGTCGAGGACGATCTCAAGAATGGCGCGGCGGTCGTCGGCCGACAGGTTCGCGAATATTTGGCTGGTATCTTTCCCGGTCAGCACATCGTACAGCCGGCGGTAGACCCGCTCGAGGACGAAGTCGGGCATCGCGTCGAAGGCCGGGCTGTAGATCATGTACGACAGCGGATAGCGGAAGAGGCGCTTCTTCAGGTCGAAGTCACGAAGCGAGCGGCCCTGGTGATCGCGCGGCCCGCGCTGCGAAAATGTCTTTGTAAATGTGGAGACGCCGGCGACCGGCTCATGCAGCGGCTCTTCATCGGCGAAGAGCATGTAAATCAGCATCTCTTCGATCTCGGTGTCCATCTGCTTTCGCAGGGCCGCGTCCATTTTGTCGTCGTGAAGCGCGATCCGCGCGTCCCAGGCGATTCGGGTCATCAGGTTGGTCATGCGCGTCTGATGCTCGAGGGTCATCAGCGCGACCAGGTCGCTGGTCGGAGCGGGGTACCGGGAAACGTCAAAAAATTCGGCGAGGCTGGTGATGTTCTGCGTGCCTTCGCGCTGGGGCGGCCCGGGATGGATCGGATCCACCAGCCCCACGTTGTTTCCGAGGTGGTATTGACGGCCGTGCGTTCCCGTGACGTACCAGCCTCCCCAGCGTTCGTTCAGGGGAGTGCGGTGATCGGTCATGAAGGCGCTTCCGTGCGGTTCCGGCGCGTCGGCGGAACGGGGATGCACGGAACTGATCAGAAGCCCCGGAACGGCCAGGGTAACGGGCCCTTGGTGGCAGCGCAGGCAATCGTCACGGCGGCTAATTACGGGTTTTGCCGCTTTTTCGGTGTCGAGCGTGTAGAAGATGACGCCGCGCTTGGGATCGAGCGAAGAAATCTCGAGCACGTCGCCGTTCTGCACGAAGCCGACGGCTACGTCGTCGTTGAAGTAAATGGCTCGGGGCGTTTTCGGAGCGATGTGCGAGGTCTGGATGCTTGTTTTCGAGAAAACCAGCGCCTGGGAGTCGGTGTTGATCCCCAACTGTTTCAGGATCGCAGGTAGATAGCCTAGCCCGTTGGGGGAGTAGTCCAGCTTCACCTCACCGCTTTCGATTCGCTTCTCCAAATGCGCGACGGCGTCCTCTGGCTGCTGGCCATACTGAATCGCCGGGTGGTCGAGCGGAATGTACAACGTGTCTTCGAGACGATCGGCCAGAGCCCACGTGGCGGCTACCAGAATAGCTGCGCAGGAGAGGACCGCGGCTCGCCGAGACATACAGCTATTATCTCAATCCGGCTGCACAATCGACTTCGGCCGCAGCCTTTCAGCGGCGGCTTCGGCTGGCCGCCGTTCACAGCATGCCGAGCTTCTTCATTTTGTAGCGCAGAGAGAAGCGTCCGATGCCCAGCAACCCGGCGGCGCGCGATTGATTGCCGTTGGCTTCGGCCAGCGCGGCGAGAATCAGTTCCTGCTCGCCGTTGCGCAACGAGAATGGCGTGGATACCGTTCCGTTCGAGGCCGCTGCAATCTTAACCTGCGCGACTTCCCCTCGATGCGGCAGCGCGAGGCTCGCCGGCATAATAATGGGGGCGCTTTCGACGAGCACTGCGCGTTCCATGATGTTGCGCAGCTCGCGGACATTGCCTGGCCAGGTGTATAGATCGAGCATGCGCTGGGCTCCGGGATGAATGCCACGCAGGTGCCGGCGGTGCACACGGTTGAAATGGCTCAGGAAGTGCATCGCGAGTTCCTGAATATCTTCGGGACGCTCCCGCAGCGCCGGAAGCTGGATCTGCACGCCGTTCAGCCGGTAATACAGATCGCCGCGGAAGCGTTTCTCGGCGATACCCTTGTCCAGATCGCTGTTGGTGGCGCCGATCACGCGCAGGTTCACGGAGATGTCGCGTGTGCCGCCAATCCGCCGGAACGTGCGCTCCTCGAGCACGCGCAGGAGCTTGGCTTGGAGGGGCAGAGGCAACTCGCCAATCTCGTCGAGGAAGACGCAGCCGCCATCGGCCGTCTCGAACAACCCCTCTTTGGCCTGGGCTGCGTTCGTGAAGGCGCCTTTCTCGTATCCGAACAGTTCGCTTTCGAGCAGCGTTTCCGGCAACGCCGCGCAGTTGATGGGCACGAACGGCGCCGCCGCGCGCGGGCTCAAGGCGTGCAGCCGCTGAGCAATCAACTCTTTGCCCGTGCCACTTTCGCCCAGCAGCAGGATCGAAGTCGCGTTGCTGGCGGCGATGCGCGAGACAAACTCGAGCAATTCCTGGGTTACGGCAGACCGGCCGAGGAAATCGGGGGCATTCGGAGGCGCGCCCAGGTCCTTGAGCGTAAGCACCCACCCATCGACGCCCGATTGCTCGTCGCGGAGCGCCGTTCCGGAGACCTCCAGCGTGAAGCGGTTGCCGTCGCGCTCGAATTCGCTGCGCCACTCCAACCGGGCATGCGCCAGAAACGGGGGGCGCGAGTCCGCCAGCACGCGCCGCGGCAGCAGTTCCTCGGCGTTGCGCTGAACGATGCCTGCAGCCGGGGTCTTCAAAAGAGCTACAGCTTCTTTGTTCGCGGCGAGTACGACGAGCCCGGCATCGCAGAGCAACAGAGGCTCCGCCATACTCTCAAATAGAGCGGAAAAGAGACTCGTTCCGGAATCGCTGGGAGCTGCGTCTCGCATCGTTCTCGGCCGCCCCGCGATCAGCGCCGGAGTCCGCCGTTATTTCTCCTGCTTGGGACTCTTCGCCTCGACCTTCCCTGAACACACCGGACAGCATTCATTGCAATATAAGCCGTGTTCCTGCCGGGGCATGTGTACCGGCGCAGCCTGGCGGCCGCAGTTGTCGCAGGGAGCGAGCATTCGCATTGTGACGATGCATGGAGACATGACAGCGAGTCGGGCTGGCCCTTCCAACGACCGTGTCTCCGTGCCGCCACGTTGCCCGTTTCCCGGTGGCGGACCGTAGGATATCTTTCCATTATGCAATGTTTTGTTGTTAGCTGCCGCCCAGCTTGGTCAGCCCCTCCCGTGCTTTCCGGCTGCTGTCCGCCGCCGGGTCGGTTTCCACGGCCCGGTTCCAGTACGAACGCGCCCTCTGCTGGTTGCCCAGATTGGCGTAAATGGCGCCCAGATTGTACAGCGCGTCTACGTGCTTCGGATTGATCTCCAGCACCTTCTCGGTCTCGGCGATACCAGCGGCGAGGTCGCCTTTTTCATAGAGCAGGCGCCCCAGCTCCAGGTGCGCATCCGAATTCGAGGGCTCGCTTTTAACGGCCTCGCGCAGATGTTGGATTGCGTCTTCGGGTTTCCCCTGGTCGTGTTCGATCTGCGCCATGCGGATCAGCACCGGGACGTGGCCCGGCTTCTTTTCGAGTTGCACGCCCAGTTCTTTCAGCTCGTGTTCCGGAGTGTCCTGCGCGAGCGGAGCGCGCTTCGCGGTGGCCGGAGCTTCCGAGTGCGCAGTCAGCTTCAGCAAAAACACCGAGCCGGCACCGATCACACAAAAGCTCACGCCGAGCAGGACCCATTTCCTAGGCAAATGCTTCATGCACCACCTCTGCGCCGATCACTTTTTCGACGATCTCGATCCCGATCTTCCGCAGGAAAGCCTCGGGCGATTCTCCTCCGATCAGCAGAAACACATAGTCGTTCGGCATCTCCGTGAGCTGACCGGAAATTTCCAGTTGGACGCAGTGCGGCAGAATGCGCGTCAGGTTGGAACCGCGCAGAATTTTGACTCTTCCCTGCTGCTCGGCGTCCGCGAGCATTTTGCGATTGCGGTCGCGGGCGCGATCGAAGTCCTGGCCGCGGTATGAGAGCGCGACGCGGTTCCGGGAAGCCTTGCTCAGCGCCAGCGCGGCCTCGACCGCCGAATCACCGCCGCCCACCACCAGAAGGTCCTTGTTTTCGTAAGTGTCGGCTTCGATCAACCGGTAGGTGACCTTCGGAAGGTCCTCGCCCTGTACCGAAAGCCGCCGCGGCGAGCCGCGCTTGCCGAGGGCCAGGACGACGTTTTTCGTGGGATAGACAGCCTTGGAAGTCGTGACATGCAAGAGGGCGCCATCGCGCAAAATGGATTCGACCTTCTCCTGCGTCTGGACCGCGACGCCCGTGTTGGCGAGAATCGTCTCCCACACTGTTAACAGCGACTCCTTGGTACCATCGCCCACGTACAGGCTTCCGTACAGCGGCATGTCGACGGGCTCGGCCATGAGGAATTTGTGGCGCGGGTAGTTGCGGATCGTGGAAGCAACCTCGCCCTGCTCGATCGTCAAGTACTTAAGCCCGTTTTGCAGGGCGGCGAGCGACGCGCTCAACCCCGCGGGTCCCGCACCGACGATCAGCACGTCATAGGGGCTCTCTTCCCCAGATTCGGAGCGGCCGACGGTGGTAGGGCCGCCATGAAACACCGGTGGCTGCCATTCTCCCCTGGCTTCCAGCTGCCGTTTGATGTTGTCGATCGCCATGCGGCCCTCGTTGATGGCCGTTTTGATCAGCCCCATTCCGGAAAGTTCGCCGGCAATATAGACGCCCGGCACGTTGGTCTCGAAGTTTTCCTTCACGAATGGCGCGCGCAGGGTCTGCAGCGTGTTGCCGAACGCCAGGCTGATGGCCGACGTCGGACAGACCTGGGTGCACTGCGCGTGACCGACGCAACGCTCGGGGTGGGCCAGGATGGCCTTTCCGCTCACCAGGGCCAGCGTGCCCGTCTCGGGGCACGAATCCACACACGTGCCGCAGCCGATACAGACAGTAGCGTTGATGACGGGCCGTGGCTTGCCCGTTTCGGCGCCCTGCGCGCCGTTTGCGGCCGGCTTCACGGCTGCGCGGTGCACGTTCCACAGGGCCATGGGAGCTCCGCAGGCGGGACAGAACGTGGCATCCTGTCCGATCAATTTACTGCAGCGGGGGCACGCAATTTGCGCAGTACGAGCGGCTGGCGCCGCCGGCGCGGCTGCGCTGTGGGCCGCCGCGCCGGCGCGCTTGGGCGCGAGAGTCTTTACGTAACGGCGGACAAAAAACGTGGTCACCAGCAGCGCGACCAGAAATGTCACCAACGTATCCATTTTGAAAACCAGTGTTCCTTAAAAGTACCCCATCAGCAGCGCCACGGAAATATGCAAACAGACGAGAATCGCAAAGGAGTAACTAAAGGGCCGGTGAATCACATGCCATAAGTGAAATACCTGATGAGTCTTCGAGAGAAATGAGATCTTAGTCGCGATCCAGGAGCGCTGGCGGGCCAGCTCGATGACCTTTTCGAGACGCGGCTCCCCGGACGACAGGAGTCCACCGAGGGTCCTTACGCTGCCGACGCCGGCCAGGGCGCGTCGCCGGACCCGGGCCACCAGGAACGGCCGCTTGATATCGCAAGTAAACATCAGCGCAAGCGCCACGAGCACCGGCAGTTGCTCGACGCGCTCTTTGTCCGGAACGGCCAGCAGAGGCTTCAGTTCCTCGGCCGAAACCAGACTTTGGTTCTGGAGCCCTTCGGTCAGCTGGTCGGTGAGAGCTTGCATCTCCTGCAGGGATAACTCCGCAGCGTTGATGCGGCGCGGAATCTGCGCGTACAGATAGCGCCCGACTACGCCGCTGAGCATGACCGAGATCATGATCCAATACGCGATGCCGGCGAGGCCCCGCATTTTGAAGGCGGCGTGAAACGTGATCACGATCGGCGTGCAGACTCCAAGCACCACGTGAACGTCGAGCCAGTTTCGTGTTTTGCCGATCTTGCTGAGCGGTTTGACTCGCTTCCGGACGGCATAGAGGAAGATCGCGCAAAAGGATGCAAACCCCAGCATCGCGAGGCGGATCCCGATGGTGCCACTCGGACGCAATTCGAGGTTCAGCGGATGGAACGCACGTTCGCCAGGCGAGCGCGTGTAGTAATCGAAGCCGTGAATCGCCACCCACCCGATCACCAGGGTGTAAAAAGACATGACCATGAGGACCCCGACTTTGTGGCGTCCCTCCGGCTTGACGATGTAGTAACTGAGCTTGGCTGCCACGGCTGCAAGAACCTATTGGGAGCCGGTGGCTTGAGGAGCGGAGGTCTTCACGTCCGTCTCCACGTCGAACCGGTGATAATCAGTGAACAGGTGCGTATTGCGCCAGTGCTGGCGCTTGGTCGACGCTTCGATGACGGCCTGGGTAGGAAGCCAGAATTCAGCCGTTCCCGAAAACTTGACGAAGGAATAAGTCACATCCGCATCCAGACGCAATAAGCCAATATCTTCCATCGAACTCCCCAGACCGGCCTGGATCCGCACCACGGAGAAGGAATCCGGATCCACCCAGGCGGTGCCCTTCCATTGGAGCGGGTATTCGCGTTCGCGGAGGGTGAGGATGGCGGGTGAATGATCGGGGGCGATTTGGCGGAAGCCGATCCGCAACAGGCGCCGGCCCTGTGCGGTGTCGTCGGGAAGTTCCTCGAACTCGTAGCGGCTCTGGTAAAGCGGGTGGAAAATGGCAGTGAGCAGCGAGAAGCCGTTGGTCACCAACAACGAGGCGTTTCCGCGGGATGCCTTATGGTTCTTCTCGATGCGCGATTCGTCCACTGTGACTTCGTCGCCTTTGGCCTGCAGCAGGATCAGATAATCGTAGGCCGTCCGCTGTTTAAAAGGACCTTGCCTTTCTCTCCCAATTTCGACTGGTTCAGCGTTTCGGTGCAAGTTACCGCCGGATAGTAAGCCCAGAAGTTCTCGACCTGGTGGCCGACTTTTTCGAGAACGGCGTTGAGGGGCAGGCCGGTAGCCGCCACTGATGGAGCGCTCCAGAGCAGTAGCCATATCGCCGGCGATACCCTCTTAAAAGCGATAGCCGAGGTTGAAGAAGATCTGGTCATAATTCTGAACATCTCCGCGATACACTGTCCAACCGGCGCCCAGGAGGTAATGGTTGCCCATCAAGTAATCGATATTTGCCATTCCGTAGCGCGCCCTGCTTTGTGAAGTGAAAGTCGATTTCAGCGCCTGCTGGCCTCCCTGGACCTCGAAGCGCAGCTTCTCGCCGAATTGCCGGCTCAGCGATAACGACTCGTACTCGCCGCTGCCGAACGAGCTATTGAAATGCGAATAGCGCAGATCGGTGCGGAAGGGAATGGCGTGCACGAATGGCAGGCGGGGGAAGTGGGCGAGCGTCAACCCGGCCATGTAGTTCAAGGCCGATTTCGTATCCTGATCGCGCTTGCTCGAGCCGAGATTGCCGTAGACGGAGGCCCCATGGGTCAGATCGAGCCGGAACCCGCCGCTAAGTCCCTGGAAAAGGAACTTATCGAGCAGCCCGGTCCCCAATAGGCGCGTGTCGAATGTGGGGACATCGCGGAAGTAGTTGTGGCTGAGGTCGACCGAAAGCTGCTTGACGGGCTGAAATCGAACGGTCAGGAAGCTGCGCGCAATACGGGGGTCATTGCGGCCGTCGGAGGTCAGCGATTTGGCGAGCCGGTCGGCTTCCAGGTTGTGATAAATCGAAACTTTCGTATTAACGAGCAGCGTGTTCTCGAAGAAGAGGAACTGGCGCTCGGGATGCCAGTGGCTGCGGGTCATCGCGGCTCCCGCGGTGCTGGTAAACCGAACGGTCTCGTAATTCCCCTGTTCAAACGCGACGAAGTAGCCGGCCATCTGCCGGTTGGGGTCGTAGTTCCAGGCGGTCGGGTCGGGCGTGGAACCGGCGAAGACGCCGGTCGTAAACTGCTTCCCAAGGCGGCGCGCAAGGTATCCGCCATCCATGGTGCTAAGGCTGGTTGCCCACGGCAGCAGGTATCTTCCGAAACCGGCCACGTAGCGCGAACCCGGGTTGTTGTAGTAAAGGCCGATCTGATACGTCCGGCTCAGCAGATCGTTCAGCGTCTGCACGGATTGCACGCCGTGTTGACTGCTGAGGCGGCCCCTCCAGTAGCCGGTGAAATTCCAGTAGCTGCCTGCGATCCGGGTCATGTCCATGCGCATGACCATCCCTTCCTGGAAAGTCTGCATCCCGCTGGCATGGTCGAGGATGATGTCCTGCTCGAAGCCGACGCGCCCCCGAACCCGGTTGATCTCGGGCAGAGGAGGCCGCGGAACGTACTCGCGGAGTTCTTCTTCGATCGGGTCGCCTTCGGTGAACGAGACCGTCATGGCGTGCTTCCGGACGGTTTTGGAAGACCGGACCACCTGGATGACCTGGGCGTCCTCGTCGGCAAGTTGCGCCGTGTCGCCGACCTCGATGGTGCCCGCCGAATCCTTGACTTCACAGGCGGCGGAATTCACGGCCACTGCGATGACCGTGACCTGCGCCACATCCCTGCGGTTCATCAAGGCATCCCCAGCCGAGAGGTGGGTAATCTTGAGGCGCATGCCTTCATCCAGGCCATCGGCCGAGCCGCCGTCCAGGTAGATCACCCCCGAGGCCACCTGTTTCACCTGGTACACGGTTCGTACGCTCAAGCCCTGAGCGGAGGCAGCCACAGCACTACCGATCAGCACTGCGATCCGGAAGCAGAAACCCGTCATCCGGCCCTCCCCTGCGGATGGCAGGAGTAGCAGCTGGTCGAGTTGTAGACGTAGTTCTTCACGCCGCTGTGGATCGGGTCCGTATCCGTCTGCACATGCTGATGGCACGTAATGCAGGAGAACACGGTGTAGTTCGAGGAATTCGTGTGGCAGTCGGCGCAGGTGGTCCACTTGCCCTGGTGTGTGCCGCTGTAAATCGGGAACTGCGTGTGGTTGAAGACCGCTCCGGCCCAGGTGGCGGTGGTGTGACACGTCGCGCAGGTCGTGGGGAAGGCCGCGGCCACGTGGTTGGGGTTTGTGACGCCCTGATAATCGGCCTTGTGGCAGCTATAGCAATCGGTCGGCGTTCCCGCGAAGACGTTGTTCACGTGACATTTTGTGCAGGCGAGGCTGGTATGCGCGCCCGTGAGGCTGAAGCCGGTCTTGGAGTGATCGAAGGTCGCGCCCAGCCAATTCGTCGTGGAATGGCAGATCGAGCAATCCTGCGGGAATCCCGCGGCCTTGTGGCTGGGGTTCGTCGTGCCGTTGTAATCATTGGCGTGGCAGTTGAAGCACGCCGCGCTGGTCAAGTTGTAGTTATTGTTGACGTGGCACTGGGCGCATTGCAGGTTGGCGTGAGTCCCGGTGAGGGCAAAGCCGGTGGTCGCGTGATCGAACGTGGCGCTGGTCCAGTTCGTGGTCCCGTGGCATAACGTGCAATCCTGCGGGAATCCGGAGGCCTTGTGCGGCGGGCTGTTCGCGCCGTTGTAATCGTTGAGATGGCAATTGATGCACGCGGCGCTGGTGAGGCTGTAATTGTTGTTGACGTGGCACTGCGCGCACTGCAGGCTCGTGTGCGCCCCGGTCAAGGTGAAGCCGGTGGTGGCGTGGTTGAAGCTGGCGCCCATCCACTGCTCGGTTGAATGCCACCCGGTGCAATCCTGCGGGAAACCGGAAGCCTTGTGGGGCGGGCTCATGGCGCCGTTGTAGTCGTTGAGATGGCAATTCACGCACGCGCCGCTTGTCAGGCTGAAATTGTTGTTCACATGGCACTGCCCGCACTGGACGCTCGTGTGCGCCCCGGTAAGCGCAAAACCGGTGGTCGTGTGGTCGAACTTGGCATTGTTCCAATTGACCGTGGAGTGGCATACGGAGCAATCCTGCGGGAAGCCGGCAGCCTTGTGCGGCGGATTATTGGTGCCGTTGTAATCGTTTGCGTGACAGTTGAAGCAGGCCGCGCTGGTGAGGCTGTAATTGTTATTCACATGGCACTGCGCGCACTGGATACTGGCATGCGTGCCGGTGAGCGCGAATCCAGTAGCCGTGTGGTTGAACGTGGCGCCCATCCACTGGGTGGTGGTATGGCACCCGGAGCAGTCCTGCGGGAACCCGGACGACTTATGCGGCGGGCTCATCGCGCCGTTGTAGTCGTTCAGATGGCAATTGATGCACGCGCCGCTGGTCAGGCCGAAATTGTTGTTGGCATGGCATTGCGCGCACTGCAAGCTGGTGTGCGCTCCGGTGAGCGCAAACCCGGTGGTACCGTGGTCGAACTTGGCGCCGTTCCAGTTCACGGTCGAGTGGCAGAGAGAACAATCCTGCGATTTGTGCGGCGGATTGTTTGTCCCGTTGAAATCGTTCAGATGGCAGTTGATGCAGGCGCCGCTGGTCAGACCGAAGTTGTTGTTCACATGGCATTGCGCGCACTGCAGGCTGGTGTGGGTTCCGGTGAGTGAGAATCCGGTGGTTGCGTGGTCGAATTTGGCGCCCATCCACTGCACCGTCGTATGGCATAAGGTGCAGTCTTGCGGGAAACCGGCGGCCCTGTGATTGGGGCTGTTCGCGCCGTTGTAGTCGTTCTGATGACAGTTGATGCAGGCCGCATTGGTGAAGCTGTAGTTTCCGTTTACGTGGCACTGGGCGCACTGCACCGTCGTATGCGCGCCGGTGAGCGCAAACCCGGTGCTCGCATGATTGAAAGTGGCGCCCATCCACTGAACGGTGGTATGGCAGCCGGCGCAATCCTGCGGGAATGCCGCCGCCTTGTGATTCGGATTGAGCGCGCCGTTGTAGTCGTTCAGGTGGCAGTTGATGCACGCGGGACTGTTGAGCGCAAAGTTGCTGTTGACGTGGCACTGCGCGCACTGCAGATTCGTGTGAGCCCCGGTGAGACGGAACCCGGTGCTGGCGTGATTGAACGTCGCGCCGTTCCATTGGATCGTGTTGTGGCAGCCGGCGCAATCCTGCGGGAACCCGGCAGCTCTATGGTTGGGGTTCAGCGCGCCGTTGTAATCGTTCAAATGGCAGTTGATGCAGGTCGCACTGGTCAATGAGAAATTGTTGTTCGTATGGCACTGCGCACACTGCACCGTGGTATGCGCGCCGGTCAGCGTGAACCCGGTGCTGCTGTGGTCGAACTTGGCGCCCATCCACTGCACGGTGTTGTGGCAGAAAGAGCAATCCTGCGGAAAGCCTGCCGCCTTGTGACTGGGGTTGTTGGCGGTGTTGTAGTCGTTGACGTGGCAGTTGATGCAGGTCCCGCTGCTGAGACTGAAGTTGTTGCCGGCGTGACACTGCGCGCACTGCACCGCGGTGTGCGCGCCGGTCAGCGTAAATCCGGTCGCGGTGTGGTCGAATTTCGCTCCCATCCACTGCACGGTCGTGTGGCATACCGAGCAATCCTGCGGGAATCCGGCGGCGACGTGGCTGGGATTGTTGGTTCCCGTGAAATCGTTGCGGTGGCACCCAATACACTGCATGCTGGTGCCGGCGAACTGTCCATTTAAGTGGCACTGGGTACATTGAACGGTCGCGTGCGCGCCGGTGAGCGGGAACTTGGTGAGGGCGTTGTGATCGAATCGCGCTCCCTGCCACTGGACCGTGTTATGGCAGGTGGAGCAATCCTGCGGGAATCCGCCGGCAACGTGGTTCGGGTTGGTAGCCTTCTGAAAATCGGGCAGGTGGCATCCGGCACACTCCATGGGAGTGCCGGTGAACCGGTTTCCGACGTGACACTGCGCGCACTGCACCGCCGCGTGCGCGCCGGTCAGCGAGAAGCGCGTAAGCGAGTTGTGATCGAACTTGGCGTTCGACCAATTTATGGTTGTATGGCAGGTTCCGCAATCGTGCGAGAAGCCGGCCGCGACATGGTTGGGATCCTGCGCATGCGTGAAGTCATTGACGTGGCAATTAAAGCAGTCGCTGGGAGTTCCCTGGAACCGGCCGCCTACATGGCAGGAAGCGCATTCCAGTTGCGCGTGGCTGCCGGTCAGCGCAAAGCCGGTGAATTGCGCGTGGCTGAAACGCGCGCCTTGCCAGCGATCCATGCCGTGGCAGTTCTCGCAGGTAACCGGCAGGTTGGCGGCGACATGATTCAGCGGCGCGGCCCTCTGGTAATCCTTTATGTGGCAGGAAACGCACTGCGTGCTCAGGCCCGTGTACACGCCGCTGGCCGCGCCATGATGGCAGTCGTCACAGGTTGCGGTGGCGTGAACACCGATCAGCGGGAAACGATTGGTGTGCTGTTGGACGGCCGAGATCGCCACCTTCCAACCGCGCACCGTGTGGCACTCCTGGCAGTTCGAGCCGAATTGGCGGCGATGCAGGTCGGCGTGGCAAGTGGCGCATTGCGTCCCGGCTTCGGAGAAGATCAGGCTGACGTGGCAGCTTCGGCAAGCGACGCCCTGGTGCATACCGCGCAAGGCAAATTTCGTCTGGGTCTGGTGATTGAATTCCGGCTCCTTGCGAATGGGCCGCCATGAGGTGGTCGTATGGCAGTTCTCGCAAGGAATCCGGAGCGCGTCGCCATGCGGGTTGACGACGCGCCCCCGCACCGGCGTCTGCGCGAGCAGACCATGCGCCGCGAGAGCTGTCGCAAAGACCAGGGCTCGGGCCATCCGGCGTCGAATGAGTTCTGCTTCTCGCATCCCCGTAACGAATCTTTCCGGAATGGGCAATTCGTCGGCCACGCTGTTGCGAACCGAACAAGTCACTTACCTGTGCTAAATGGCACAGGCATGTAAAACCGCCCTGGCAAAAACGTTCGAGTTAGTATGCAAACTCTTACGGATGTTAGGATTACCGATGGCAAGCAGAACACTCCCGAGGTGTGCCTCTGTACATCACCACGGTGCGTCCGGCGATTTCGTGCCGCTCTGTGTGGCAAAGCCGGCAGGGGACGTCCTCATGTGCCCCACTCAAAGAAAACGTGCTGGCGGTGTCGTGGTTGAACTGAGTCGCCGTCCAGTGCGTGGCCGAATGGCAGCTAGCGCAATCCACCGGATCGGTTCCTTTGCGGAACTGGCCTCCGTGAATATCTTCGTGACAGCCTTCGCAGCGCTCCGGCGCTGTCTTGAACGGAATCTCCCGCACGGCGGCTTCGGGTGCATTCGATTTATGGCAATCCCCGCAGTGCAGCGGGGCATGCGCGCCGGCGAGCGCGAATGTGGTTGTACCGTGATCGAAGTTCTTGAGTTGCTGCCAGGTGCGTACGACGTGGCAGGATTCGCAGATGTCCTGTCCCGGCTTGGCGCTGGCCTTGAGGACCTCTGGGAATTCGCCGTGGTGCGGATCCTGGTGGCACGCCTCGCAGGCGGTGCTGCCGAAATGGAATTGCCGGTCGGCGCCGGGCGGCCCGGCTTCCTTTCGATGGCACTCCTGGCAGGCCACGGCGCTGTGCGCGCCTTTCAATGCGAAACGCGATGTTTGATGTTGCGTCAGAGTGAACGTGCTGGGATGGAAACCGGCGACGGTATGGCAATCCTCGCAGCGGTTTAAGCGCGGCGCGGCAGCGAACTGCGCCGCGTGCGGATCCCGGTGGCAATCGAGGCAGGCCTTCGAGGCCGGGTGATAGTTGGTATCCAGACCGGCCGGTGTATGGCACTTGGCGCACGCGACACCCGTATGCTTGCCGGCCAACGGGTAACTCGTCGAGCGGTGGCTGACTTCCGTAAACGTGGTCGGCTTCCACCCCTCCACCACGTGGCAGGAAGCGCACTCGCCGTGATCAGTCCGGCTGACGAATTGACCTTTGTGCTGGTCCTGGTGGCAATCCATGCATTTCGCATGCGCGACCGGCGTTTTGAAATTGGAATCCTTGTGGCATTTGAGGCAGGCCAAACCCTCGTGCTTGCCGGCTAGCGGAAACTTGGTCTTGCTGTGGTCGAACCCGCTGGTGAGATGCACCTGCTTCCAGGAGTCGGTGTTGTGGCACGATTCGCAGCGCGCGGCAAACGCGCCGTGGTGCGGGTCCTGGTGGCAGCCGGAGCATTGGGCGAACTCGAGCCCGGTGTACTGAATGACCTTGGCGTTGGCCGCCTCGGGCTTGTGGCACTTGGCGCATTCGACATTTTCATGACGGCCTGTCAAAGGAAAGTGCGTCGACGAATGGTCGAAGGAGCGAACCGGCTTCCAATGCGCAAAGTCATGACACTTCTGGCAATCGGCGCCGAGTTGGCCCGCGTGGCGGTCTTCGTGACAGTTGAGGCAGGCCGGATGCAGTCCCTCGAACGTTCGATTGAGGTCCCTGTTCATGATTCGCTTGCGGTCGGCTTCCGGGATATGCCGAGAGTTATGACACTGCTCGCAGGTCAAACCGGCATGGCGGCCGACAAGCGGATAGCCGGTGGTGCGGTGATCGAAATCATCCTTGGAAGTCGGCCACTTATAGATCCGGAAGTTCTCGCCCAGGTGCTCGGTATGACAGCGAGCGCAATCCAGGTCGCCTTTGGCGCGGTTGACCTCATGTCCATGAAACCCTTCGTGTTGCGCCACCAGGGCGCGAATCTCGCCATGGCAGCTCAGGCACTTGAGTTTCGGTGAGCCAGCGCCGAACGTATGACAGCTCGCGCACTTCAGAGGGCTATCTAACGACTGATGCGCTTTGGAAAGGGGACCGGGCGAGACCTGTGCGTAGAGAGCTACAGCAGCGCTGAAGAACAGCCCACTGACGAAGACGACAGGCCTGATGGCGAAGTTCAAGCACGCGGCAAGTGCAAGCTTCTTGCCAAAACAAACAAACCGGAAGGGAGCGCCGGCGATCTTTCTCGCCGGCGCATTCCAGTAGTCCGCGACGATGCCCCGTTAAGCAACGTCGCCTGCGCCCTGAGTCTACGCGATGGCGCTTTTGTAGAGGACCAGCAATTTACCCCAGGCGCGCTCGGCATCGGGTGGATTGTAAGTGGGGCTGCCGTTGCCCTGCTTCGGCATATCCGGCACGCACCAGCCGTGCACGGACTCCTGATAGACCTCGATCTCGGCGGGAACGTGCGCCGCGGCGAAGGACTCCCTCAGCTTGTCCTTGGCATCCGGCTGTTGTTTGTCATCGTTCGACGCAATGCCGAAATACATGTGCGCCTTGATCTTGGGGGCTAGCAGGTGCGGGCTGTTGGGCTTGTCCGTCACGAGTCCGCCGCCATGGAACGATGCGGCGGCGCCGACCCGGCTGGGGACGGCTGCGGCGGTTCGCACGATGAGCGGTCCGCCCATGCAATAGCCCTGGGTGCCGACCTTCTTGCCTTTATTCACGGCTTTTTGCGAATCCAGGAAGGCGATAAAAGCCGTGGCATCTTTTTCGGCCGCTCCATCCGCGTTGATCGAGCCCATCAGCGGGCCCAGTTTGGCGCGATCGGTCGGGTTCCCGAAGTTGAATGACTGGACATCGTCGAAGACCGGAGCTTTGGCGACGCGATAAAAGGGATTTGGCACAAGGACCGAGTATCCTTCTGCGGCGAGCCGCTTGCCCATCTCACGAAACGCGGGGCGGAGACCAAAGGCATCGGTCCAGATCAACACGGCCGGATGCGACCCGCTTGCCGGATGAATGAAGGCGGCATCGCAGGTGCCGTCCGGGGTTTTGATTTCGACATTCTCCTCGACCACCTGCAGCCCTGCGGCGGAAACCGAGCCTGCAGCGGCGACCAGGCCGGCGGTCGCGGAGATGACAAAATCGCGCCGCGAGCGCGCAGTTCCTAAATCGTTATCCTCGTTGCGGTCCTTTTCGTCGTTGGCCATCCTGTTTCTCCTCTCCTGATCAGAGCGCCGGCCTCCGTTGGAAACACGACTCGGGAGAACGGCTCTGAGCGTTCTCAGATTGTATCCGAGTCCGGAAGTGTGTGGAGTCGGCGCGGCTGCGACCGCTGGCGGTGCCTAATGCGGGCCGTGTTCGTGGCGCTCGCTTTCCACCGGGATCACGCAACCGCTCTCGGAGAGAGCGCAGGAGGCGTGTTCGAACTGGACGGTCGTATGAAAAATGCGGAAACGGTCGGCCAATAGATGGTTCAGACGGCGGAGAATGGCGTCGCTGGCGGACAGCGGGACGTCGGCGATGAGCACGTGGCAACTCAGAGCGTGGGTGCTGGAACCCAGGCTCCAGATGTGCAGGTCATGAACGTCCATCACGCCCTCCACGCATTTCATCGATCCGATCACGTCCTGCAGCGTGATGCCGCGCGGCAGGCCTTCCAACAGAATGTTGAGCGATTCGTGGATGATGTCCCACGCGGTCCAGACGATCAGAGCGCCGATGGCGATGGATAGCAGCGCATCGATCTGAACCCACCCGGTGTACGCAATCGCGATCGAACCCCCGATGATCGCGATCGAGCCGAGCGCATCGCCCAGCATGTGGACAAATGCGCTGCGCACGTTCAGATCGCGATGCCGGGCCGCACGGAGCGCCCACATAATCCCTGTGTTTAACAGGAGTCCAAGCACCGCCACGGCCAGCATGATGTTCTGGTGAACGGGCTCGGGCGATCGAAGACGGCCCACACTCTCGTAGAAGATCCAGGCCGAAAGCGCGACGAGCGTCAGTGCGTTTACGAAAGCGGAGAGCACGCCGGCGCGCTGGTAACCATAGGTCTTGATCTCGTCGGCGGGCTTGGATTCGAGGTAATTCGCAATCCAGGCGAGCAGCAGGGCCAGCGTGTCGGTGAAATTGTGCCCGGCATCGGAAAGAAGCGCCAGAGAATGTGCCCGGATGCCGGCGACCAGCTCAACCAGAACAAACAGGAAGGTCGCTGCTAGCGACCAGCGAAGGACGCTTGCCGTGCCGTGGCCATGTGCGTGCGAGTGCACTCCTACCCCTAGTTTACTCGCGGTCGGCCGATTGCGGAGTGCCCTGTCGCGACCGAAATCCGGTTAGCGCCGGACCTGAGCGCGGTTATTTTTTGGCCGGGGTGCTGCCCTGTTTCGCGATGATCTGGTCTTTGATTTTGTCGTAGGTTGCGGCCGGGATAATCTTCTTCTGGATAAGCTGGTTCTTGGCGCGGTAGGGGCGATTTTGGACGATCTTCGCAGCATAAGCGTCGCCGATACCGGGCAACTGCTTGAGCTCCTGCTCGCTGGCGCTGTTGATATCGAGTAACTGCGTTTTCCCGGAGGTCTTCTCCGCGGCTGAGGTCTTCGTCGCCGGTGTCTGGGTTGTCCCTGTAGAGCCGGCTTTCTTTTTCTGCTGCGGGGCGGCCACGAGGCAGCACGCAGCCACAAAGATCAGAAAATATCTGGCGAGTTTCATGTCACCCTCCTCTGCAATTGTATGTGAGGGCCGCTAGAAGCTGCGCCCAAAAAATAGCCATACGCCCTTATTTGTGCGTTTTACGTAAAAATTGTTGTGCGGCTCGCGTTGGTGAGCCAACGCTCCAGTATTATGGCGACATATGGCATGCGCGTCGTCCCGGAGCCGCTGGCTTGGAATCTGCGTTCTATTCGCGTGCGGAAGCGCTGTTGCGCAGTCGCCGCCGAAGTCCGGTTATGTCGGCAGCGAGGTGTGCAAGACCTGCCACGCGGATGTCTGGGAATATTTCTATAAGAACCCGCACTTCAAGAGCGTAGCTTCGGGCAAGGAACCGCCCGAGCGGACGGGCTGCGAAGGCTGTCACGGGCCGGGGCAGGTCCATGTCGATGCCGGTGGCGGGGCCGACACCATTCCGCGAGCGTTCTCACTGCTCACGCCGAAGCAGACGATTGAAACTTGTCTCACCTGTCACGGGCGCGATCTTGCTCGCGCGAACGTCCGCCGTTCGGCGCACACGCTGAACGATGTGGCGTGCACGAGCTGCCACTCGATCCATCATTCGCCGACGCCGAAATACCTGCTGGCGAAAACGCAAGTGGAGCTCTGCTATACGTGCCACGCGACCGTGCGGGCGCAGTTCGAGATGCCCTCGAAACACCGCGTGAACGAGGGCTTCATGCAGTGCACCGATTGCCACAACCCGCACGGCGCATTCGCTCCGACGTGGCGAATGGCGGAGCGGCCGCGCATGGTCGAGCAGGCGGTCAATAACGAAGAGCCCTGTCTCAAGTGCCACTCCGATAAGCGCGGACCGTTCGTTTATGAGCACCCGCCCGTGCGCGTGGAAGGCTGTGAGATCTGTCATATGCCGCATGGCTCGCCGAACACGCGGCTGCTGACGCGCCCCGTCGTGTTCACCTTGTGCCTGCAGTGCCACAACGGGGCGGGCACTTTCGGAACGCGCAATAACGGCGTGACGCGCCTTTCGCCTACCCACAACCTGCTCGACCCCCGGTATCAGCGCTGTACGACTTGTCATGTCCGGCTGCACGGGTCCAACAGCGATCTCTACTTTCTGAGGTGACGCCATGCGAAAGAGTCATTTATTGATACTGGCGGTTTCCGGCATCGCGGCGGCACAGCAGGTGGTGGCTCCCACTCCCGAGCCCGTGGGACCGGCCGGCGGCCAGGATGCAGGCGATTACAACGTGACGAATTCGTTCGAGACGGGCTATCGTTTCGCGGAGGTCGGCGGCGACATCGGCAAATATCGAAGCGACGTGAACTTCCGGAACGGCTTGCGTTTGCTCGGCAGCAGTCTTTCCATCGATTCGAAAGACGGCCACGGGCGCTTCTTCGATCAGATACTGCTAAACACGACGGGCTTGGGGAACGACCCTTATGAATCGGCCACGCTGCGCATCCAGAAAGACAGCCTCTACCGCTACGACATGATGTGGCGGATGGATGAGTTCTACAACCCCGCGCTTACGATCTCCGCCGGTGTGCACTTGATGGACACACGACGCCGTTTGCAAGATCACGACGTAACCGTGCTTCCGCAATCCCGGTTCCGCTTTCGCGCCGGCTACAGCCGCAACACGCAGACAGGACCGGCGCTTTCCAGTCTGCAGGAATTCGACTCCCAGGGCAACGCGTTTCCGGTATTCACGGATATCCGGCGGGAATGGAATGAGTACCGCCTCGGCATGGAGGCCGAGCTGGCCGGTTTCAAATTTACCGTGCTGCACCGGTGGGATTTCTACAAGGACGATTCGCCCTATGCACGTCCGGCTTATCTGATTCCGCCGCTTGCGCCGGCCGCAAGCGTCGACCTTTCGCGGTTCCAACGTTCTGAGCCGTACCACGGCTCGAATCCCGGGTGGCTCGGCGATCTGGTGACCAATCGCAAGCACTGGGCTCTCAACGCGCGCATGACGTATACGGGCGGCCGGCGCGACTTCGCTCTGGATGAAGCGGCCACGGGCCTGAATTTCGGGCTCGCGGCGAATCGCCAGATTCTTGTAACCGGAAACGCCGATCGGCCGGTGCTGGCCGGGGATTTCAGCGTCAGCCTTTTCCCCACCGATCGTCTCACGATCGTGAACAATACGTCCGTGCACAATGCGCGGACGGTCGGGGATTCCAACTACACCGAGTTCAGCAATATCACGGGGCAGTTCGCGACATTGAATTTTCGTTATCTCGGCGTCCGCACATTGGCCAACTCGACGGACTTGAATTTCCGTCTCACTCCGTGGTTCGGCTTCTACGCCGGATACCAATATTCGGACCGCTTGATTACGACGACGGAAGGGTTCGCCACGCCCGGCACCGATTTCGAAAACGCCACCTACGAGCGCAACAACCACCTCAACGTCGGCACGCTCGGCGTACGCATCCGGCCGGTGAAGCCTCTGAGTATCAACCTGGAGGGCGAGGTTGGGCGGGACAACCGCCCTCTGACACCGATCAGCGACCGCAACTACCACACCATCGGAGGTCGCGTGGAATACCGGGTTAAGCAACTGCAGCTTTCGGCGACGTACCGCCAGATATACAACGTGAACGCGCCCGTTTCGCTCTCTGTCTTCAGTTCGCATTCGCGAAATTACGCCGCAAACGCCTCGTGGGCGCCCAAAAGCTGGCTGTCATTCGACGCGAGCTATATGAAACTGCACCTGGATACGGTTTCCGGCCTGGTCTTCTTTGCGGGGGTCGGCCGTCCGCAACTGCAGCAGACGCCGACGATCTACGTCAGCAACATCCATGCGGCCAATCTGGGGACGCACTTTGGCTTGGGGAAAAGGGTCGACCTTTACGCCGGGTATAGCATCACGCGCGATGTCGGCGACGGCCGCGCGACGGCGGTGCCTTCCGGCACCACAGATCCGGTGCAGTCGCTGCTCGCATCGGTGGAGACGTTTCCGCTGAGCTTCCAGTCGCCCCTGGCGAGACTGTCCATCCGCCTTTCGCCCAAGGTGCGCTGGAACGCGGGGTGGCAGTTCTACAACTATCACGAGGAATTCGGAGTCTTGTCTTACGTGCAGAACTATCACGCCAACACGGGCTACACGAGCGTCTTATGGTCGTTCTGAAGTGAGCGGACCCGCGCGCGCCAGACAAGCACCAGGGCGGCGCCGATGAGAATCAGCGCGATACTCAGACCGACCCAGATGCCGGGAGCGCCCCACCCGTACCGGAAACAGAGAACGTAGCTAGTGGGAAGGCCGATCAACCAGTAGCCCGCGAAGTGGGCCAGCATGGGAGTGTGCGTGTCGCCCAGGCCGCGCAGAGCGCCCGTGCTGACGACCTGAAAGCCGTCGAAGAGCTGGAAGAACGCAGCGATTTCGAGCAGCACCGCGCCGGACGCGATCACTGTCGCCTCCGCGCTGAAGACGCGAACGATCCACCGCGGCACGATCCAAAGCGCCAGCGCGGCCGTTCCCATGAAAACGGCGCCGAGCGAGAGGGCGGTCCATCCCGAAATGGCAGCCCCTTCGCTGTCCTTCCGGCCGAGCGCCTGCCCAACGCGCACAGCGGCGGCCGAACTGATTCCCAAGGGAACCATGAAGGTAGTGCTGACAACGTTCACCGCGATGCTATGGGCCGCCAGCGATACCTCATCCAGCTTCGCCGCAAACACTGTGACGATCCCGAAGACCCCGCCTTCCACGCCGATCTGCGCCGCGGCGGGGATCCCGAGCGCGATCAGCCGCCGCATGCGCGCGAAATCGGGCCGCCACGAAACGCCGGCCAGTAGGTTGCCGGAGGCGCGCTCGTGCAATACGATCGCGAGCAAAAGAACCGCGGCCATATAAATACGCGCGATGGTCGTCGACCAGCCCGATCCTTCCAGGCCCATGCGCGGCGCGCCCCAGTGGCCGTACATCAGCGCGTAGTTGCCCGCCACGTTCACCAGGTTCGCGCTCAGCAGCGAGAAGGTCACCGGCCTCACGACGTCCACTGCCTGTAGGTAGCGGCGGAAGGCGCTATATACGAGCAGGGGAAGGATGCTCGCCGTGAGAGCCTTGAGGTACGGTTCGAACAGGACGAGAACGTGCGGATTCGTCCCCAGGGCTCGCATCAGCGGGATCAGCGCGTACATCGCGGCCATCAGCGGAGGAGTCAGGCCGAGGGAGATCCAAAGTCCACTCACCAGGGTGCGCCGGCAGTCGCGCGGATCGGCTGCGCCGAACGATTGCGCCACCAGCGTATCCATTCCCAGAAGCAGCCCGGTCCCGCAGATCGCGATCGGGTAAAACAGCATGTTGCCGAGGCTGCCCGCGCCAATCGCCGTCGCCCCCAATGGACCGGCCATCACGAGGTCAATCAGCCCTTGCGCCATCCACCCGAGCTCGGCAAGCGCTAGCGGCCACGCGAGACCGAGCATAGGACGAAACTCCCGGCGCAACTGCCCAAAGTGAGGCAACACGGCATCAAGCCTTGGGATGCGCCTTGTCGTAGACCGCCATCAGATCGGTTAGCGAGACTTGTGTGTATTTCTGCGTGGTGGAGAGCCGGGCGTGGCCGAGCAGTTCCTGAATTGCGCGCAGATCGGCCCCGTCGGCCAGTAAGTGCGTGGCGTAGGCGTGGCGGAAGCTGTGCGGATGGATCGACGAATCGCCGGCCAGCAGCGTGGCATAGAGCTTGACGATGCCGCGCATGCCGCGGTCGGAAAGGCGCTTGCCGCGGTGATTCAGGAAGACGGCGCGCTCGTCGCGAACCACCGGCCTCTCGGCGAGGTAGCGCTCCAGAGCTTCGGCTGACTTTTTGGGGATCGGTACCTGTCGCTCTTTGCGACCCTTGCCGCGCACGCGCAGCCACCGTTCGGCCCGGTCGATATCGTCCAACTCGAGGCCGGCGAGTTCGCTGATGCGCAGCCCGCAGCCATAGAGCAACTCGAAGATGGCGCGGTCGCGCGCGGGGAATGGACGCTCGATCTTCTGCGAGGCGACGCCGTCGATCAACGCATTCGCCTGTTCGGCCGTCATCACCTCGGGGAGAGTTTTTGGGGCCTTGGGCGTGCGCACCAAGCGCGCCACATTGACGCTGACGACGCCTTCGCGCAGCAGGAATCGAAACAGCCCACGCACGGCCGCCAGCTTGCGCCGGATGGTCACGGCCGACAGCTTGTCGTTGTATAGCCCGGCCATCCATTCGCGCAGCAGCAGCACATCGATTTGCGCCGGCGGCGGCGGTTCGAGATCGGGCGGTGAGAGGAACTCGAGGAATTGGCGAAGATCCGCCGCATACGCGTCGATGGTGTGCGCCGATGACGCCATGCGCTTGAGCTCTTCCAAATAGCGTTCGATGTGCCCTGCCAGCTCAGACATGGGCGAGCCGGAATTCTTCGAGCGCCGCCAGAGCGCGCCGGCAGACCTCGGCGTGGCGGGCCTTCTTGTCGAGGCGGCGGCGCGCCTCTTCTTCGATGTGCGGCAGCAAATCGAAAGTGATGTTCGCGGGTTGGTAATTCGTCGAGTCCGCGCCCGAGATGTAGTGGCAGAGGGAGCCCAGCGCCGTCTCGCGCGGCAGCGCACGCGGAAGTTCGCCGGAAGCGACGGCGGCGGCATGCACGCCTGCCATCAGGCCCGTAGCAATCGATTCCACGTAGCCTTCTACTCCCGAGATCTGCCCCGCGAAAAAGATGTCCCGCCGGCTGCGGAGCTGCAGCATCGGTGTAAGAAGCGCCGGCGCGTTGATGTAAGTATTGCGGTGGATCTGGCCGAAGCGCAGGAATTCAGCCTTCGCCAGCCCCGGGATCATCCGCAGAATGCGCGCCTGTTCCGCGAATTTGAGATGGTTCTGAAATCCGACGAGGTTGAAGCTCGCCGCCCGAAGATTCTCCTGCCGTAATTGCACGACGGCCCAGGGACGTTTCCCGGTGCGAGGGTCAGTGAGTCCCATCGGCTTCATCGGGCCGAACCGCAGTGTTTCGCGTCCGCGGCGCGCGAGTTCCTCGATGGGCAGGCAGGCTTCGAAATACGGCGTAGAATCCTGCGGGATGTGAGCCGAAGCGCTCTGCCCCTCGAGCAGCGCGTCTACAAAGGCCTCATACTGCTGCCGGTCGAACGGGCAATTCAGATAATCGTCAGTGCCTTCGAGCGACTTGCCGTAACGTGAAGCCCAGAAGGCAGTGCTGGTATCGACTGAGTCCGCTTCGACGATCGGGCTGATGCTGTCGTAGAAATACAGGCGCTCCGAACCCGTCAGACGCGCGACCTCGCCGGCAAGCGCATCGCTCGTGAGCGGGCCGGTAGCGATGACTGTTACGCCATCGGGGATGCTCGTGAGTTCTTCGCGCCGCAGCTCGATCAGCGGCTCGCTTGCAATCGCGCGTGTAACGGCTTCGGAGAACATTTCGCGATCGACAGTCAGCGCGTGGCCGCCGGGGACACGCGCTTGTTGCGCCGCGGCGAGCAGCAGCGAATCCAGGCGCCGCAGTTCTTCTTTCAGGAGCCAGGGCGCGGTGGAGGTCTGCTCCGATTTCAGCGAGTTGCTGCAGACCAGCTCGGCCAGCCGGTCCGTCTGGTGCGCGGGAGTGCGCCGCTCGGGGCGCATTTCGTGCATGGTGACGCGCAGCCCGCGGCGCGCGACTTGCCACGCTGCCTCGCTCCCCGCAAGCCCACCGCCGATGACGTGAATCGGTTCCCGCGCTTTCATGCCTGTCTTCCAGAATAACCGACCACCTTTTTGAGCGTGCGGTTTCTTCCGTTTGTCTGCGAGGATTTGCGTTGGATGCGCTTCGGCCCGAAGATATACTTGCAGAAGCGAATACTCGCGAAGGAGATCCACATGGCGGCAAAGAAGAAGAGCGCGTCGCGGGGCGGCGCCTCGAAGAAACGGGCACGGGCGAAAGTCGGCAAGGTGATGCACGAGTTCAAGCACGGCGAACTGAAATCGGGAGGCCGGAAAAAGGTGAAGAATCCCAAGCAGGCGATCGCCATCGGTCTCAGCGAAGCGCGGCGTTCCGGCGCCGACGTGCCGCCGCCCAAGCGCAAAAGCTCCTCGAAGAAGACCGCCTCCAAAAAGAAAGCATCGAAACGCGGTGGCGCCTCGAAGAAGTCCTCGCGCAAGAGGAGCTGACATGTCCGAGACGTCAATCGACCGGCTCTTCCTCGACTGCTCCGTCCAAAGGCTCCAGATGTTCACGACTCGCATCGAGACGTGTCTGGCGAGTCTCACGGAAGAACAGGTATGGGCGCGCGGCAGCGAAAATGAAAACGCCGTCGCGAATCTCGTGTTGCACCTTTGCGGCAATGTGCGTCAGTGGATCATCGCCAGCATCGGCGGGCAACCGGACCGCAGAGAGCGCGACGGCGAGTTTCGGGCACGCAGCGGAGCATCCGTCGCGGATCTGCTCGCTCGCCTGCGGGGCACCGTGGACGAGGCATGCGGAATGATCGCCAAGCTCTCCCCCGAGAGGCTCACGGACAAGCTGCGGATTCAGGGATATGACGTCACAGTGCTCGAAGCCGTGTACCACGTCATCGAGCATTTTGCGATGCATACCGGCCAAATTATTTTCGCGACGAAGATGCTTACCGGCCGGGATCTCGGCTTTTACCGTCATCTGGAATCGAAAGCCGCTCAAGGACAGAAGGCGCAGTAACCCGCGTCATGGTCTGGCTTTTTGTCGCCGCTGCCGTTTGACAGTTTGCTTCGGTGGTTCTAGCGCACGGGCCAGTTCCGGCGCACGCATCGAGACAAACGCGGCGATCAGCACCAGCGGGCAGATCTGGACGAACAAGCGCGTTAGTGAAGTCTGCAGCTGCCAGTGCAGATCGTTGGGCGTCACGATATAAACGGCGAAATACCCGAGTAAAAGAGCGCCGGCAACTCCAGAACAGAACAACGCGTCTCGGGTGCGCCGCCGATCGAAGCGCAACAAAATGGCAAGCACCGCGATTGGCAGCAGCGGATGATACCAGCCAACCGCCCAGGCCGGAATCTCGCGGAGCATTGCCGAGAGCGTAATCTGATAACGGCTGAAATCCGTCAACTTGGAAGCCAGGCCGGACGGCGCCCCGCTCATTAGCGAGTTGGTCCCCCGGGTCATCACGAGCTTGAAAACCAGAACGAGGGCCGTCAGCGGCGCGGCTCCGTATATAAAGCGCAATAGGCTGGAGCGTTTGACAATCGCCAGCGCGGCGAAGAGCACTGCCAAAAACAGCAAGCCCTCGTCCTTGGTCCATGCTGCGAGGCCGGCCAGCGACCCCGCGAATGCGGGGCGATCGAGCAACAGGAACAAGGTGGCCCCCGAGAGGAAGCAGGCGAGCGGCACGTCCGCGTACTGTGCGGGAACTTCGGCCAGAAGTGGGGGAATTGCCATTAAGCAAATCCCGGCGAGAATCCCTAAGACCGCGCCGCGGAGCGCGGCTACGCCGCCCGTAACCGTGGAAAGCAGCGCCAGAAAGAATAGATAGGAAATCGCGATCGGGGCTGTATTGGAAATAGTTCCCGCGTCGGCCCAACAACTGGCGACGAAACTCGACAGCAGCAGCGGGTATTCCGAGTGCGTGAAGTTCAGCATCGGCGACCACGCGCGTGCCGCGACGCCATGCCCCCCCGCGAGAAATCTCGCGCGAAGATTCCAGATCGCCCATGCGTCCGAGTTCCCCTCAGGATTGGCCTGCCACGCCGCGCTCATGCCGTAAGTCACGATTACCAATGCAACGGCAAATGCGATCCAGAGCAGGGCAGCGTATCGCGACTGCGGCTCGCTCATCGGCTGCGGTAAAGCGCGTTTTCGCCAGCAGTCATACGCGATTGCCACCAAGATGGCGAGCCGGGACCAGAGTGCCAGGCGCTCTCCGCCGGGGATGGTAGCGACGAAGAGAAAGAATAGAACTGCAGTGATACCAGCGCCTAAAGCGCTACCCACTCCGAATGTCAGCAGCCATGCGGCCCAGCGCGGCTGAATGGTGGTGAATCCCGCGAACCGGTAAACCACCAGAACGCCGAGCCCGACTGTGAGCAAAATCGAGGCGATGGCTCCCATTTATGGATGCGCCTCTCTTCGGAACAGCACCACCCCGTTGCCGAAATCGCGTTCGACGCGGAGCCCGTGCTGGCGTCCGACGGAAGCGAAATCGGCTGGCTTCGTGAAATTTCCCAACACGACAGCATACGAGTCGCCCATTTGAATGATCCGCGGCGCCAATTGGTACGCGGTTACCGTAAACACGGGCCCGGAAAGGGGATTGTCGGCGGGGATGTCGCTGATGTATCCGATGACCGCGTTTGGCGGCAGGGCAGCCCGGACATTTGCGAGGCGGGCTCCCTGGTCCGCGATGCGGTATGGGTCCGCGGACCGCGCTTGATAGCTCGCTTCGGCATCACGGAACGCAAACGCGCCCCACCACGAGAGCGCCGCGGCCAGCATCACAGCGCCCGTGGCCAGACCTGGCGATTTCCGCAATCCTGGATTACCGGCTGATGGCATGGGATGTAATCAAAACAACCTATCATAATGAGCGCGGTTACCTTTTCGGGGGCGCGCTGGCCCACTGCAAACCACGCCATTACAGCGGCGCGGCGGAAACAAGTCGACGGTCCGCGGCTCCTTCTTCGCCGCCATTCGGTCCGGAAGTTCAGCCGCGGCAGTCGTGCCATGGTTCCTGTTGCCCGAAGGCCTCGCGCCGCCGGAACCGCGCCATAACTGGTGCGGCTGAAACGGTACAGCCGTGGTAACTCCCGATTGCGAAATGTTAGTGCATTCTTACTAACTATGGTAAACACACGCATAGTAGACCATTGCATGATTGACCATTTATAAGCGCACACTTACAATTTCACTGGGTTTTACTCTTTTTCGTTTGGGCGTTAGCCAACCTAAGAACAGCTACGGGGGACTTCATGAGTTTTCAGTTGGGGCAGACGGTTGGTGGCTACGAATTTGTCGGGGTTCTGGACGGTTCCAAACCGGAGGTTGCCTACACAGTCAGAAATCATTTGAGCCAGCGGATGGAGGCGTTGAAAGTTCTCCCCCGGGCCTCGGACGATCAGGAGCGCGTGGAGCGCTTCCTGCGGGAGATCAAGGTCCATGCGGGCCTGCTCCACCCCAATATCGTCACGTTCTACAACGCGGCCGAGCTCGACGGTCAGTTGGTCATGACTACGGAACTCGTCGATGGTATTACGCTGGCCGAACGGATGAAAGCCGGGCCGTTGCGCTGGTCTGAGGCCGTCTCCTACATCGCGCAAGTGTTGGCGGCGCTCGCATATGCCCACGAGCGTGGAATTGTCCACAGGAACGTCACACCGGAAAACATCATCATCACGGCCGATGCCACTGCGAAGCTGACAGGCTTCGGGCTCGCCAAGCCGCTATCCGCTCCGAATCTCACTCAGGTCGGTTCGGTGCTGGGAGAATTGAATTACATCTCCCCGGAACAGATCCAGGGGCGCACGATCGATGCGCGGGCTGACCTCTACTCCGTGGGTGTCGTCCTGTACCAGGCTCTCACGGGCCGTCTGCCCTTCGAATCGTTCAGTCACTTCCAGGTGATGCTGGCGCACGTAAGCGCCGAGCCGCCGTCCGCCAGTAGCATCCAACCTGGTGTGCCTCCGCAGTTCGACCCGATCCTTTCTACCGCGCTAACCAAAGATCCCTCCAACCGCTTCCAAAGCGCCGAGCAGTTTCGCGCGCACCTGGAGAGCGTGGCAGATGGTCTGCGAGGCAGTATCTATTCGGTTGCGAGCCACGAAGAACACGTGCAGCCTGCCGTCGCCGAGACGAGCGAACCCGCGGCGAGCGAACACGAGGCGCCCGCAATCGAAGATCTTCAGCCCCAGCCTGTATTCGTGGAACGCGTCGCCGCGGCCCAGGATACGAGCGACCTGCTGCCGAGTTTCGGCGTGGTCGTTTCCACCGGTCTGAGCCAGAGGCAGCTTGTCATGTTGGGTGTCTTCTCGCTGCTGATCGGTACGCTCATCGCACTACTCCTGACCACGGTCAGGCCATAAAGACGGAGGCTTGTTTGAGCTTTAAACCTGGCAGCGTTGTCGGCGATTATACGGTGATCGGGACCGTAGGTTCCGGCGGCATGGGAGCCGTGTACAAGGTCCAACACGTGATCACCAAGAGAATCGAGGCATTGAAACTCTTGGCCTCGGGTCGCACCGATCCGGAACAGGAGCAGCGGTTTATCCGTGAGATGCAAGTTCAGGCGCGGCTGCACCATCCCAATATCGCGGCCGTCTACAATGCCTTTCGGTTCTACGACGAATTTTTCATGGTGATGGAGTTCATCGAGGGCGAGTCGCTGGAAGCGCTGCTGGCGCGGCAGAGGCTGCCGCTGGCGGAAGGGATCAGTTACGCCCGGCAAGCATTGGCTGCGCTTGCCTACGCGCACGCGCACGGCGTGGTGCACCGCGACATCGCGCCCGCCAACATGATCATCAGCCCCGATCGTAAGGTGAAGCTGACGGATTTCGGCCTCGCCAAGACCGCGACCGATGTCCGGCTTACGCAATCCGGAGCTCCCGTGGGCTCTCCATGGTACATGGCCCCCGAACAGGTGCGCGGAGGCTCCAGCCTCGACGCCCGCACCGATATCTATTCTTTGGGCGCCGTGCTTTATGAGATGGTCACGGGCGCCAAGGTCTTCGACCTGGAAACGGCGTTCGACGTCATGCGCGCGCAAGTGGAGATGGCGCCACTGCCTCCACTCACGCGCGAGCCGGGGCTTCCGGCAGGGCTCAACGAGGTCATGCTGACTGCGCTGGCCAAGGATCCCGTCGAGCGTTTCCAATCGGCTGAGGAATTCCGCGCCATGTTGGAGCCGTTCGAGAACGCGCGGTTGATGTCCGCGGCGGCCGAATTTGCGACGGCACGGCCCGCCGATGCCGAACCGCCTTCGGTTCCGGCGAAGCCTGCAGCGTCCTTTAATCCGCGGCCGGCAAACGCGTTTCCGTTCGTCCGCGTAGCTCAGGCCGGAATCGGCGCGGCCGCCGTAAGCATCGCGTTGTTCGCCGCCTACTCGACGTCGGCGATGCTCCGGCCTGCCCCGCTTCCCGATCTCTTCCCTCCTAAACCGCTGATCCCGCCGGCGGCTGTGGCCCTGAGTTCCGCGCCGGTTCCTGCAGTCGCCGTGGCCGCGGCCGCGCCGGTTGCTGCATCCGAGACCTCCACGGCATCCGCCCCGGTCGAAGAGCCCAAAGCTCAGCCCGTCGAGCACCCACGGCCTCGCGTTCAGCACGTTGCGGCGCGATCGCTTGCTCGGCCCACCTCCGCGGCGCGCGTGACCGACCCTGGTGCAAACGCGGAGCACAGTGGCGCCCGCATTCCCGAGCCTCCTCCCAATACCCAGTTGGATGCGCCGCCGACGGTCGGCAGTTCCCATTCCGGCGTATCGGCGGCGCGAATCATGCCGCCAGCATTGGCGATGCCGCCGGCCCTGCCGGTGTCCAAGGGTCCGAACGTGGCGAACGATCCCGTCGTGAATGAACCGCTTTCGGCCCCACCTCCCCCGGATTCCGCAACCAAGGGAAAGAAAGACGGCCACCGGTTCTTCCGGGCTTTGGGCAGGGTTTTCCACAAGCCGGCGTCGGAACGCGCTCCGCAACCGGAAGCTCCGCCGCAGTAAGGGCGCGGGCGCCGCGCTACGGCTTGACGGCTGCTCGCAAGAACGCGAGAATCGACTCCAACTCGGCGTCATTGTACACGCCGATAACGGACGCGTGCTGCCAATCGCTGCCCGCCGAGATCTTGACCGCGCCCGGATCAACCGTTCGCTGCACCGGCGGGACCGAAGTCAAATCGTAGAAAACCGTCCGCTGCTTGCCTTGGCTGAGGACGAGCGCGGGCATGCTTTCGCCGTCCACGACTGCGGTTCCCACATCCGGCGTCGCCAGGCCGCGGAGATCGCGCACGTCCTTGGGGACCTTGCCGATGGGAGCCGCCACAGGCATGCCCACACCGTTCACCTCATGGCACGTGGAGCAGCGCCCAAATCCGCGCACGGCGTCGAAGAAAAGGTCGCGTCCCTTGGCGGCCTGCGGTGGAAGAGGCGCCTCAGCCGGTCCGGCCGCCCTCGGTCCCCCCGGACCGGCATTCAAGTTCGGGTTGAGAATCCCATTCAGCGTGGCGACATAGGCAACCACGGCCACGAGGTCCGCGCGCGACAGGGTCCCCGCAAACGCCGGCATCGCGGTGCCCGGTACTCCCCGCGAAACCACGGTGTTGATGTAACCCTGATCGAAACCGCGCGCCACCAGCCGCGGTGCTCCACCAGCCAAACCTTTCGCTCCGTGGCAGTAGCCCGTCGCGCAGGTCTTATTGAAAACGCCCTCTCCGTCTTTGAGAACTTGCGGCAGGTCCTGCGCGCACAGAGTGCCGGCGATCAGCAGTCCGAGGAAAACTCGCCTCATTTCGTTGCCTCCGGCAGAGCGAAGACCACCAGGCTCGATCCCCCGCGCCACGTCTGATCGGGGAAGAGCGGCGCCAATTGCGTTCCGGTGATGGATTGCTGCCAGCCCGTCGGCGTGGCGATATATTGCCGGCCATTCACCGCGTACGAAACCGCCGATCCGCGGTGGCCGGCTCCAGTCTGGTAAGTCCACAGCTTGTTGCCGGTGCGCGCGTCCAGTGCGAAGAACTCTCCTTCCGGGTTACCGGTAAAGACGAGGTCGCCGGCCGTCGCCAACATCGACGCCAGCAGCACGTATTTGTAAGGCATGCTCCAGACCCGCTTCCGCGTGACCGGGTCCCACGCATCCACGTGGCTATAGGTGGTGCGATTGGGCGGCAGTTTCATCGTGAAGCCGCCATTGGCGTGAAACCGGCCCTCCTGGGCCTCCGTGACATTCGAAGTGAGATCGTTGCACACCTCATTCACCGGCGTGTATACGAAACCCGTGCGCGGCGAGTATGCCATGGAATTCCAGCTCTTTGCCCCCGCCGCGCTCGGGCAGACGCTGGTCACCTTTCCGCTTTCCGGCTCCTTGCGGCCCACCAGCTTGCCGTCCTCCGTGACGCCCGAAATCCAGGTGGTGACTTCGGTAACAGGAAACGCGCCGATATACTCGCCCGTCGTCCGGTCGAGCACGAAGGTCAACCCGCTTTTGTTCATGTGTACGATCAGCTTGCGCATGCGTCCGTTCACGGGCCGATCGATCAGAATCGCCTCATACGCCGAATCGAAATCCCAAAGATCGTCGGGAACCTCCTGGTGATACCACTTCAGCTTGCCGGTATCGGCATCGAGAGCGACAATGCTGGCCGTGTACAGGTTGGCTTCCTTGCCCTTGGCACCGGGGACCAGCCGGTCGGTATCGTTGAAATCGCCGCCCGCGTTGCCCGTGCCCCAATAGATGAGGTTGAGTTCCGGGTCGTAGGAGCCGGTCATCCAAGGGGCGCCGCCGCCCAGCTTCCAACTGTCGCCTTTCCAGGTCTCGTGGCCCTGCTCGCCCGGCCCTGGAATCACATACCAGCGCCAAGCGAGGCGCCCGGTCTTGGTCTGAAAGGCGGTCAGGTAGCCCCGGTGCGACGCGTCGCCTCCCGTCTCGCCCACCACTACTTTGTCTTTCACCACCAGGGGCGCTGCCGTGATGTCGCAGCCGCACTGCTTGGCATCGTCGACCGCGACTCTCCACGCTTCGCGTCCAGTCTTTTGGTCAAGAGCCACGAGGTAATGATCCGTCGTTCCGAAGAAGACCTTGCCGTCTCCGACGGCTACTCCCCGGTTCTGCACGAACGTCATGCCGCCCGGCCTGCCAGGCCGCGGAGTCCCATATTTGTATTGCCAAAGCAACCGGCCCGCGGCTGCATCGAGCGCGAACACATTCAGATGCGGAGTGATGACGTACATCACGCCGTCGACAACGATCGGCGTCGCCTGCAGATTCTCGGCATAATCTCCCGTCTGGAAAATCCACGCGGGGACCAGTTTCTGCACATTGGTGGTGTTGATCTGGTCGAGTGCGCTATAGCGCCAGGAAAGCGGACTCCCACCGTAGGACGGCCAATCGGCTCGCGTCGCGCCGTCGGAGGCCGGAGTCTGGGCGTGCGCCGCCGCCAGCGCAGCCAAAACAGCCAAAAATCGCATGGTGTCCACAATGATACACCGCCGATTTCGTGAAAGGCGGCATCACTGGCGCGGCCGAAATTCACTATTCAGCCCCAGCAGTCCGCGTCGCCGGTTACTTGGATAGCAGTACCCCGGCAGTACCCCTGGACCTGTGATGCGGAGGGCGGTTCTGCAATTATGAACATGCAGCCGGGGGGTTTGGTTCGGCTGCATCCGCGAAAACGTCATCGCTCCTTCGGCGCCGGGGCAACGCGTCAGCCCCGGCGCTTCTTTTTTCCCTCGATTGTGGAGATCTTGATTTCCGAAGGCCACTCTGAAGCTGCGCCGTCGCCGCTTTCGAGCGACGGCTTGTCCGAGTAAGGCCGGGACGTCCTATTGCTCGAATGCCGAGAGCCGTCTGGCGATGGTCTCCTGCAGATGTTCTTCGCTGGGGAACGAGCCGCGACGGAAGTGGGCCGGCAACGCGGAGACCATCTCATCGTACTTCACGGTGGATTTGGTGATCACCGCGGCATAGCCCAGTGAATCGGCGATCCGGCATGAGATTTTCACCAGCTGCAGCAACGGCGAGTCGGTCGGATCCAAAGGCTTGTGGTGATGCTCGCAAATTTCCGAGAACGTTTCGGGAAATGCCCAATTCTTCATGAGCCAGGAGCCCGCGACGCCGTGATCGACGTTCACCGCCGCACGCTCGGCGCGAAGGACTTCGTTCATATCCTTATATTCACCGGCCAGAACCGGCGCGACGTCCGAGGCGTACGATTTCAGAAGACCTAGCCGGCCGATGTCATGCATCAGCCCCGCCGTGTAGGCGCGATCGCCCGAGAAGTCGAACAGCAGCGCGATCTCTTCCGCGACTACCGCGCACGCCGTGCTATGTCTCCAGCAGGGCCGGATAGCGGGAGTGCTGCCGACGAGGAAAGCCCGCATCGCAACAGTCACCGCCAGGGCCTTGATCCGCTCCAATCCCAGAATTGCCACCGCGTGGCGCAAAACGTGCATTCGCGATGTGAAGCCGAATAAAGAGGAGTTCGCGAGCAGCAGAACCTCGGCCGCGAACGCCGCGTCCGCCTGCATCACGGCCGCGAGTTGCTGCAGGTCGACGTCGGGATCGGAAGAGAGCGCCAACACTTGGTTGGCGACCGAATGGAACGGCGGCAGGTTGCACAGCTTTACCGGGATCGTAACCGTATCGGTTTGGAAATCCTGCTCGGCGGGAATAGCAGTCTCATTGCGCTCACCGGAGGGTGTTACAGTCATGAGCTTCTCAGGCATATACGGACATATCGCCATATCGGTGCTCCATTTAGATAGCTTTTTTGTTAGCGCCGCTTGATTCTGCAGGAAAACATACGCCCCCTTCTTTCCGGCTATCTACGTCGGTTAATATCTGGCCCTTTACCAGTACCTCTGGAACTACTCTGTACATTCCATCCAGCGGAAAATGCATCCAGGCACTCGGATGTTATTCACGCTGATCTTGCTGGCGGTATCCGCGATCCCGGCTTTGGCTGTCCTGCTGCTGCATCGTCTCGTTTTCCGGTCGCAAAACGTTCCGGCAGTTTTTGATCCCCTGGACGACTGGAGCATCGATCGCTATCGTCCGATGCTGCGGCTCCTGGATGGAGCAGATTTTGTTTTTCTTCGCGGGCAGCCGGGCTTCACCCAAAATTTGGAGGACCGCCTGCGGGCCCAAAGGTCTCATCTTTTTCGTGCTTACCTGCGGGAATTGCGCGCCGATTTTGGCCGCATTGCGCTGGCTGCAAAACTTCTGATGGTGGAAGCGCGTTCCGACCGCCCGGACCTCGCCGCCGCGCTGATCCGCAGCGAATTGATGTTCGGCTGGGCAGTGGCGGTGGTCAATCTTCGCCTGGCGCTTTATTCTTGCGGCTGGGGAACGGTGAGCGCGAATGCCCTGCTGAACACCTTCGATCGCCTGCGCACAGAGTTCGAGGCGCTCGTCCCCGCCGCCGCAACTTCAGTCGCGTAACGGTTAGCTGGCGTGTTGAAGCGCGGCAGTCATGCCGCGGGTCCTGTTACCGAAACGTTACGCGGCCAGAACCCGGGCCATGCTCGGCGCGGCCGCAGTCGCTTACGCTAGGTGTGTTCAAATACGCTGACGCAACGGTGGCGCTCCGCGTGCGGGAGCACCGGTATGCGCAAAAATGTCATGGCCTCCGGTGCCGGGTTGGAACCCCAGGAAAATTGGTTGGATATACCTGCCTTGGCGAGTGCCGATGTTACGTCGGAAGACCCGAATTTTCCGCTCGAGAACCTGTTCACATCCGAAGAGGGTCCGGGCTGGCGCGCGGCTGTTCCGGGTGAGCAGCTGATCCGGCTCCGCTTCGACTCCCCGCAGCGCATCCGTCGTATCCGGCTGGAATTCGCCGACTCCGAATCAGAGCGGACGCAGGAGTTTGCGCTCCGTTGGTCGGCCGATGGCAGCCGGACTCTGCGGGAGATTGTTCGCCAGCAATGGAATTTCAGCCCGCGAGGATCGACTCGCGAGACCGAGGATTACGACGTCGATTTGAGCGAGGTTTGCGTCCTGGAACTCAGTATTAAGCCCGACGTCGGCGGCGGGCCGGCCCGCGCCAGTTGCGAGCGTTGGAAGATCGCCTGAATTGGGCTGGACGTTTCGTGAGGTTTCCCGCTTTGGGCACGCCGCTGCTCACTCCTACGCGCGCATACCCGTCCGAGATTGAGCGCCGAGGGAATTCATATGAAAGAAGCGAAGTTTGAAGATCTGTTCCGCGAAGAACTCGAGGATCTTTACGATGCCGAGAAGCAGATCGTGGGAGCGCTGCCCAAGATGGTGGCCGCGGCTTCCAACGCGGAATTGGCGAGTGCTTTCGAGCAACACCTGCAACAGACCCGGGAGCAGGTGAAGAGGTTAGATCGAATTTTCGAATCCATGGGAGAGCAGCCGGGCAGCCGGAAGTGCGAGGGCATGCAAGGCTTGCTGCAAGAGGGAGAAAAGCTCATCACCGAGATGGAAAAATCGCCGGTGCTGGACGCGGCCTTAATCGGCGCCGCCCAAAAGGTGGAGCACTACGAAATCTCCGCGTATGGTACGGCCCGGTCGATGGCCGAAATGCTCGGGCAGGCCGAGACGGCGGAACTCCTCGATGAAACCCTGGACGAGGAAAAGGAGACCGACGAAACGCTGACCGAAATCGCCGAGTCGATCATGACCGGAGATGCCATGGCGGGCGAAGAATTGGAAGAAGACGAACTCGAGGAAGAAGAGATCGAGGAAGACGAAGAAGTCACCGAATAAGGTGGAACATTCGGCTGCTCCAGCGATCTCTTTTTCTCTACTTTAGCGTCGCGGCATCACGCGTCGCGACGCTATCTCTTGGGTGCGTATCCGAACGTCTTCGTCACCGAGAAACTGCGAGCCGGCACGAGGGTCAGAACGTCTCCGGGCGCCGGTGCGTTACTCGATGTGGAGGCGGCGGTTATGCCCACAATATTGTGGTTGTCCGTCAGGTTGTTGATGCCAAAACGGAACTTCGTGCCGCGCAGCCACGAATCCCCTCTCACTGTGTAGTTGACGAACAGGTTTGCAATGTTGAACGGGTCGATGGGGATTGCCTGGTTATGGGTGCCGTTGTCGTTCCACATAGATCCGACACGCTTGTCGATAAAGCCCACGTCCCAACCTTTCATCCGGTACGTCAGCCCCACCGCTTCGGTGTTCTTCGGGGTATTCGGGACCCACAAACCACTTTGCGCAAACTTCGCTGTTCCGATCGTTCCGTTGAGATAGAGGCTGAATCCATAACCGATGAGGATATTGCTCTCGGCTTCCAGGCCCTTGCTGTTAGACGGCCCGGTTTGATAGAAGTACGCTTCACCCGTAGTCGGGTCGACGAAGGAGCCGTACGGATTCTGGAAATGGCTGTAATATCCGTCCACGTCTAGCGTCCAGCGGTTGAATTTCACCACCGACCCAACCTGGTAGGTCTTAACCGAAGTGGGTTTCGGCAGAACCGCCACTTGTGCGTTCGGTGAGTCGAAGACGCTGCTGGGCGGAATTACGCTGCCCATCGCAAATTGCGCATACACAGACCAGTTGTTCCTCAGCTTGTAACGTGCATCGGCGGCCGGGTTCCATGCGTGGTAATTCGTCGAATGCTCCGTGAAAGGCGCTCCTCCCAGACTGCCGACAGTCTTTCCGTTGTCGGCAAACTGCTTTAGATGCATGTTGTAATCGGCCAACTTGATGCCCGCATCGATGCTCAGTGCCGGAGTTACCCTGTATTCGTATTCAATGAACGGCTGCGTCGATAGCGTAATGAAGTGCTCATGGAAATTCGGCAGAGCCGCATCCACCCAGGTCCGCGGATCGCTCGGGATCTGGTATCGGTCGGTATACGCCCACTCGAACCAAAGTCCAGTCCGCAGGATGCCGCGGGCCGATTCGTGGCTTACCGAGAGGGTATCGCCCACTTTGCGATACCCGTTCAGCTTGTCCGTTGCGCTGGTCTTGCTGATGGTCGATCCGTTGTAGTTCTGCTTGTTCCAGTAACGATAAGTGTAGACCTTGTTGTCGAGTACCCAGCCATGGCCTAGCTCGGAGTGCAAGCCGATGTATTCAAAGTCGGTCTGCACATGATAGAAGTTGTAGCCGAAGAAATTCGGCTGGCTCGGGTCATTGCTCAACAGGTAGTTGTCGCCAAATAGCGCCACTTGGGCGCGCGTGGGGCCTTTTAGGTTCGGCGTATTCGTCCAAAGATCCACGAGGCCCGAGAAGAGGGTAAACGTGGTTCTCTGGGTCAACCGATATTGGTACTTAATGAATCCAGCTAGCCGCTTCTGATAGTTATAAGTCTGGTAGCCGTCGGACAGCATCTGGTGCAGGTTGATGCTCAGACTCGACTTTTTGTTGGTCCCGCCAAATTGCCCGGTGTCCAGGTCTAGAGCCAACATCCGTGTGTTGAACGAACCATAGGACGCGGTGGCGCGAATATCCGGAGAATAGGCCACGCTCCGCGACAGCAGGTTGACCGTGCCCCCGAAGTTCGTGGGGCCGATCGTCGAAGCGGTTCCCGGGCTACGGTCGAAGTCGATTCCGGCAATGAACTGGCTGGGGAAGAAGGCCCAGGAGTGGTGCGTCGGGTCATTGGTGTCGTTGAACGGGATGCCATCTGCCTGCATCGTGTATTGACCGTCTTTAAACCCGCGGAAATAGGTTTTGCTGTCTCCCAATCCCACGCCGTTTGGATTCACGCTGAATGTCCCGGGCGTGTAGTTCAGGAGTTCGGTGTAATCGGCGACGGGCGACGCAAAGTTCTGGATGAACTCGGGACTGACCTCGGATCGGGCGGAAGTTGCTTCCAGCGTATTTTGCGACAGCGCCGTTTCTGCCGCGACGGAGACCGTACCTTCCACAGTGATGCTCTGGGCTAATTCGCCTACGTTCAGAGCGACGTTCAAAGTCTCTGCCGCGCCGGCAGCGAGTTTTACGCCAGTGCGGCGGCTCGATGCGAAGCTGGGAGCCGAGGCTTCCACCGTGTAACTTCCGGCCGGGAGCTCGGGAACGGAGAACTTGCCTGCGCTGTCAGTCACGACGTTGCGGGACAAGCTGGTGCCTTCGTTCCTGACGGATACTCCGGCGCCCGGGATTGGTTTCTCGGTGACGTCCGTGACGGTACCGGTCAGAATGGCAGTACTGTTATTCGTCTGGGCATGCATTCCAAGGACGGTACATGCGAATGTTGCGCATACAACCAACACGTAACGCAAGCGGGCACACATCTGCTGCATTGTCGAGAGGCTCCCTGATGAAGGTAAGTGCCCATCCTAACCTTTCTCGATGACAACCTCATTACAAATAGGCAGGTCGAACTCAAAAAAGGCCGGCGGTTCCCGCTCCGCAACCGGGGCGGAGAAAAGCCCGGCCAAGTCTTGCGGCCGCAGCCAGTCAGTGCCGCGGTTCTGTCTTTCGCGCGCGCTCCCCGCAGCTACATCAACCCCGCCGCCCGAAGTGCCTCATAGCACGCCTGCGCGATTCCCACCGCTCCCGGCGTGTCCCCGTGCACGCAAATCGTATCCGTATTACCCTCGCACCCCAGCCGTAGGGCCTGCGCGGCGGCCTGCGCCGGCTCGGTGATAAGCGCATCGGCAAACTTGCGCGATCGCAATGAGCCGTCGGCTTCGTATCGGCGATCCGCGAACGCTTCCCGCGCCACCGGCAGCCCCATGCTCCGCCAAACGTCGAGCCCCGCGGATCCCGCAAGCCCGAACACGGTTATGCCGGCGTTCCAGTTTGCGACTGCGGCCCCGACCGCACGCGCGACTACGGCATCACGAGCAGCCACGTTATACAGTGCTCCGTGCGGCTTCACATGGGTAATGCGCCCGCCCAGACGCTGCACCACGCTCTCGAGCCGCTCGATCTGTTCCCGAACCGCGCGTTCGATCTCATCGGGCGGCATCGCAATCTCGAGCCTCCCGAAGCTGGCCCGGTCCGGATAGCTGGGATGTGCGCCAATCCGCACGCCGCGCTCGAGCGCCAGGCGAGCGGTGCGTTCCATAGTGCCTTCGTCGCCGGCGTGGCCCCCGCACGCGATATTCGCCGAAGTGATCCATTCCATCAGCTTGGCTTCATGCGCCGCATCGTCCAGTTCTCCGAGATCGCAGTTCAGATCGATGGTCATACCAGAGAATAGAGCCATTTCTCCTGGTCCTGGAGCAAGCCGAGCGCTTCATCCATCGTGACGGGTTCGAACCGCACTTCGTCCCGCGGGCGAAGCTGTCCAACCCTCCACAGATCCGCCGAGATCACATTCACCGGTTTCGGGTACCCCCCCGTTGTCTGGTGCTCCACAAATAAGATGATCGGCTGGCCGTCGGGCGGAATCTGAACCGCGCCGAGTGCGACCCCTTCGGTCAGCATGTGACCTGCCGGGCTGGGTATGGCTGGGCCTTCCAGGCGAAGACCCATACGATCGGATTCTTCTTTCACCCGGTAAGTGTCGCCAAATAATCCATCCGATAACCAGCTTGCTTGCGGGCCTGGCGTCACTCGCAATGCTCCCGTCCGGAGGCGATCGGGCACAGCGGCTTCCCGGCGCGGCCGGCGTACCGCGCCCTCGCCGATGCTCAAAATATCGCCGCTACGCAAGGCGTGCCCTCCGACTCCCGTGAGCAAATGCGCCGACGAGCTGCCCAGCACCTGGCGGCCGGCAATTCCTCCACGAATCGCCAGGTAGCACCGTGCCCCGGATCGCGACGCTCCGCAGCGCACCACTGCGCCCGCGTTCAGTTCGATGGCCCGCCACATCGGCAGATCGGCGCCGAAATCGGACCCGGTCAGGGCCACCGCTGAAGCGCTCTCGAATTCGAAAGCGCCCCCCACCAGCGTCATCTCGAGCCCGGCGGCATTTTCCGGGTTCCCCACCAGCAGGTTGCCTGCCCGCAGTGCCAGCGCATCGGCCGCTCCGGAAGCGGAAACTCCCAAATGCGCATAGCCGAACCTTCCCAGGTCCTGAACGGTAGTCTGAAATCCCGCCGATACGACGCGCAACGACTTCACGGCCCGACCTCCGGCACCGGAACGAAGCGCACATGGTCGCCCATTCGCAACAGCGCCGGCGGCCGGGCGTCCTCATCGAAAAGCCGCAGCGCGGTTCGTCCAATGATGCGCCATCCGCCCGGAGATTCCATGGGGTAAATGCCGGTTTGCCCGCCGCCGATCGCGACACTGCCCGCTGGCACCGATTTGCGCGGCGCAGCGAGCCGTGGTGTCGCCAGTTCCCGCGGCAGCCCTCCCAGGTATGGGAATCCCGGAGAGAAGCCGAGAAAGTAAACCAGGTATTCCACCGAGCTGTGCAACTCGATCACCCGCACCGGTTCGAGGCCGGTATGGCGCGCTACGAACTCGAGATCGGGCCCACACGCACCGCCGTAACAGACAGGAATCTCGACGGTGCGCGGGGGTGCGGCGCTCCATTCCGATTGCGCGGACATCCGCTCTCTGACCATTGCTTCGATGTCGTCATGAGTCCTGCGCCGCGGATCGAAATCGATCAGTACCGAAGCAAATGCGGGATGAAGATTGAGAATGCCGGGACCGCGTCCTTCCATCGCGCGCATCAGGCGGAGCACCTGCCGATGCGTTTCGACGGAGATCTCGTCGCCGAAAGAGACGAGGAGCGCGCGGTCGCTCGCGGGCCGGATCTTCACCGTAAGGCGATCTTAACACCGGCTTACGAAACCGGCTGGGAAAGGAGCCTACGCCCCCGCGTTCGACCGGGCTGCGCGGTTGAGCAACTCGCTGATCTTGGCCTTCAGCTCGTCCACGGTAAACGGCTTGGAAAGCAGGGCGTGGCCCTTCTCCACAACGTACTTCTGCACCACGTGGGTGTTGTCGTAACCGGAGATGTACAGCACTTTCAGATCGGGCTGCATTTCGGTGAGCTTATCAGCCAGCATGGGGCCGCTCATTCCAGGTGCGACGACATCGGTGATCAGCATCTCCAGAGGACCGTGCTGATGCTTGTACAGCGTGAGCGCGTGCTCCCCGCTGTCGGCCGTCAAAACCGTGTATCCGAACTGCGATACCATCGCGCTGACCAGTTTGCGGATCTCCGGCTCGTCGTCCACAACGAGAATCGTTTTTTTGCTATCGGATACGGGCATTGCACCCTGATTCTAGCGATGGGACGCCCATCCGGCAATCCTGTGCGGTCCGTCACTGTGTATTCAGGCACTTAACTCTCCAGGAGTCGTACGTTTGTCGCTTAAATGGGCACGGCGCTACAATCGGGCTTCGCCATGAGCGTCTCCCGGACGATTGCTGCGCAGCTGGAACGTTCCTCCTGGATCCGCCGCATGTTCGAGATCGGCATCCAGCTTCGCACGGAGCGCGGGGCCGAAAACGTCTTTGACTTTTCGCTCGGCAACCCCGACGTGGAGCCTCCCGAGGCCGTCATCGGTGCGCTGCGGCGGGTGGTTGCCGAGAACCAGCCGCGCAGCCACGGTTACATGCCGAACGCCGGCTTCCCAGAAGTGAGAGAGTCCATTGCGAGGCACCTCGCCGCACGAAGCGGGGTTCCGTTCTCGGCCGGCGACATCCTGATGACCACCGGCGCCGCCGGCGCGATCAACATCGTTCTCAAATCCATTCTCGACGCGGGCGACGAGGTCATCCTGCTGAATCCCTATTTCCCCGAGTACCGGTTCTACGTGGAGAATCATGGCGGCCGGGTCGTGGCAGTAGAAACCGATGAGCAGTTCCAGCCCGACGTGGAGCGGATCGCGGCGGCGATCACACCTCGCACCAAGGCCGTCATTCTGAACTCCCCCAATAATCCCACCGGAACGGTTTACGGAGCCGGGGTTCTGCGCCGATTGAACCAGGTTATTTGCGATCCGGTGCTGGCGATCAGCGACGAGCCTTATCGCCCCCTGGTCTTTGACGGAGGGAAAACGCCCGAAACGCTACAGCATCTCGACCGCGCGGTGGTCGCCTGGTCCTGGTCGAAAGCCATGGCGATTGCCGGAGAGCGCATCGGCTACCTGGCGATTCCGCCGCACCTTTCCGAGGCCGCGACGCTGCGCAACGCCTGCACCTTCGCCATACGCATCCTCGGATACATCAACGCGCCCGCGGTTTGGCAGTGGGTGGTCGCCCAGGTGCCGGATGCAACCGTGGATGTCTCGGGCTACGAAAGCAAGCGCAACCTCCTTTGCGATGCGCTGGCCGGCATGGGCTACGACGCTCCGCGGCCTCAAGGCTCGTTCTACGTGTTTCCTCGGACCCCAATTCCCGACGATCTGGCGTTCATCCGGCTACTGCAGAACGAGGGCATTCTCGCAGTCCCCGGCCAGGGCTTTGGCCGTGGCGGGTACATGCGGCTCTCGCTGACGATTCCTCGGCGCGATTTGGAGCGCTCACTGCCCGGCTTCGAACGCGCCCTGCACGCTGCCCGGCAACTCTCCCCCGCCGTTCTCTGAAATGAGCTGACCCTCGCGGCGCGACCCGCGCCCTGACGGGACGCGGCTGAAATCGACCGCGCGCCAGTTTTCCAGCCCGGCCCGTCAGGGCGGGGTTGCGAAATTCCTGAGCTATTCCGCCCCCGCCCTGCGCGTTATCTAGTTCAAGGGGGGTTCGAATGTGGGTTGTTCATCTCTCGGTTGTGGCCATCATCCTGGCGCTATTTTGTTCGATGGTGGCGCACCCGCCGCCGCGGGCCCGGTGACGCTACGATGGGCCTGTGGAGCCCTCGCCCTCGCGTGCCTGGTTTCGGTTCTACGCGGAGTTGAACGATCACCTTCCGCCCTCCCAGCAGTTCCAGACGCTCGAAAAGCAGTTCTACGTTCCTGGGTCCGTGAAGGACATGATCGAGAGCTTCGGCGTGCCCCACAGCGAAGTCGAGTTGGTCGTCATCAACGGCGAGTCCACCGGTTTCGCGCAACTCGTCCGTGACGGCGACCGCGTCTCGGTTTATCCCGTCTTCGAATCCGTCGACATCGGTCCCGAATTGCGGGTCCGCCCGCACCCGCTGCGCGATCCCAGGTTCGTCCTCGACGTCCATCTCGGCAAGCTGGCGGC
>CAYMHP010000002.1:43574-50423 GCA_964390225.1 uncultured Solibacteraceae bacterium
ACCTCCGCATGCTGGGGTTCGATTCGGAATACCGCAATTGCGCGAGTGATCCGGAGCTCGTACGCGTCTCCGCCAGTGAACAGCGCATCCTGCTCACGCGCGACCGGGAGTTGCTGAAGCATTCCGCCGTCACCCGCGGCTACTGGGTACGCCAGACCGACAGTCACCACCAACTCGCCGAGGTCGTCCAGCGCTTCGATCTCAATCGCTCCTTCCGGCCCTTCACGCGATGCATGGCATGCAATACGCTGCTTCGCCCGGCCGCGAAAGCGGAGATACGTCACCTGATCGCCGGGCGGACAGCCGAACTTTACGACGACTTTCTGCAGTGTCCCGGTTGCGGCCGCGTTTATTGGAAGGGATCGCACTGGCGCCGGATGCAGCAATGGATTCAGGAGCTCGTGTCCTGAGTAGGGCCGTATGTCATCCCGCGGCCGGCTGTCAGTCGGCCCTCCATGTCCGCCAGAGTTCCCTCAAGGTACAATTCGACCATGCGAGGCAACCCGAAGGTTATCGCCGCGTTGAATGAGGCGCTGAAGGAAGAATTGACGGCGATCAACCAGTATTTCCTGCACGCCGAAATGTGCGAGAACTGGCACTATGACAAGCTGGCTGATCATATTCGCGAGGAATCGATCGACGAGATGCGCCACGCCGAGGCGCTCATCGAGCGCATTCTCTTCCTCGATGGGACGCCGAACATGACCGAGCTCATGCAACTCAGCGTGGGGCAGAACGTCCGTGACCAGCTCGAGAGCGATTTGAAGCTGGAGATCAACGCGGTGGCCATGTACAACCGCTTTGTCGGTATTGCGCGCGACGAAGGCGACAACGTTTCCCGCGAACTCTTCGAACGGCTGCTGAAGGATGAAGAAGAGCATGTCGACTGGATCGAAGCCCAGGTGCACCAGATTCGGGAGATCGGCTACGAGCGCTACCTCAGCCAGCAGATCGGCAGCGAAGAAGAGGAAGACTAGCCGGCACGTGATGCTTCCATGGGCCCCATCTTAGAACTGCGCGACCTGGTGAAACACTATCCGGGGCAGCGCGCTGTCGATGGCGTTTCGCTCGCGCTTTCGCCCGGCGGCTTCTTTTCGCTACTCGGTCCTTCCGGCTGCGGAAAGACGACCACCTTACGGCTGATCGCCGGCTTCGAGCAGCCCACCTCCGGAGATGTTCTGCTCAAAGGCGAAACCGTCAATACCCGGAAGCCCTACGAGCGCAATGTCAGCACCGTCTTCCAGAGCTATGCGCTCTTCCCGCATCTCACGGCGCTCGAAAACGTCGAGTTTGGATTGAAGCGCCGGCGCGCGCACGATATTACGCGGCGCGTCCGCGAAATTCTCGACCTGGTCAGCCTCGGCGGCAAGGAAAGCCGCCTCCCCGCGCAGCTTTCCGGCGGCGAACGCCAGCGCGTCGCTCTCGCGCGTTCCCTGGTCCTGCAGCCGGACGTACTGCTACTCGATGAGCCGCTCGCCGCGCTCGACCCTAAGCTGCGCCAGCAAATGCGCCTCGAACTCAAGGCCATGCAGCGCCGCGTTGGCATCACGTTCCTGCTGGTCACACACGATCAGCAGGAGGCCCTTTCCATGTCGGACCAACTCGCGGTCATGAACGCCGGGCGCATTGAACAGGTCGGGACGCCGCAAGAGGTCTATCTGAAGCCGCGCACCAAATTCGTGGCCGGCTTTCTGGGCGACGTCAATTGGATCGACG
Organism: uncultured Solibacteraceae bacterium; assembly: GCA_964390225.1. Taxonomy (GTDB): domain Bacteria; phylum Acidobacteriota; class Terriglobia; order Bryobacterales; family Bryobacteraceae; genus PSRJ01. Next base: position 45,291 of record CAYMHP010000002.1, read on the forward strand.
GCATCGGCGTGCGGCCGGAGGCGACGCGCATCGCGCCAAGGCCCGAGGCGACTGGCGCCCCCTCGCGCCCGGCCACCGTTACCGGGACGGTCTTCCTCGGCGATTGCGTCCGCGTCATCGCGCGACTGAGCGGCGGAGAAGAAGTGGTTGCCCAGGTTCCCCGTGCACTAGGAACATTCCAGCCGGGCGACTCGGTTCACCTCAGTTGGGATCCCACGGATGAAATGACGTTCTCCTAGTCGGGCGGGATGGCATCCCGCTGCAGGTGATTCAACCTGCCTACCCGCGCAACGCCAACGCCGCCTTCACCCGTTCCGCCGTGAACGGAATCTGCCGCAGCCTGACCCCCGTCGCGTCGAAGATCGCGTTTCCGATCGCCGCTGCCACCACTGTGATGGAAGTCTCCCCCGCGCCCGTAGCTTCCTCCTCGGGCCGGTTGAGCAGCACGCTTTCGATCTTCGGAACCTCGAAGCCCAACGGCAGCGTATGGTAGGTTCGCCAGTCGACGGTGGTCACCTTCTGATCGTCCCAGGTCACCTCTTCCAGCAACGCGCGGCTCATGCCCTGGATCGCGCCGCCTTCGATCTGGTTCCGCAACCCATCCGGGTTGGAGATCGGGCCGACGTCGTTGCACACCACTATCCGCCGGACAGTCACCTTTCCCGTGTCCTGGTTGACGTCAACCTCGGCCACCATCGCGGAATAGCCGTTGTCGCCCTCGTACAACACGCACGCCATCCCGCGGCCGTTGGCGATGCCCGTCTTGCGAATCTGCGGCTTGGGCGAGGGCCGCGCATCCCAGTTCGCTGCCTTGGTCGCTCCGGCAATCACATCCTTCAGACGAGCATCCTGGATATGCCGCAGGCGATATTCGACTGGATCGGCTTTGACGTGCGCCGCGACCTCGTCGACGAAGGATTCGTGCGCGAACGTGTTCTGCAGCCGGTTGGGCGATCGCAGCGGGCCGGTCCAGAACGCCGATTCGGTATTGTGCAGCAGGACGCGCTCGCTCTTCACCGTGCCCGTCCCTTCGCTTTTGCCTCCCACCGTCCCCGCCACGTACGACGGCACGCCGTTGCTGTTGTTGTTATAAGCCGTGGGCGGCGGCGCCGAAGCTCGCGCAGCGAAGGGCTGCGGTTGAAATCCGGCCAGGTATCCCGTAACGATGTTGCCCGGAGTCCCCGGGCCGGGCCGGTTCCCCAGGTTTGCAGTCCAGGACTCGTGATCCCACGCGACGATGTTGCCCTGCGCGTCTAAGCCTGCCCGCTCGTCAATCACATACGCGTTCCCGAAGTTTTCCCACGCCATCTCGTCTTTCCGCGTGAGTTGCACGCGCACAGGCTTGCCGACCGCCTGCGAGAGCAGCGCCGCATCGTAGGTCACCGTGTCGGCCCCGTTCAGTCCGTAACAGCCGGACCCTCTGCGAAAGATTACGCGTACGTTTTCCGGCTTGAGGCCCAGCAGCATGGCGGAAGTGGTCTTCTGATACCAGACGCCTTGCGTGGGCGACCAGATGGTCGCCTTTTCGCCCTGTACATCCGCAACCGCGCACGAACTTCCCATTGATCCGTGCATTTGATACGGATGGAGGTAGGTCGCCTTCAACACCGTGGCAGCTCCCCCGAGTTGTTGCTCCACGTCCTTGGAATCCACCAGCAGTGTGTTCCGCGCCGGCTGCGTCCGCAGATGCTGGTAGAAGTCGGCGTGGCTGGGCAACCCGCTACCCGCCGTCCAGTTGACTTTCAGCCTCCGCGCCGCCTGCAACGCCTGCCACGGCTTCTGCGCCACCACGCCGACAAAATTCTTGCGGACGACCACCTTCACGACGCCCGGCAGATCTTTGACGGAACTCTCGTCCACGCTGACCACCGTCGCGCCCACTGTCGGTGGGCGGACGACCTGGCCGTGCAGCATCCCGGGGACGCGGACATTGTGGACGAATTCGAATTGCGCCGTCACCAGCTCCGGAATATCCGGGCGATGTATGGGCTTCCCCAGTACCGTCCATTCGCTTGCCGGCTTGCGCCGCGCTTTGGAGTCGACGGCGAGATTGAACTTTTTGCCGCCCACCAGCTCGCCATAGGTCACTTTTTTGGAAGCGTCGCCTTTCATGCTGATGACGCCGTCCCGCGCAACGAGTTGCTCCGCCGGCGCTCCCAGCCGCTCCGCCGCAAGACGCAGCAGCGCCTCTCGGGCCGTGGCGCTCGCCTGAGCCAGGTTGGCGTGATTGAAATTCGCCGGATGCGATTGGCTCCCTGCCGTGTATGCCTGGTCCGGCGTCAGGCCCGTATCGCAGTAGATGAGTTTCACGCGCTCGAACGGGACCGAAAGTTCCTCGGCCACCAATTGCGCCTGCACCGTGGAAATACCCTGGCCCAGCTCCTCCTTACCGCTGTATGCGGTGACGCTTCCGTCGGCGGCGATCGCGATCCAGGAATCGAGCTGGCGAATATCCGGCGAGCCTGGCATCGGCCCGCCAAATTGGGCGTTCGCCGTACCCATGCTGAAGCTGACGATCAGCGCGCCGGAGGTCTTCAAAAAATCGCGGCGCGAAAAGCCGGCGGCTTTCAGCGCCGCCCTTGCCTCGGATGTGACAACCGGAATCTTCTTCATCGCGCCATCTCCTGCCCAGCCCGGTGAATCGCGCGGAGCATGCGGACATTCGCGAAGCAACGGCAAAGCACGCCGGACATCGCCTGCTGAATCTGTTCCTCGGTCGCTTTCGGGTTCTTATCGAGAAACGCCTTCGCGGTCAGGATTACGCCATTCAGACAGAACCCGCATTGCGCCGCCTGCTCCTCGATGAACGCGCGCTGCAGAGGATGCGGTTTGTCGGTAGTCCCGATTCCCTCGAGCGTCGTAATCTCGGCGCCTTCCGCCACGCGGACCGGCGTGACGCAGGAACGAATCGCCTGTCCTTTCATAATGACCGTGCAAGCGCCACACTGTCCCAGCCCACAGCCGAACTTCGGCCCGCGCAGTTCCAGATCGTCGCTCAGCGCGTACAGCAGGGGCGTCGCCGGGTCCAGATCCAGCGTATGCGTCCGTCCATTCACCTTTAGAGTTATCGCGCTCATACCCGTCAAGCGTATGGCGGATGATGCGCCGCGGTCAAGCCGGGCTTTCAGCCGCGGCACTATGCCGCGGCCGAAGCTGAAACCTCAGCTCCCACGCCCTCCTGGCGTACAATCTATCTGTGCTTCCGACATCGCTGGTTGGCTCCTATCCACAGCCTGAATGGCTGATTGATCGCCAGATGCTCAGTAAACAGATGCCGCCCCGCGTACGCGCGCTGGAGCTGTGGCGCGTCGCTCCGCAATGGCTGGAGCAGGCCCAAGACGACGCCACCTTACTCGCCATTCGCGACATGGAGCGCGCCGGCCTCGACATTCTTACGGACGGCGAAATGCGCCGCGAGAGCTACTCCAACCGCTTCGCTACCGCGCTCGACGGCTTGGACCTCGACCGGCCCGGCACCATCACCAGCCGCAGCGGCCATCCCGTATCCGTGCCGCGCATCGTCGACAAAATCCGTCGCCGGCACCCGGTCCAGGTTCGCGATGTCGAGTTTCTGAAGGCCAATACGGACCGGCGTATCAAAATCACGGTTCCCGGCCCGTTCACCATGTCGCAGCAGGCGCAGAACGAGTATTACACCGATGTCGAGTCTATGGCCCTGGATTACGCCGCCGCCGTGAACGCCGAAATGAAGGACCTCTTCGCCGCCGGCGCCGACGTCGTCCAGATCGACGAGCCCTGGATGCAGGCCTTCCCGGACAAAGCCAGGGAGTACGGAGTAGCCGCCTTGAATCGCGCGCTCGAAGGCATTAACGGCACCACCGCCGTGCATATCTGCTTCGGATACGCGGCGTTGGTGAGCGGCCGCCCAGCGGGGTATTCCTTCCTTCCGGAACTCGAGGGAACGCCGGTCAAGCAGGTCTCCATCGAAACCGCCCAATCCAACTTGGACTGCTCGGTGCTGCAGGCGCTCCCCACCAAGACCATCATTCTCGGCGTGCTCGATCTCTCGACTCCGCAGGTCGAATCGCCGGAAACCGTCGCCGCCAGAATTCGCCGCGCTCTCCCCTTCGTGGGCCCCGACCGCCTGGTCATCGCCCCCGATTGCGGCCTCAAGTATCTACCGCGCGACGTAGCATTCGGCAAGATGCGTGCCATGGTGGAAGGCGCCAAGCTGGTCCGTGCCGAACTGAACGATTGAAACTCGCCGCGGCCCGCCTTACCAGTCATCGGCGCGGTTCTTGCGCCGAACCAGTCTGTCGCGACGCACGCTCCCCCCGCGCTATTGGTTCAGCAGCGGAATGTCCTTGACGGGCGGAGGCGCCGGTATGGTAGCCAGGTACGCGCGGACATCCGCAAGTTCCGCGTCCGTAACCTGGCTCTTGTAGGGAGGCATCGTCCCGGTTGGGTTCCGGACGTATTTAATCAATGCCGGCGTGGCCAGCGGGTTCGGAGCAAGCCGCGCGCCTGCGCCGCCCTGTCCGTCGGTGCCATGGCATCGAGCGCAGCCCTGCTTCAGGAACACCTTCTTCCCGTTCTCGGCATTGCCGGCCGGCTGTTGTGCGGCGGCCAAGCCCGTCAGGGCGACCATCAACCAAGTGCAGCGGAAAACCTTCATCGTGGCGCCTCCCTAGCGGCCCTGCGTGATCACATCGATCAGGTAAGGCTCACCGCGTTTCGCGGCCGCAACACCTCGCGCGATGGCGGGAGCCAGGTCCTTCGGATCCGCGATCGGCCCTTCCCCTTCCACTCCCATGCTCTGCGCCATCTTGGCGTAATCGATGTTCGGCTCGGTCAACGTCGTGCCCACCGTGCAGCGGTCCACCGGCCGGTTGTGCTCGCTGGCCATCCGCCCTACCAGCATGACCTCCTGGTTGTAAGCGCGGTTGTTGTGCATCACGGTGAGCAGAGGAATCTTGTGATGCGCCGCGGTCCACAGCGCGCCGGGACAATACATGAAATCGCCGTCGCCTTGAATATTGAGCGAAATCCGCCCGAACTTCTTATTCGCCAGGGCCGCGCCCGCCGCGGCTGGCGGGCCATACCCCAGACCCTCGCCACCGCGTCCGCCGATGAACTGATACTGGTGCTTCAGGTCCCACAGTTGCAAAGGCC
>CAYMHP010000003.1:0-11045 GCA_964390225.1 uncultured Solibacteraceae bacterium
AGTGGCGCCGTCCCTCCATCTCATCGCGCAGCGTGATCTTTGCCTTCTTTCCCTGGAAGCGCTGATAATCCTGGGGCCTGAGGAGCTTACGCTCCACGCCGGGAGAACTGACCTCCAGCGTGTATCGCCCCCCGGGTACCACGTCTTCGACATCCAGAATCGTGCCCACCTGCTGGGACACCAGCTCGCAATCGGCGTGTGTGACACCGGCCGGTTTGTCGATGGAGATCCGGACGAGCCGATGGGCTCCGCCGCCCTTCACCTCGACTTCGACCAGTTCCATGCCTTCCGAGTCGGCCACGCGCTGCGCGATCTCTTCGATTCTGGACGCCACTGCTTCCCGCATCGTTGCGAAAGAGTCGAGACCAACAAAAAAGTGGGCTTTCGCCCACTGAATTGGCTCGCCACTACTTCCAACCCTTATTGTACCGTGTCCGGTGAATGGTGGCTAGGCGCAGACTGTGAGCCGGCCGCAGTGCTCCTTTCGGGTCAGGGCGCACTAGCTCTTTCGGGCCCGGCGCCGCGAATCGGGCCACATTTCTGTCGAATTTGACTTCGATTTGATTCCTTTTGCGCCGGCCCTGAGAATCTCGCAAGTTAAGATGAATGTACATACTTGGAGATGGGTGAGGCTTGATGCGCAGAGGTTTGCCGGTTCCGGCCGCGGCACTAATCGTTCTATCGCTGACAGCGGGCTCGCTGTTCGCAGGCCCCCAACAAGGCGCGCCGGCTGCGGAGGCTTCGGCCGCGCCCGAACGCGCGTTTGTCGACAAATATTGCGTCGGCTGCCACAACCAGCGCGCCAAAACCGCCGGCCTGATGCTCGACAAGGCCGATCCGGCGAAGCCCGCCGACTCCGCCGAATTGTGGGAAAAGGTAGTCCGTAAGCTTCGCGCCGGCGCCATGCCTCCGCAAGGAATGCCCCGTCCGGATGCCGCTTCGCTCAACGCGTTCGTCCGTTCCATTGAAGATGCGCTCGACCGCGCCGCTGCGGCCACTCCAAATCCCGGCCGCGCCACCCTGCACCGCCTGAACCGCGCCGAGTACGCCAACGCCGTCCGCGATGTCGCCGGCATCGAAGTGGATGCGGCTTCGCTCCTGCCCCCTGACGATGAAAGCTACGGGTTCGATAATATCGCCGACGTGCTGGGCGTCTCGCCTCTCCTCTTGGAACGTTACATGTCGGCTTCCCGCAAACTCAGCCGGCTGGCCGTTGGAGACCCATCTACGCGGCCGGTGGCGCAGACGTATCGCACCCGTCCGGACCTCTCCCAGGATGAGCGTTTGGAGGGCATGCCGCTGGGAACCCGCGGCGGCATCCTCGTGCGTCACAACTTCCCGCTCGATGGGGAGTACGTGATCCGCGTGAAGCTGGCCCGCAATACCGTCGATGTAATCCGCGGGCTCGAGCAGTCGCACCAGGTCGAAACCATCCTCGACGGCGCTCGCGTGCACCTTGCGACCATCGGCGGCAAGGAAGATACCGAGAAGCTGATTGCGAATCCCACGGGCGTGGCGCCGGAAATTGAAGCCCGCCTGGAGGCCCGCGTGAAAGTGAAGGCGGGCCCGCGCTCCGTGGGGGTCACATTCATTCAGGAAGACCACGCCGAAGTCGATCAGATTTTACAGCCATTTCTGCGTACCACCATCGATCCCGTGGACGAGGTAGGGCTGCCGCACATCGAAAACATGGTGATCGCCGGGCCGTTCAACCCAACCGGGCCGGGCGACACGCCGAGCCGCCGCCGCATCTTTGTTTGCCATCCGCCGCCGGGCGCCGACGAATTGCCCTGCGCCAAAGAAGTGATCTCCACTCTGGCCCGCCGCGCCTACCGCCGTCCGGTGAACGAGACGGATCTCGAAAGCCTGCTCGGCTTCTACCAATCCGGCCGCAATCAGGGAAACTTCGAAACCGGCATCGAGAGCGCGCTCCGCATGATCCTGGCCAGCCCAGAATTCATCTTTCGCTTCGAGCCGGACCCCGCCGGCGCAGCCCCCGGCAGCGTCTACCGCATCAGCGATCTGGAATTGGCCTCGCGACTCTCGTTCTTTTTATGGAGCAGCGTGCCCGACGATCAGTTGCTCGATCTCGCCGCGAAAGGCAAGCTCAGGGAACCGGCCGTGCTGCAGCAGCAGATCCGTCGCATGCTGTCGGACAAGCGGTCCGAAGCTCTGGTGAACAATTTTGCCGGACAGTGGCTGTTCCTGCGCAACTTGAAGAACATCGCGCCGGATGTTCAGGAGTTCCCCGACTTCGATGACAACCTGCGGCAGGCGATGCAGCGCGAAACGGAGTTGTTCTTCGACAGCATCGTGCACGAGGACCGGAACGTTCTCGATCTGCTCAGGGCGAACTACACTTTCGTCAACGAGCGCCTGGCGCGGCACTACGGTATCCCGAACATCTATGGCACTCACTTCCGGCGCGTGACGCTCACGGACGAAAACCGCTGGGGCCTGTTGGGGCAGGGAAGCGTCCTCACGGTGACCTCATACGCCACCCGCACGTCGCCCGTGCTGCGCGGCAAGTTCATTCTCGGAAACATTCTCGGCATGCCGCCGCCTCCGCCGCCGCCGAACGTGCCCGCGCTGAAGGAAAACACCGAGGGCGGCAAACCGCTTTCCGTCCGCGAGCGGCTGGAGGAACACCGTAAGAACGCGGCCTGCGCCAGTTGTCACAAGCTGATGGACCCGCTCGGGTTCTCGCTCGAGAATTTCGATGCCGTCGGGCAATGGCGCACCACCGATGCCGGCGCGCCGATCGATTCCTCGGGCGTGCTCGTGGACGGCACCAAAGTGAGCGGCCCGGTGGAAGTGCGGCGCGCTCTCCTGACCCGGCCCGAAGTCTTCGTCGGAAACCTGACCGAGAAGCTCATGACCTACGCTTTGGGACGTGGGCTGGATTACTACGATATGCCGGCGGTTCGCGCCATCACGCGCGAGGCCGCCCGCAACGATTATCATTTTTCCTCGCTGGTTGAGGGCATCGTGGAAAGCGTGCCGTTCCAAATGAAGTTGAAACGAACGGACGCGGGCGAAGCCCCGGCGGCGACGACGGTGAGCTTTAGCCATTGAGGAGACCGGAAGAATAATGCGGATTATCACGAAAAAGCACTTACCTCGCCGAACCTTTTTGCGCGGCATGGGTGTCACTCTGGCGCTGCCGTTGTTGGACTCCATGGTCCCGGCGCTGACGGCACAGACCAAAACCGCGGCCAAGCCGCTCCAGCGCCTCGGGTTCGTCTACATTCCGCATGGCGCTGTGATGAACCAGTGGACTCCGGCCACGACCGGCACGGGATTCGAATTCTCGCCCGTGCTGAAGCCACTCGAGCCGTTCCGCGACCGCGTGGTGGTGGTCAGCGGACTGGCCCACCATCAAGCCGATTCTCTGGGCGACGGCGGCGCCGACCACGCGCGCAGCAGCCCGACCTGGCTCAGCGCGGTTCACCCCAAGCGCACCGAAGGCGAGGACGTGCGAGCCGGCGTGACCATCGACCAGATCGCCGCCGAACGGATCTCGCAGGACACCCAGTTCCCCTCGCTCGAAGTCGCCACCGAGGACATGACCGGACTGGTGGGCGCGTGCGATACCGGCTACAGTTGCGCTTATATGAACACGATTTCCTGGCGTACTCCGACGACGCCGAATCCAATGGAGATCAACCCGCGCGCGGTCTTCGAGCGGCTCTTTGGAGAGGGCGGCAGCCAGGCCGAACAGCTGCCGCGGCTCCCGGTGGACCGCCGCGTTCTCGACACCAACACCCAGCAGGTGACGCGGCTTGTGGGCGGCCTTGGGCCGCGCGACCGCGACCGCGTCAGCCAGTATCTCGACGACGTGCGTGAAATCGAGCGGCGCATCCAGCGCGCTTCCAAGCAGGCCGGCTCGCAGTTAGCGGTGCCGGATGCTCCCGTCGGTGTTCCGGATTCCTGGGACGAGCATGCCAAGCTGATGTTCGATCTTCTGGCGCTCGCCTACCAGGCCGACATCAGCCGCGTCTTCACGTTCATGCTGGCGCGCGAACTCAGCCAGCGGACGTATCCGCAAGTCGGCGTTCCCGAGCCGCACCACGCCACCTCGCACCACCAGGACGATCCCGTCAAGCTGGCCAAGCTGGTCAAAATTCAGAACTATCACGTTTCGATGCTGGCTCATTTCCTGGAGAAGCTGCGCTCCACGCCTGATGGCGACGGCAACCTGCTCGACCACTCGCTGATCCTCTATGGCAGTTGCATGAGCAACAGCAACATTCATAACCACAATCCGCTGCCAATCCTCATGGCGGGCGGAGCCGCGGGCAAGCTGCAGGGAGGGCGTCACCTGAAGTATCCGGACGCCACTCCGATGGCGAACCTGCTGGTGAGTATTCTGGAAAAGGCCGGGGTTCCGCAGGAGCACGTCGGCGATAGCACCGGCCCGTTGACCGATCTGTAAACGATACGTCCATGCGCCTGAAATACTTGACTGTCCTGCTGGTCGCCGCCGCACCGGCGTTTGCGGAAGGCTCCAATTCCGCGCTGGCGGATGCCGCCATGAACCAGGACAAAGCGGCGGTGGCTGCGCTGTTGAACCAACATGCGGACGTGAATGCCGCTCAGGCCGATGGCTCAACGGCGCTGCTGTGGGCCGCGCACTGGGACGATGTCGAAACGGCCGATCTGCTGATCCGCGCGGGCGCGAATGCGAAAGCCGCCAACCGGTACGGGATTACTCCGCTGTTTCAAGCCGCGATGAACGGCGACGCGGCCATGGTGGAGAAGCTCCTGAAGGCTGGCGCAGACCCCAATGCCGCGCAATCGGAAGGCGAAACCGTGCTGATGACCGCGGCGCGATCCGGCAACGCCGATGCGGTTAAAGCGCTGATCGAACATGGCGCGCAGGTGAATGCCGCCGAGAAGTGGCGGGGCCAGACGGCGCTCATGTGGGCGGCCGCGGAGAAACACCCGGCCGTCGTGCAGTTTCTGGTTCAACACGGCGCCGACGTCAATGCGCGTTCCGCGGTTTTTGACTTCACCAAGCTGAAGCCCAAGAGCGGTAGCGTTCCCATGAACTTCCCGCGTGGCGGCTTCACTCCGCTGCTGTTTGCGGCGCGGCAGGGCGATCTCGAGTCCGCCCGAATATTATTGGCCGCCGGCGCCGACCCCAACCTCGCGGATCCCGATGGAACCAGCCCGATGATCGTGGCGATCGTGAACCTCCATTACGATCTAGCCGGTCTTCTGCTGGAGAAAGGCGCCGACCCAAACGCTTCGGATAACCGGGGACGAACTCCGTTGTATGCCGCCGTCGATATGCACACGATGGACATCACTACGCGGCCTACTCCGAAGATCGCGGACAAGCTCGATAGCGTTGCGCTCGTCAAGCTGCTGCTGGCGCACAAGGCGAACCCGAACGCGCAGTTGATCAATTTCATCCCACCGCGCGGCGTCCTCGACGGCGCCGACCGGACACTGAGCGCGGGCGCGACTCCGTTCTTGCGCGCGGCCAAATCCGGGGACGTCGCCCTGATGCGCGTGCTGCTCGATAATGGCGCAGACCCCAAGCTTGCAACCCAGGACGGCACCACGGCCCTTATGGCCGCCGCCGGAGTGGGCTGGCGCGACGGGAAGACGCGCGGTACCGATGCCGAGGTGATCGATGCCATCAAGATTTGCCTGGACCTGGGAGTCGATATTAACGCCGCCAACGCGCAGGGCGACACCGCTATGCACGGCGCTGCCTCGCGTAGTGGCGATCCGATCATCCAATTCCTGGCCGACCACGGCGCCAGGGTCGATGCGAAGGATAAGAAGGGCCGCACGCCTTTGGATGTGGCGCTAGGTGTCGGGGCAGATGCCGGCGGCGTGCGGGCTCCGCACGAGAGCACGGTTGCGCTGCTGAAGAAGCTGATGGCCGTCTCCACCGCCGAGAACACGGTGAAGTGAGCGCAGATCTCGACCCCGCCCTGGCGGGGCTGAAGCCGGTCTTTTCCGCCGCGTCCCGTAACGGCGCGGGTCGCATTTTTTCACAGGCCATCACTGGCGCGGCTGAAAAACAGATACCGTACTACGCCGCCGTTCGCACGAACAGGCCGTCGCGGATGCGCGCGAAACGCGGGTCGCGCCGCAGCGAATCCATCTTCGGGTCTACATCCACGATGGGGAGAGCCGCCGAATTGTCCTCGCGGGCGCGCTCCAACTCGTGGAAGGCATTGTCACGATCGCCGAGCGCATCGTACAAAAGCGCGACGTAATAAGCATCCACGTACTCAGTCGCGCGGAGCTGGCGAAGCTCCTCCAGAATTTTGCGCGCTTCCGCCCGCCGGCCGAGCTTGGCAAGACAGGCGCCCTCCAGGGCGCGCAGCCAGGGGAGATCGGGACAGAGAATGCCGGCCATCCGGTATTGTTCGAGTGCTTCCTCGGTCCGCCCGGCGAACTCCAATGCCAGCGCGTAAAAGAGACGCACCAGCGGCAGGTACGGGTGTAGTTCGAGCGCTTGCTTGCCGCAGGCCACCGCGCAATCGAATTCGCGGCGGCAAAACCGGACGTTAATTTCCGTGGCCGCCAGGACGGGCCAGAGCGGATCCACGTGGCGCGCCTGGTTCAACAGCTCGAGAGCTTCGTCGAACCGTCCGTCGGAGGTGTAGACCATGGTGAGATTGGTATAAGCCGCCGGCAGGTTCGGGTCTTCCATGCAGGCGCGAAGCAATTCGAACTCCGCCTCCTGCCGCCTTTTTTCGAACATGTGAAGGCCCAGCGCGCGGCTGGCCCGCAATTCCGGAGTCATCCCGCCCAGGGCTACGGCGCGTTTATGCGCCTCCAGGAACGCCCGGTAGACCTCACGCGGCGGCCGCATGCCGCAGGCGCCGAGCACCAGGTAAGCCTGCGAAATTCCCTGAAAGGCGCGGAAATCCATGCAGTCTTCCACCGCGGCCCGCTCGAAAGAGGCGAGCGCCTGTTCGCACCCCTCGCGCGTCATGCGGTTCAGTAAATGCCAACCCTTGCGAACGAGGTCGTCCGATTTCGGAGGTTCCAACCGGTAGCCTAGTTTCGGCCGGTAGCTGATCCAGGAGCCGTACTCTTTCAGCGCCTTCTTGACTTCCCCCACGGTTACGGCAACGGTATGCCGGGAAACCGAAGTCCCGTCCCAGGCTTCGCGGATCATCCGCTCGTAATCCACGTGTCTGCCAGTGTTTTGCAGGAGGACTTTGAGCGCGTGAAGAGCCTGCGGCCTCAGGTCGACATCGACGCCGTCACGGCAGAGCCGGTTGCCCGCCATGTCGAGGCTAAAAGGTCCAAATCCAAACCGTTCGACAGGGAGCCCCAAGTTACCCCCTCGCGCAAATTTGACGCTCTTTTGACTTCTGGTGTGGGGAGTATATCATACAATCGCCGATGATGCACTGGTGGGTGAGATCCGGTGGGTGCGCCGGGAATACGTCGTTACAGGTCTGAGAACGATAGCGCACCGCGGAAAGAAACCGCCCACCCGAAAAAGGGGATACATGAAATTCAAGAAGCCACTCCGCTCGATCTCTATCCTTGTCGCGATCTTGTGTCTCTCGGTACCGGTATCAATGGCCCAATCGGCCGGAACCGGCGCGCTCACCGGGACCGTGACCGACCCTTCAGCCGCCGCCGTTCCAAACGTTACGGTGACGCTGACCAACAACGAAACGGGCCAGGTACGAACAACCACAACTGGTGCGGACGGTGTTTACCGCTTTTCGCTGATCCCGCCCGGCACCTATAAAGTCCGGTTCTCGGCCGCGGGATTTAAGGTTTCCGAGGTTCCGTCCGTCACCGTGAACGTTACCGAGACGCCAGTTTTGAACCGCACGCTAGAAGTTGGCGGCCAAACCGAAACGGTGCTCGTCCAGGGCGAAGCGGCGCTGCTACAGACGGCGGATTCGACCCTTGGCACCGTCGTCGGAGAGCGGACCGTCACCGCGCTGCCGCTCAGCAACCGCAATTACACCCAAATTGTGAATTTGTCGGCTGGTGTTGCCGCCCCCGTGAACAACGCGTCGTCGTTTGGAAAAGCGACCCAGGACATGAGCACGAACGGCAACGATCCGGCACAGAATAACTTTCAAATGGACGGCGTGGCTATCAACAACATCGCCAACAGCGGGAGTTCGAATGACTCCGGCATCTATGCCGGTATCCCTATCCCCAATCCGGACGCCATTCAGGAATTCAAAATTCAGACATCCACTTACGACGCCAGTTATGGCCGAAATCCGGGCGCAAACGTGAATGTCGTGACCAAATCCGGAACGAACCAGCTGCATGGCTCGGCGTTTGAATTCTTCCGCAATGCCGAGTTGAATGCGAACGACTTCTTCTTCAATCGCACGATTGCGAACCGGGGACAGAAACAGGTCCTCAACCAGAACGAGTTCGGTGGGACAATCGGGGGTCCCATCAAGAAGGACAGGATCTTCTTTTTTGGGAGCTACCAGGGCATCCGCGAACGCAACGGCGTCGCTGTGCAGGGTCGAACCTCTTACAACCTGCTGCCCAACATCCCGCTGGGAGATCGAAGCGGGGATCTCAATTCTCCATTCGCTAAGGCGCTGGCGGCTGCGAACTGCAATTTTCCGGGCTTTGGCCCGCCGCTCGCCTGCGATGGTTCCAATCTGAACCCGGTCGGCCTGAAAATCGTTCAGTTGAAGAATGCGGACGGCAGCTATTACATTCCGAGCGCGCAGCAATACGGCTTCGGGCCGGGTCTTTTCAGCTCGCCGGCCCTTTACAAAGAAAACCAGGTGCTCGTGAATGGCGATTTTGTTATCAATGCAAAAAACACACTAGCCACCCGGTATCTCTACACCCGCGACCCGCAGGAGGTTACGTTGAACGCCCAGTTGCCGGGGGCTCCGACTCACCAGTATTACGCGAACACAAGCGCGGTGCTCAAACTGACTACATTGGCGACCAACACGTTTGTTAACGAGGCCAGAATCTCCTACCAGCGCAACCTAGCCCAAGCCAGCGACTCGCTACCACCGGGCGCCACCAGCCAGAACCTCGGGACAACTCCCATGATCCCTGCTAACGTGGCCGGCGGCATCAACATTGCGCCGAATCAGACCGAGCCTCCGTTCATGGTAATGATCATTAACGGCTTTAACATGTTCGGTGGACTAAACCCCAGCTTCAGCCCGACGAATCAGATGCAGGCTGCCGACCAGATCTCGTGGACGCATGGCCGGCATACCATTCGCGCCGGCTTCGAGCATGAGTGGACATCGTGGCCGATCGTGTTTGCCGGCTTGGAGCGCGGCTTCCTGTTGATGGGCAGTTTTAACGACGTACTGGTCGGCGGCCCGGGCAGCATTTTCGAGTGCCTCTTCTGCACCCGCAGCGGGCCGGACGGAATCATCCACGGCTACAAGCTGCCGAACATGAACGCCTACGTACAGGACGACTGGAAGGTCAGCAGCAAACTAACTCTGAATCTCGGTGTTCGCTGGGAGTACGACGGCACGCTCTCCGACAAATACGGGAATCTGACGACAACCTGGCTGAGCCAGTTGCGTACCGTACCGAACTCTCAAGTGCCCGCGGGACCGAGCTCGCCAGGAGCGTACAATCCGGCCAATTTTGCCGGATGGGTCGTCCCGAGCAACTACAAGGACCACTACCCTGCGCCGCCCCCCGGAGTGCTGGTCAGCGATAAGACTCTGCCGATTCGCGAGCATCCGCCCCTCAGTAACTTCGGCCCCCGTGTCGGATTCGCTTACCAGGCTACCCAAAAGCTGGTGATCCGCGGCGGAGCGGGTATCTTCTACGATCGGGTTGGCGCAGACCGTTTCGTCCACTCGGTCGAACAGGGCAACCCGTACGCGGTCACGCTCGATTACCTGCCTGGCAATCCGTATACACTGCAAAAGCCGTTCCCGGATACTCCTGTGGTCGGCGAGTTCGCGCAGCGCTGGATCAAGCCCAACTGCGACACCTTGCCCGGCGGATGTGCAGTCAACAGCTCGTATCTCAATGTGCCCTTCATCAACGAAGTAATGCACACACCGACCGTGCGCCAGTACAACATGACTTTCCAGTATAACTTCGCGCCGTCATGGGTTCTGGAACTCGGGTATGTCGGCTCGAGCGGCATTAACTTGACCGATTACAACCATAACTATAACGTCGCGCAATTGGCCAGCCCGTCCAACCCGGTCAACGGGCAGACCAGGAACACCGTTGGAAATGTTCTGCTTCGTGTTCCGTATCTGGGCTATCAGGCCGCCGGTTTGCAGGGTACGGCCTACGACTTAATTGAAACTTACAACAGTTTCCAGGCCACCGTCCGGAAGCAGTTCTCTCACGGCTTCCTGATGCAAGCCTCTTACACGTTCAGCAAATCGCTGACGAACTCGTTCACCAATACCGCAAACAGTAACCTTTCGACCGACACGGCGCAGCAGTACGGCCCATCGAACTTTAGCCGCCCCAGCCGGCTCGTGGTGAATTATAGCTACGATCTGCCGTTTCCGGAACGCAAAGGTGTGCTCGGAAAAGTGGCGGGTGGATGGAATATCTCCGGCGTGACAACCGCTCAGACCGGCTTGCCGCTTACCATTATCGACAGCCGCGGCGGCACGGCCTACGGCACCAGCGCCACGACGACGCAAGGGGGATACAGCCGTGCGCAGCTTTGCCCTGGCGTCACCTACGGCCAACTCGGCACCTCCGGCAGTGTCAAGGATCGCATCGATGGCTACTTCAATAACGCCGCGTTCTGCGCGCCGCCTCTGGTCGCCAATGGCGACGGGATCGCTACTGATTTCGGCAACTCGGGTGTTGGAATCATCCAAGGGCCAGGCCAGTTCAATTGGGACGTGACTCTGATGAAGAACACGCATCTGACGGAACGGCACAATATTCAATTCCGCGCCGAGTTCTTCAATATCTTCAATCACACGAATTTGCTTCTCGTCCAGCAGGGCGCGCAATTTTCAATCTTCAGCACGACGTTTGGACAGCCTCAATTCGGGTTTCCAACCGCCGCAATGGCTCCTCGCTTGTGGTCACCCACGTCGAGGCCGACCCCGTGC
>CAYMHP010000003.1:11055-12291 GCA_964390225.1 uncultured Solibacteraceae bacterium
CTTCAATATCTTCAATCACGCTCAGTTCAATGCTCCCGCGACGTTCCCCTTTAACTTGATTAACGTGAATTCCGCCGCGTTCGGGAAGATCACCAGCACCAGCGTCAATCCGCGCGTGATCCAGCTAGCGTTGAAGTATTCGTTCTAAACCGCAAAAAGGCCCGCGGCGCAAGCCGCGGGCCTTCTCTCCTCAGGACTCCCGCTACTTCCCGTCCACCGTAAACGCCAGCATCACGTTTCCCGGCGTGCCTCCCGCGAATCCATAGCCGCACGTCGTGACCACGATGCCGTGTGAGATCGCGACGCCGCCGCCGTCGAACGAACCGCCTTTCGCCGGTACCTGGTTCACGGTCTCGAAATCCCGCCGCGCGTCGAAATCCCAAATGATCTGGCCGTTGGCCGACGAGTATGCCCGCAAGTGCCCGCCGAACGACGCGGAAAAAACGACGCCCGGCATCGCCGAGACTGCTGCCGCCTGCGCGGGATTGCCTGCGTTTTGCGGCGCCGCTGCGCTCCAGGTCTTCGCCCCCGTGTCCACCCGCACCGAATACAGCCCCGGCGTGCCGCCCTGCTTATTGAAATCGGCGACGGCCGTGTAGGCATTCGGTCCGTCGTAGGCCGCGCCCCACGCGATGCCACCGAAGAGTCCGCTGCCCACGCCCAGTCGCGTCTGCCACAGAACCTTTCCACGCTCATCCGGGTCGAGCCCATACACCACACCCGATTTCTGCGTCGCCACCAGCACCTGCTTTCCGCCGACGGTCCGCAGAACGGGCGAACTGCCGAAGTCCAGATCTTCGCCCGGATTCTCGGGACAATTCACCGACTTCGGACATCCCGGAATCCAGTTGTCGTGCGGGGTCACTTGCTGCGACCACAGCAGGCTGCCGCTGTCGAGGTCGAACGCGAGAATGGCATCGCTGGTCGGCAGGTCCACGCCAGTATACGAATTGCCTGTGCCGGTGTAGATGCGCCCGCGCTTCTCGTCAATCGTGGGCGACGACCAGATCCCTGCCCCCGCGGGCCCCCAAAGTTGCGTGCCCTCGGCGTTCTTCTTATAGGGCCGCGCGGGATCCGGCACCGTGTACGTCTTCCAGATCAGGCGGCCCGTCTTCGCGTCCAGTGCCGCCAGACTCCCGCGGAACTTGCAGCATTCATATTTCGGCGACGACTGCAGCGTCTCTTCGCCCGAAGCCAGCGGCACGTACAGCCGGCCTTTGTAATACGTGGGAGACC
>CAYMHP010000003.1:12301-18712 GCA_964390225.1 uncultured Solibacteraceae bacterium
GGTGCTCGTCCAGCTTGAGCTTCCACACCTGTTGTCCGGTTGCCGCGTCGACAGCGTGCGCGAACCCGTTGCCGTCGCCGAAGTAGGCCATCCATCGCCCCGCGTTATCAGACCGCGCGATGCTGGGCGCCGCCTTCACGAACCCGCCCGCCTCGTACGTCCAATAGATGCAGCCCGTGGCAGCATCCAGCGAATACACCGTGCCGGCGGTGCTGCCGACAAAGACACGCCCGCCCACGAGTACGGGTTGCGATTGCGTCCGGCTCTCGCCGGGAAATCCGAACGCCCACTTCAGCTTGAGCTTGGGAACATCCGCGGCGGTCAACCCGGGCTGCGGCTGAAAGCGTGAGTTCACCACGTCGACGCCCCATCCGTTCCAATCGCCGGCTCCCGGCGAAAAGGGCTTCGAAGTGTCCGTGCAGCGGCCGGGGTTGTCCGCGGCGAACGCGGGAATCGCAAGTGCAACAATCAGGAGTAATCGCATCTCGGCGGCAGTGTACCATGCAACCGAGATCTCCCGCCTCCGTCTCGTCTGTGTGATCGATCTAACCTGGGCGCAGTGCTTCCGTCAAGAGAGCGTCAAATCGGACCTACATCCGTTGACACTAAAAACATGCGTTTGGTATAAACGCTCCATCGTTAGTCGAACGCGTCGTATCAGCTCCTGAGTTCGTTCGCGCTGCGCGACCGCCGTATTTGAAGGGTGAGGACTATGAAAACCATTGGTGTGTCCAGGTGGCAGATCGTGGCCGCCTTGTTGCTGTTGAGCGCCGCCAACGTCATGTCGCAGTCCGCCGGTACCGGAGCCCTCACCGGCACGGTTACCGACCCGTCTGGCGCGGCCATTCCCGGGGTCATGGTTACCCTGGCCAACAAAGAAACCGGCCAGGTCCGCACGACAGAAACGGGCGCCGATGGAAACTATCGCTTTGCTCTGTTACCGCCCGGCACTTACCAGGTGAAATTTGCGGCGATGGGATTTAAGACGGCCGAAGTACCCTCGATTACCGTAAACGTAACTGAGACTCCCGTTTTGAACCGTGCTCTCGAAGTAGGCGGACAGACTGAGACGGTCCTGGTCGAGGCCGAAGCCGCCGCCTTGCAGACTGCCGACTCCACGCTCGGAACCGTGGTAGGCGAGCGAACCGTCACCTCACTGCCGCTGACCAGCCGGAATTATACGCAGATTCTCGGTCTCTCGGCCGGAACCGCCGTCGGCGTCACCGACGCCTCGCAGTTGGGAAAGGGTACGCAGAACATCAGCGTCAATGGCGCCGACCCCGGCCAGAACAATTTTCAGATGGATGGCGTTGCCATCAACAACACCGCCAATAGCGGAAGCTCCAACGACGGCACCATCTACGCCGGCATTGCCGTTCCCAATCCCGACGCCATTCAGGAATTCAAGGTTCAGACCTCCACGTACGACGCCAGCTACGGGCGCAATCCCGGCGGAAACGTCAACGTGGTCACCAAGTCAGGAACGAATCAATTTCACGGAGCCGCCTTCGAATTCTTCCGCAACACGGCGCTGAACGCTAACAGCTTCTTCTACAACCGCGACAATCCCAACAGCTCCAAACGCAAGCAGATTCTGAATCAGAACCAGTTCGGCGGCGCGGTGGGTGGCCCGATCAAGAAGGACAAGATTTTCTTCTTCTTGAGCGAGCAGGAGACCCGGCAGAAAAACGGCGTATCGAGCTCGGGATCGAGCAGCGTGCAGTTGCCGCCCCTTCCCGCCGGCGACCGCAGCTCGCCGGCCTGGCGCGCCGCGCTCGGCGCTGCCATGTGCCCCGATAACCAGCCCGCCGCGACTCGCAACCGCTTCACGACCGTGAATGGCGGCGTACAAGTCGCGTGCGATGGATCCAACATCAGCCCCGTCGCGCTGAATATCCTGCAACTCAAGCTGCCGAACGGAGCGTATTACGTTCCCAGCTCAGGCGCCTCGGGTTTTCTGCAGGTGCTGAACAGCAACCCGGCGCGTTTCTCCGAGCACCAGGGCGTGGCCAACGTCGATTTCCTGATCAATAGCAAGAACACGCTGTCGGCGCGATTCTTCCACAGCAACGACCCGCAGACGATGGCATTTGCGAATCCCACGGCCCTGCCCGGAACTCCTATCACGCTTCTGTTCGCCAACACCGACGCCGTTCTCAAGCTCACGACGCTGGCGACCAACACCTTCGTGAACGAGGCACGCATCTCGTTTCAGCGGAACTTCCAGCAGGGGACCGATGGGACCCCCTGGTCGGCGCAGCAGGTCGGCATGACTCCCATGCTGCCGTCGGTCACGCAGATCGCTCCGCTCACGGTCACCGGCGCGTTCAGCATGTTCGGCTCGGTATATCCCACTTTCAGCACCACCAACCAATACCAGGCGGCCGATCAGATCTCCTGGACACACGGCAAGCACACCGTGCGCGCCGGCTTCGAGTACGAAAAGGTGCACTGGCCGATCGTGCACGCGGGCCTGCAGCGCGGCCTCATGTCGACATGGTCTTTCGCGGATTTCCTTATTGGGCGGGCCGGCTGCGATCCTGGCGACGCCGCCTGCGGGGCGCAGAACCCAGGTCTCACGAACGGCACCGCGTTCAGCAACATCAGCGGATGTCTGTTCTGTGTCCGCAGCGGCCCCAACGGCATCATTCATGGCTATTTCCTCTCGGACATGTACGCGTATGTGCAGGACGATTGGAAGGTGAATACCCGCCTCACCCTCAACCTGGGCGTCCGGTGGGAATTTGACGGCACGCTCCACGATAAATACGGCAACCTGACCAACTTCTGGCAGAGTCAGATCGGGCAGGTAGAGTTTCCGCCGTCGGGTCCCAATAACGCTCCGGCCGGACTGCTCGGCTACGTCGTTCCCAGCAACTACACGCATTTTTATCCGGCTCCCCCGGATGGGGTTCTCATCAACAGCAAAGACAGCCCGGTTCGCAATGGCCCGCCGAAGGACAACTTCGCTCCGCGCGTCGGGTTCGCCTGGCAGCCGTTCGACACGGGACGGTTCGTCGTCCGCGGCGGCTTCGGCATCTTCTACGACCGGGTTGGGCTTGACCGGCTGGTGCATGGCCTGGAGCAGGGGTATCCCTACGCCGTGACTCTCGATTACAACGGCACCGCGACGCAGCCGTATAGTTTGCAGAACCCTTATCCCGCGACGCCTGTTCCCGGCACGTTCGCCGCGCGTTGGGCCAACTTCACTACGCTGCGAACGTCGAACCTGAATACACCCTGGATCGTGGAGAACCTGCACACACCGCTTGTGCGCCAATACAACCTGAACTTGCAGTACGAATTCGTGAAGGACTGGGTGTTGGAATTGGGATACGTCGGCGCCAGTGGCATTAACCTGGTGGATCAGTATCACAACTACAACACTGCTTCGTTCGCGAGCCCCAGCCAGCCGATCCACGGGATTACTACCAACACCGTGCAGAACGTCGCGTTCCGCGTGCCCTATCTGGGCTACCAGCCCGGCGGATTCCAGGGGACCGCATTCGACGGCGTCTACAACTACAACAGCCTGCAGGCTACTGTACGCAAACGGTTCTCACAAGGCTTTACGATGCAGGCTTCCTATACCTGGAGCAAGGATCTCGGAGATGTGAACAGCGTCGCCGGGATCAGTTCCAACTCGGCCAACAGCAACAACGCCAGCGACCTATGGCAACAGTATGGGCCGGTTTGGTATAACCGCCCGCATCGCTTTATCGTGAACTACAGCTATGAGCTGCCGTTCAATAAGTTCCATGGTATTGCGGATAAACTCGCGAACGGATGGAGTATCTCTGGAGTAACTACCGCCCAGACCGGCCAGCCGCTGACTTTGACCGATGCGAGAGCCGGCACAATCTTTGGCGTCACCGGTGCCACCGGCCGCGTCCAGATGTGTCCCGATGCAACCTACGGCTCGCTCGCCAGCCCGGGCGGTGTGGAACAGCGCCTGGGTGGCGGTAGCCGCGGCCCAGGATATTTCAATGCCAGCGCCATTTGCCCACCCCCCGCCATCGGGAACGGAACGGGTTACGGCAACTCCGGCGTCGGCATCATCACCGGGCCGGGCCAGTTCAATTGGGACTTCACGTTCGCCAAGATGACCAAAATCACCGAACGGCAAGGTGTTCAGTTCCGGGCCGAGTTCTTTAACGCGTTCAATCACCCGCAGTTCAATAATCCGAGCCTGTCGGCTTCCTCGCCGACGACCTTCGGCGTGATCGGCAGCACCTCGGTGAACCCGCGCTTGATTCAGTTTGCCCTGAAGTACATCTTCTGACTTGGCGCGCCGGCAGTCTCGCTGCCGGCGCGCCACCCGAACAGCAGCGGCTCCATTCGGGAAGCGTAGCGGTCGTGATGGATCCGGCGAATGTCGGAGGCGCTTTGCGCGCGAACGCAGAACGGCGCGACGGGCAGCGCAATCAGGAGGGTCGCGCCGCGGATTCGATCGCCTCCAGCGCCTGCTCGCACGCGGCACGGTCGACGTCGTAATGGGTCACCGCGCGCATCTGGCGCTCGTTGATGCCGTTCAGCAGCACGAATCGGTGCTTAAGCCGCGCGCTGATTTCGCCGCTCGTCAGGCCGGTTCCGCTGACATCGAAGACCACGATGTTGGTCGTCACCTGCGCAGGGTCCACCCGCACGCCCGGAATCTTCGCCAGGCCTTCGGCGAGCAACTTGGCGTTGCAATGGTCGTTCGCGAGTTGCTTCGGCGTCTCTTCGAGCGCGATCAGGCCAGCTGCCGCGAGCACGCCCGCCTGCCGCATACCGCCGCCCAGCCGTTTCCGGTAAAGCCGTCCGCGGTTGATCGCCTCCGCCGTTCCCGCGAGCAGCGAGCCCACGGGGGCGCCCAGGGCCTTCGATAAACAGAACATGACCGTATCCACGGGCGCGACGATCTCGCGCACCGGCACCCCCATCGCCGCCGCGGCGTTGAACACCCGCGCCCCATCCATGTGCACCCTCAGGCCGCGTTCATGCGCGCCATCGCAGATCTCGCTAATCGCGCCCAACGGGTAGACTGTGCCGCCGGCCATGTTGTGCGTGTTCTCGATGGTGATCAGCCCGGTGGGCGCCCAATGCGGCCCGAGCGGCCGGATTTCGCGCCAGATCTGCTGCCACGTCAATATTCCGTTTTCTGTGGCGATGGGGCGCGCGACGCAGCCCGAAAACCATGCCATCATGGCCAACTCGTAATTGAGCACGTGCGCCCGCGAATCGCAGATGACTTCCTGCCCGTGCTCGGTGTGCAGCTTGATCGCGATGGTATTTCCCATCGTGCCGCTGGGAACGAACAGGGCCGCTTCCTTGCCGGTAATCTCGGCCGCGCGCTGCTCCAGCCGGTTCACGGTCGGGTCTTCGCCGTAAACATCGTCGCCGACCTCGGCCTCCATCATGGCGCGGCGCATCGCGGCCGTAGGCTTCGTCACCGTGTCACTGCGCAGATCGATCATCACTCCATGATACCGGCCATAATATTGGCGGGCGGCCTTATTCGTAGCGAAGCGCCGATGCCGGATCGATACGAGAAGCGCGCAATGCTGGGAAGGCCGTGGCTGCCAGGGTGATGAATGCGAGTAGAGCCGCTGCCGCGGCGAGAAGCGCCGGGTTGGCCGCGCGCACCCCGAACAGTTGCGCTTCGATGAGCCGCCCGAGCGCCAGCGCCCCGGCCAAGCCCAATGCCGTGCCGGCCGCAAGGATCCAACCGGCTTCCCGCATGACGCTTGCCAGCACCTGGCTGGGGCGGGCGCCGAGCGCCATCCGCACGCCGAACTCCGCCGTCCGGCGGGAAACGGAATAAGCCACCAGCCCGTATAATCCGACGGCCGCCAGCAACGCCGCGAGAATACCGAAAGCTGCGGCCAGTAGCGCCATCAAACGTTCCGGATAAAGTGCGTTGCGGATCCGCACCGTGATCGGCTCCGCCTCTCCGACCGGCACACTCGCGTCCATGGAACGGACCAGCCGTTGCACCTCGGGTACCAGGCCTGTCTCCGCGCCCGCAGTCCGCAAATAGAACATCAGCCTCTCGGGCGTGGCCCATTGCGCGTACGGCAGATAGATCATCGGGACTGCAGCCTTGCGCAGTTCGTTGTGGCTGTCGGCGGCAACCCCGACAATCTCGATATCCGGGGCGTGTTGGTTGTCCGCGCCGAGCATCACGTGCCGCCCCAACGGGTTCGCGCTGAAATAACGTTTCACGAACGCCTGGTTGACGACGGCGACCTTGGGAGCTCCGTTCCTGTCGCGTTCGGTGAACTCGCGGCCGGCCACTAACGGAATGCCGAGTGAGCGCAAAAAGCCGGGGCCCACCGACGAGATCGACGCGCCCGTGAACTCCTTTTCGCCGGCCTTGTAGCCTTCAACCGTGATATTGCCCGCCCGGTTGTTATTCGAAAAAGGCCCGGT
>CAYMHP010000003.1:18722-49735 GCA_964390225.1 uncultured Solibacteraceae bacterium
GCCACGCTCACAACCCCGCCCAGGGCCGCCAGCCGGTTCGACACATCGCGATAGAAATCCGCGGCGGCCGCGGCGTTCGGCCGGTCGACCGTTGCGTCGACTGTAAAAGTGAGCAGGTGTTCCGACCGGAAGCCGAGATTGACTTCCGATAAGCGAAGCAGGCTTGTGGTGAATAGTCCCGCCCCCACCAGCAGCATAAGGGAGAAC
Organism: uncultured Solibacteraceae bacterium; assembly: GCA_964390225.1. Taxonomy (GTDB): domain Bacteria; phylum Acidobacteriota; class Terriglobia; order Bryobacterales; family Bryobacteraceae; genus PSRJ01. Next base: position 18,930 of record CAYMHP010000003.1, read on the forward strand.
GCCACCTGGCCGGCAACTAGCGCCGCACGCAGCCGCGCCGGCGTGTTCGACGGCGAGCGCTCTCCCCACCGGCCAGACACGCCGAGCGACGCTTGAATCGCTGGGCAAAGCGCAAAGACCATCCCGCAGACCAAAGCCATCGCCACGCTGAACGCTATCACGCGGCCATCGAGTTCCGGCGAAAGCCAGTGCCCTCCGAAATCGCGCGGTAGAACAGCCAGTAAGGCGCCTACAGTCCAGCGCGCCACCACAAGCCCGAGTGCCCCGCCGGCGGCCGCCAGCAACAGACCTTCGGCCGCGAAGTGCCGCACCAGCGCGCTTCGCGAAGCGCCCAGGGCAAGCCGGACCGCGATCTCGCGTTGGCGGACGTTCAAGCGCGTGAGCAACAGGCCCGCCAAGTTCGCACAGACGAGCAGCAACAGCAGTCCCGACATCGCCATCACAATCCGCAGCGGCTTTTCCCATCGGCGCCGCAGCCCGTTGATTCCCTGGGCCGCCTCTTGCAGTTGAACGCGATGGTGTAGGAGCTCCGAGCCGTCGGAGGCACTCATCGGTTCTGGGCGACGGGCCAGCTCCCCGGCGATGACTGCGCTGTACAGCACATCGGTAGCCGCCTGCGCCCGCGGGATGGTTACACCCGGTTTCAGCCGCGCAAACACGTTCAGCCAGCGAAAGGACTCGTCACCGAGCGCGTCCCACGTGGGCCTCACGGCTTTCTGCATGGCGATCGGGACGTACAGGTCGGGGCTCGACCCCGGCATTAGCCCATTGAAACTGGGCGCCGCGATCCCTACGACCACGAACGGGTGTCCGTTCAAGGTGAGCGTGCGGCCGACGACGCCACGATCAGAACCGAAGTGAGTGGTGAAATAAGGATGGCTCAGCACGGCCACTGGGTGAGCGCCGGGTGCCCCATCATCTTCCGCAGTGAACACGCGCCCGGCCGCCGCCGGCACACCCAGAACCTGGAAGAAGTTTCCCGAGACCATTTCAATAGCCGCGGGTTCCGTTGGCCCGCCCGAGGATAGCGCCACCGGCGCTCCCATCCTGGCCACGACGCCCGCGAATGCCGCGTCGCGATCGCGCAGGGCCCGGTACATCGGATAGGAAAAGACCGATTCGAAATTATCGGACGTGCTCCTGCCGAGCGGCTGGTACTCCCGGTGAAGCACGACGAGTTCCTGTGGGTCACGCACCGGGAGCAGGCGCAGCAGGACCTGGCTGAACAGCGAGAAAATCGTCGTCGTCGCGCCGAGCCCCAACCCGAGAACGGCCAGCGCGGAAACGGCGAATAAGGGCGAACGCCGTAACGTGCGAACCGAAAAAATCAGGTCCTTCCACACGGTACGGATATTTTATCCAACGAATGCCTGAAACACTTCGTTGGAGAGCAGGACGCCCCGGTCGGTTAGCCGCAGCACTCCGTCCTCGCTCTGGAGCAGCCCCGCTTCCACGAAGCGCCGAATCGATGCATCATATTGCCGCCATTCTTCCGGCGCGGGGCGAATGCCACCCGTGAGACGAAGGCCCACGAAGAACCGCTCTTCGTCAATGCGCGCGGGAACCGATTCGGGGGGCTTGCCTGCCAGATACTCTCCAAGCGCCTCCGGATTCTGCCGCCGCGTGCGGCCATCGAAAGAATGGGCGTCCGCGCCGAAGCCTGCGTACGGCTCAAGGTTCCAGTATTTGAGGTTGTGTAGGGACTCGGATCCCGGCCGAGCGAAATTCGAAATCTCGTATCGCCGTATGCCTATGGCCGCGAGTTGCTCGACGGCAGTTTCGTAAAACGCCGCCGTCTGTTCGTCGTCCGGAATCTCAGGCGCGCCATACCGTACGCCGCCCAGCAGAATCTCGTTTCCTAACCGGCTGTCCTGGTCGATCTCGAGCATGTAGACGGAGACATGCGGCGGCATAAGCCGCTCGATCCAATTTAGCGACTCGCGCCAGCTGGCCTCCGTCTGGCCCGAGAGCCCTGCGATCAGGTCGACGTTGACGTTCTCGATTCCGGCCTGCCGCAAGATTTCCAACTCTCGCGCGACCATCGCGGCTGTGTGTTTACGCCCGATGCGCCGGATTTCCTTCTCTACGAACGATTGCACCCCGAGGCTCACCCGGTTGATGCCGCACTCCACCCACGCTCGCGCCCGCTCTGGCGTAACGGTGCCCGGGGCTGCTTCCATAGTTGCCTCGGCCCAGGGCGCACCCGGGATCAGCGCCGCCAGTTTGCGTAGGTTATCAGGGTCCAGGATGCTCGGCGTTCCGCCGCCCAGATACAGCGTCTCAGGCCGCCATTCCCAACGATGTCCCTCTAGTTCGGCGGCGAGGGCGTGCACGTATTGACGCTCCAAGTCAGCGGGAAAGACGCCGGACGCAAAATTACAATAAGTGCACTTCTGCGCGCAGAATGGATACGACAAGTAGACGCCCGGCACGGATATAACCATCATACCCGCGGGTCAGAGTTGAATCGGTTGAGCACCCGGTCCCAGCCGGGAGGGTAGCGCCGGCGCGCGCAGCCGCCGGTGTGGTTCAAGCGAGCCGGCGGCCACGATCGCCAGCGCTACTTCCCATTCCATGCACGGCAGTGATGCCGCGGTTACCTGCAGACTAGACCGCGATCCGCTCTACCGGAATCCCCGCGTTCTCCAGCGCCGATTCCACTTCCGCCGGACGCAACCGCGTGGCATCGTATTCCACCAACAGGGTGTCGAGCGATGGCGCCACTTGCACTTTGTAGATGCCGTAAATCGAGTGTGCGTCCGAGATGCGGGCGAGCAGCGTTTCATCCAGCGGCTTCTCGAGGCGGAATCGAATCTGGATTTTCGTCATGGCGTCCCTCTCATTATACGAGCGGGGTCCGCAATCTCAGCGCACGGGCGCATGATGATTGAGCGGCCCGAAGCCGCGGCCCAATCCCGGCGCGCTTTCGATCGCGGCCGTGATGAATCGCTTGGCGCGGCCCACGGCCTCCGGCAGTGGCAATCCCAGCGCCAGCCCCGCTGTGATCGCTGCCGAGTACGTGCAGCCGGTTCCATGCGTATGCCGTGTATCGATGCGCGGGGCGGGGAACTCGTGCCACTCCTCCCCATCGAGCAGCACATCGGTCGCGGGCCCCTCGCGATGTCCGCCCTTGATGAGCACGGCCTGCGCGCCCAGCTCGCGCAGCCGTAATGCGGCGCGGCGCAGGGCTTCGTCGCTTTCGATCGCGATATCGGACAGCGCCTCGGCCTCCCCCAGATTCGGTGTTACCAGCCGCGCGCGGGGCAGTAACTCCTGGCGAATGGCTTCCAGCGCCGAGCCGGCCGCCAGGGCCGGCCCGTGCGTGCTCGATAGCACCGGGTCCACCACCAGAGGGAATTTGCGGCGCGCCAGCGCCTGCGCTACTGCGTGAACCACTGCCGCCGATCCCAGTGCCCCCGTCTTCACGGCGCCCGGCGGCATGTCTTCCAGTAGCGTGTGAATCTGTTCGAACACCAAGTCCGGCGCCAGCACCACCACGCGGTCCATTCGTTCCGAGTTCTGCACCGTAATCAGGCTGACGACGGCTTCGCCATAAACGCCGAACTGGTGGAAGGTTTTGAGGTCGGCCTGGATTCCCGCGCCGCCGCTGGGGTCCGATCCGGCGATCGTCAGCGCAACAGGCGGCATTCGTCCCAGAATACCAGTGTCACTTTACCCAGACCGCAATCTCGGGAGAAGTTGCGCTCCCCACCGTCAGCGCCGCGGTGACCTTCCCGGCCCCGGCCAGCGCGGCGGGCACGCTCGCGTTCACCTGGAGCAGCCCGATGTATTCGGGCGCGCTCCCGGCGTACAGAATCTCCGGCGCGAGACCGCCGATGATCATGCTCACCGGGAGCGTCGGCCGGGCATACGGCGCAGTAGACGCTTTGCCGGCGATGTTTGATCCATCCGTCAGTCCTTCGCCGGTCGCGTAAAACGTAAGCACGGTCGTCGCATCCGCCGGTTCGGTCTCAGAGTTCGGTGAGCCGTTGTCATTGAGCACCACCGGGAAAAGGCCCGGAGCAGCCGCTGCCACCGGGAGAGTTGCCCTCCCGGCGAGCTTTGAGTTGAAGTGAATCTCCAGATTGGTCTGGCTTTTGCCCGCGATCGAATAGGGAACCTGCACGTTGACTTGCTGTACCTGCGCATAAAAGACCGGGGCCGCAATGCCGTCGAACCACACTTCGGTTCCCCCTACCAACCCGCTGAGCACTCCGGCAGAGTCGGGTGCTCCCACTTTCCCAGCCACCAGGCCGAGCCCGTCCCCGAAGATCACCACCAGTTCCCCGGGAGCGACCGGGCCCGAAGCGAGACTGGCGGCATTCTCAACGGTGAGTCCGGCCGGAGCAATCAACGGTTCCACGACCACGCCGTCGGGCGCGAGCCTGCGGATCCGGTTATTGAGGGTATCGGCTACGTAGAGGTGGCCCGACCCGTCCAGGCGCAGTCCCGAAGGGGAGTTGAGTTGCACGGCGGATGCCGCCTCGCCATCTCCGCTGAATCCTGCCACTCCCGTCCCTGCGATGGTGTAAATGGTTCCGTCCGGCGTCACTTGCCGGATGCGGTGGTTCCCGCTATCGGAGATAAAGACATTGCCATCGTCATCGACCGCGATCCCGGCCGGAGCCTGCAGCCGGGCCGAGACCGCGGGGCCGCCATCGCCAGTCTGCCCCGCCGTGCCGTCGCCCGCGACCGCCGAGATGGTGCCGTCCGGCGAAACCTTGCGGATGCGGTGGTTGAGAGTATCCGCGATGAACAGGTCTCCCGCCGAGTTTAGCGCGCAGGCGGACGGTTGACTGAGTTGCGCCTGGCGGGCAGATCCGCCGTCGCCAGCATCGCCGGCGGATCCGCTGCCCGCCACAGTGACCGGCGTGCCGTCCGGTACCAGGCGCAACACCCGGTGATTCAATGTGTCGGCGACATATAGTGTGCCGTCCCGCGCCGCGCAAAGGCCGCGAGGTTGTTGCAAGGACCCGGCTCCGGCTCCGGCGATCGTGCGGACGCGGCCGTCGAGACCGGCGCGCCACACCCGGTTGTTCAGAGTGTCCGCGATGACGACGAGCCCCAGACTGTCGACCGTCAACCCCATTGGCGCGTTCACTTGCGCCACGGCTACTGAAGTTCGGTCGGCCGCGCTGCCCGGCACTCCGGTTCCCACAAACGTGGTGATGACCCCCGAGCGGCTGACTTGCCGGATCCGGTGTGTTCCGGTATCGGCAATGTATAAATTTCCTATCGAGTCTAAAGCCACGTCCGACGGATGCAGCAACTCCGCGCCGATCGCCACCCCTCCATCCCCGATCGCCCGCAGATATCCATCGCCGGCAATCGTTTGGATGGTGCCCTTGCTAATCTTGCGAATGCGGACCCCATCGGCCAGGTATAGGTTGCCTCCGGAGTCGGCGGCCAAATCACGGGGCGCGGTCAGTTTGGCGGATCTGGCGGGCCCTCCGTCGCCCGCGAAGCCTGGCTCGCCGGTTCCGGCAACCGCCACCCATGCCCCCGTAGCGGTGTATGCGCGTATGGTTCGCGTGGCATCGGCCACATAGAGATTGCCATTCGCATCGAGGGTAATCGCCGTCGGCGTAAACAGCGCCGTCGCGGGTGTTCCGCCCAGAACGGTCGCAATGGTCCCGGAGGGGAGAATCTTCCGGACCCGCTGGTTTTTGGAATCAGCGACGTAAACGACTCCATGGCCATCCACTGCCAAGCCAGCCGGATACGCGAGTTGCGCCACCACCGCCGGGCCGCCATCTCCGCGAAAACCCGGCGCCGCGGATCCGGCCACGGTGGAAATGCCGCCATCGGGCGAGACCCTCCGAATGCGGTGGCCGTCGAATTCCGCAATATAGAGGTTGCCCTCCGGGTCCAACGCCAGATTCCGCGGGGTGAGCAGAGACGCGTCCACAGCTCTCCGGCCCTCTCCGGTGGGATCCTTCTGCCCGTTCCCGGCGACGGTGGTGATTACCCCGTCCGGGCCGATACGCCGCACGCGGCCATTTCCCAGGTCGGCAACGAATACCGAGCCGTCGGGACCCACGGCGAGCCCGTATGGGAAATTGAGCCGTGCGTCTGTAGCGGGGCCCCCGTCTCCGCTGAATCCCGGTGTTCCGGTGCCCGCCACCGTGCGGATCACTCCGGCCGTATCCACGCGGCGAACGCGGTGGTTATCGGTGTCGGAAAGGTAAATGTTTCCCCACCCATCCAACGCTACGGCCTGTATGTTTCCGATCTGAGCCGCGATGGCCAGGCCGCCATCGCCCGTTTGACCGCTGCCGGCGACGGTGTCGATCCGGTAGATGTTTCGCGGCGCGGCAGCCGCGCTAAGCGCCACCATTCCGCCAACGAGGAACGCGAAGCGTCGTGGTCTGATCATCTTCAGGTGCATGGACATCGTGGAATCGGGCTAAAGAAAATCTCAGGTTCCACCGAACACCGCCTCGGCGGTCTGATTTGTACCTGCTGCGACTCATCGGCGTGTGCTTGCTTCTGGCCGGACAATTGACCTTCGCCGAGGAAGGCATACGCCTGAAAACCGGGACGATTCGCCGCCCGTCGACTCGCCCGGCTGAGCTGGGGCGCCACTATCTGCTGCGGTTCCGCACCGAGCCACGCGCGGCCCTAAGAGAGGAACTGGAGCGCCGCGGGATCCGAGTGCTTGGATACGTTCCCGATTCCGCCCTGATGGTTTCTTCCGACGCGCCTCCGGAACTCGACGGCCTCGACGTGACCTGGTCGGGAAGTCTCGCGCCGTCCGAAAAGCTCAGTCCCGCGTTGGCCGGTACGCATCCCGCCGCGTACCTCGTCGTGTTTCATGAGGATGTATCGCCCGCCGAAGCTCGAGCAATTGCCCGCGAAACGGGCTTTCTCATCCTGCGGCACCCGGATCTCGCGCGCAGCCACTTGCTGCTAGCCGGATCTTCGCGCCCGCTGCAGGAATTAGCTGCGCAGGACGAGGTGGCGTACATTTTACCGGCATCGAGCGATTTAGTTTCCGGGCAGCGGGTCATCGCCTGCGCGGGTCCTCTGACCGAAGGCGGGCCGGTGGGCAATTACGTGGAGGTTGGGCCCGGGTGGGCCAAGGGCCCGGATGGCGTGGTCGACCTCGAATACGTATTTGCATCGCTGACCCCGAAAGTCGAGGAGAGCGCCCTCCGCAACGAGGTGGCGCGTGCGTTCGCAGAGTGGGCGAGGTATGCCCCCATCCGCTTTTCGATTGGGGAGAAGCCTTCGGCGGAACGTACCATTGCCATCCGGTTCGCACGCGGCGCGCATGGCGACGAGTACCCGTTTGACGGTCCGGGCGGAGCGCTAGCGCATACCTTTTTTCCCGAGCCGCCAAATACCGAGCCGCTCGCCGGCGACATGCACCTGGATGCCGATGAGCGCTGGCGCATCGGAGCCGACTTCGACGTGTTCACCGTCGCGTTGCACGAGGCCGGGCATGCCTTGGGTTTAGGGCATTCCGACAGCCCTGGCTCGGTCATGTACCCGTACTACCGCATGACGGGAGGTCTTACGGCCGAGGATATAGCCGGAATCCAGCATTTGTACGGTAGCGTAGCGAGCGGCAGCGCGCCGGAGCAGCCGGTGAGCCCGGGGGGTCCGGCTCAGCTCCCACCGGCGCAGCCGCCCGCAGCGCCGCCACCTCCCTCGGGCACTGACCGTACGGCGCCGTGGCTGCGCATCCTCTCACCGGCAACCACCATCCTGTCTACGGCAGAGGCCTCGATTGTGGTCAGGGGCACGGCGGGCGATGCAACGGGTGTCACGAGTGTCCGCTGGACGGTGTCCACGGGGGGCTCGGGGGTGGCTGAAGGGACCGCGCGGTGGGCCGCGGAAGTGCCGCTAGAGACTGGGGATAACGTGATTATCGTGCGCGCGTACGACGCCGCCGGCAATAGCGGCTGGCGCGCCTTGATGGTGGTGCGGCGATGAATCAGACTAAGAAATCCGAAACTTCATTCTTAGTACACTCACTTTTCCCGTAAGCCCGCCGATATAGGCAGTAGCCCATGGGTCATCTAACGAGCGGAGAACTCGCCGGGCCTGTCGATTGCGCATCCGTTCCCGGTGTATTGCCGGGATTCACGGAAGATGCGCCGGTTCCGCTCCTCCAAGATCCGATCTACACAGACGAGACTGAGGGCATCTTATTCGCACTTGCCCAGGCCGTGGAGCAGCGTGATCACGGTACGGCCAGACACTGCGAGCGGCTGGCCTACATCAGCGTGGCGCTCGGCATGACCTTGGGTCTGGATCGAGCCAGTCTCCTGGCGTTGTATCGCGGCGGATTCCTGCACGATGTAGGAAAAGTCGGTTTACCGGACTCGATTCTGCTCAAACCCGACCGGTTGACCTCCGACGAGTGGGTGATCATGCGCACCCATACGGTGCGCGGCGAGGACATCTGCAGACATTTGAAGTCTCTGGCGCCGGTGATGCCCATTATCCGGCATCATCATGAGCGATGGGACGGCTCGGGATATCCCGACGGACTGCGCGGCTCCGAGATCCCGTTGCTCTCCCGTTTGCTGCAAATGGCCGACATCTACGACGCTCTGATCAATCCACGGCCGTACAAGCCCGCGTATACGCCGAACCAAGCGCTTCGGATTATCGGCGAGGAGACGGCGCAAGGCTGGCGCGATCCGGAGATAGTGGAACTCTTCTTCCGCTTACACGACGACGTGATCTGCCGGATCGCAGACTCCTGCCGCGGAGAATCCCAAGGGGTGGCGGCGATTGGAAATGTGCTGGCTGGGTTGCGCTATCTAAGCCCTCGCCGAAAGCGCCCCGGTTCGGCGCGGGTCGATTCGTAAGATGCCCCAATTTTCGTCAACTTCACAGCCCCGGCTTTTTGGTGCGAGGCGGCTGCGCGCACGACGGCAAAAGGTTTGGCATGCTGGATGCATAAAGGAAATCGATGAGCGATTGTAAAGTGTGTCTGGTGGAACATCAGCCCGATATTCATAACGCGACCCTTAGTGTCCACCGCTGGCTCAAGGATCGGATTCGGCGCAGCCTCGAACCGCCGGCCACACCCACGCCGCCCGCCGAAGCCAAACCCGTGATTGCCGAAGCCAAACCGCTCAGACGCGGCCGCGACAACGTTTCGGGTGCAGCCTGACGGGAAGCTTGTCTTCTGCCGACGCCGCGGAGTAGACTGGCGGATCCCGGTACAGAGATGATCCCGAACCCGCAGTGCCGCCCGAAGCGTACGGTTCACCGCATCCTGACAAGTGCTGCGGTGGGCTTGGTGGCTGCCGCCGTTGTCACTATTTTCATCCTCGCCGCGCAACCAGCACCGGCCGCACAGGCTTCCAAAGCTCCCCCCAGGGGAGCCGTGGAGGGGCGCCTCACCTGGTTTGACCGCCAAGGCAAGGTGGTAGAAACGGCCGGTGACCCCGGAAGCTACCGAACGCTGTGCATCTCGCCGGACGGCAAGCACGTGGCGGTGGAGCGTAACGATGCTCAGACCCAGAATCGCGATATCTGGATCTTCGAGGTGGCAACCAAGAAATTGACGCGATTCACTTCGGACCCGGCATGGGACGCCTTCCCGACGTGGTCAGCCGACGGGAAAAGTATCATCTTTACGTCGAATCGTGGCGGCACGTTCGACTTGTACCGGAAGCCCGCGGGCGGCGATGCAGACGAGATTCTGGTATACCAATCGAGCGAAGGCAAAGGTCCGACCAGTTGGTCGGCCGACGGAAGATACCTGCTCTACTACAGCATCGGGCAGCCCACGCACGTCCGCCTGCTGCCCGTTTTCGGGCCACCGGACCGGAAGGCGGAGCCCGTGGTGGATGCGCAATTCAGCAGCATCAGCGCGAAGTTCTCGCCGGATGAGCATTGGATTCTCTATAGCTCGAATGAATCGGGCAGCAGCGAGATCTCCATCCGGCCGTTCGATTCCGAAAGAGGCTCCGTCGGTTCCCCGCTGCTGCTGACGCGCGGTGGCGGCCGTACTCCCCTCTGGCGCGGAGATGGCAAAGAAATCTTCTACCTGACTCCGGACGGAACCGTAATGGCCATGGAAGTAAACACGGACGGCGCCACCTTCCAGGCAGCATCCCCGAAGTCATTATTCAAAGTGCCAATGGGAGTTCTCTTCTGGGACGTTGCCCCGGATGGCTCGCGCTTTCTGATGCCGGTCTCAGGCAAGTAGGCGTTCGAAAACCGCGAGCCGAAGGCTCCAGACTTGAAATTGCAAGTCCCCGCCCGAACCGGTATGTGCCCCCGACGCTCCGGGTGTATACAGCAGTTGGCTCCAGACCTCAGGCATCGATTCAAGCCCTACTATCCTGGAAAATGACGGCGCCGCGTCTTAGCCGATCCCGTGAAGGCACGACTCGCATCCCACCACAATTGAGCGGTTTGGGCGTTTCTCGTCAGTTGACAGATCTCTTCGCAGTTCCCGAGTGGCGCGTTACACAATGACAGTCTGTAACGTGACTGGGAACTGGAGCGAGTCATGCGGACTTTCTTGCAGATTGGTGCGTTGTTGTGAAGCGGCAAGATCGGTCCAGTTCTGGCGTTAATGCTGTTTGCTATCTCTTTCGAAGACCAACGTATAATCGGCAGCCTTTCCGCTGTATCCAGGGGAAGTCCACTGGTGGAATGTCAGGCGGTCCCCTTCAACGGCGAGCGTAGTTCTTCCCTCTTCCCTTCCCGCCGCTTTGAATGTCGTGAGCAGGTGCCGATCGTCCTGCCTCTGGGACGCCATCGTGTGTGTACCAGCGCCGGAGGGAAGAGCGCTATCCTTCTCGTAATCCCGGCCGTCACTGTCATTCGAGTATTCCTTCCCGTCCAAACGCATCAGAATTTTTCTTACACCGTCGCGCCGCTCCCACGTCCAGCGGTAGGCGTTTGGGCCTGCGGCTTCCACTATCATCTTCATGTCCTGAAGACGGGCTTTATCCGCCGAAGGATCGCTGTTCGACGATGCTGCGGCATTGATCGCCCAAACTCCAACAAAGGGATCGGCGGCGGATACTACTGTAACAAGCGCGAGGGTAAGCACGGCTAACTTCACATGTAGATTCCCCATCTTATTACCTTTCGGAGAAAGTCAAATTGTTAAAGCAACCATTGGCACGTCAGGCGCGCCACGGTCGTTCTATTCTAATGCTTTCTCAGCGAAGTAATCACATGAGCGAGAAGTCGCCGAATCGTCCAATGGGTGGGGCTCAGCGAACAGTTCAGACCCCTGGAGTCGCTATTTGTGGCGGAAACCCACAAGCGCTCTTGTATTAATTTTTGTTATCAATGTGCAACTTCGAAGGCCCTTCCCCCTACCCGAACCGGTATGTGCCCCCGACGCTCCGGGTGTATACTGCTCTCCAACTGGAGCCTCTTGCGTTTGAGGTATCCGGGGGAAGGGGCGTATATGACGTTTTCGCTTCCCTTGCTGGCGCTTGCCCTCTGTTCGGTTTCCACCCTGTGGGCCGTCGATCCCGTCCTTGGAACCTGGAACCTAAATCTCGCGAAATCCAAATATTTTCCGGGACCTGCGCCCAAGCAACAAACACGGATCTATGAAGCCGATTCCACGGGTGTGAGAGCAACGGTCATGACGGTTTCCGCTGATGGTCAGACCATTACGATGCACTATCCCGCGAACTACGACGGCAAGGAACACACGGTCACGGGCTCGCCCGACTCGGACGGCATCGTGATGAGGAAGGTCGACGACTACACAGCCGATTCGACCCTGATCCATGCTGGCGTCGTCATCGGAAAGGCCCGCCGGGTTGTATCGCCAGACGGGAAAACCATGACAATCACGTATCAGGGGGAATCACAAGGAGAGAAAGTGAGCAATACCGGTTTTTATGAGAAGAAGTGAGCGCGCATCGAGGCTGAGGCTATAAAGGCGGCACAATTTCGGCGCGCAGCCGATTCCAGTGGACTCCTCGCTCCAGTGGAGTCCTCGCAATCGGACACACTTTCAGGCCGGGTACTTGGCACCGATATAGCTGTGCAAATGGTCAATCGTCTCTGCCTGTTCCGCAATCACGCTCTTGACCAAATCCCCGATCGAGACCACCCCGGCGACCCCGCCCCCGTCGAGAACGGGAAGGTGCCGGATGCGGTGCTGCGTCATGATTCTCATGCACTCATCCACTGTGCTTTCGGGGGCGACGGCAACCAGAGAGGTTGTCATGATCTCCTGCACGCGAGTGTCTTTGGAAGACCGTCCTTGCAGGATGACTTTGCGAGCATAATCTCGTTCAGACAGGATCCCGACCAGTTCGCGATCCGATATCACCAGAACCGCGCCGATGTGTTTTTCGGCCATCAGGGCAATTGCGTCGTAAACGGTGGCGTCCGGCGTCACGAACCAGATTTCGTGTCCCTTTTCCTTCAGAATCGAAGCGATTGTCGGCGTCATTATGGGCCCTCCCCGGTGTGGCAGCAGACGGCGAAAGCTGCCGTTCCGGTGAGCATGTCACTTCGTCCATCCGAAAGCAAGCCTCTCGCTGCCAGTCATGCCGCGATTCCCCGGATGGGGCGGGCGCGGTTTGAGCATCGGACAGCGTTCTCACCGCTAGAAGTAGAGCTTTCCGGCCAGCTGAATGATCCGCGGATCGCGGAACGCCGTGATCTGGTTGAACAGCGTACTCGTGATCGTCGTGCTTCCGAGCGTCGCCGGATTGGGGTGGTTGAACGTGTTGAACGTTTCGCCCCGGAGTTGCAATGACACACGCTCGGTCAGGTAGAAGCTCTTGAAGAGAGAAATGTTCCAGATCTGGAAACCCGGCCCGCGAATCGTCCCCCGGCCTGCGTTGCCGGGCCGCACTACGCCCGACGGCACCTGCTGGAAACAGGGGCTCACCCACCGGCTTACCAGGTGCGGCGCATTCTGATTCGGGTCGCAAACCATATCGGGGCGTGGACTGGCCTGGCTCGGGCCGAGGATTCCCAGGCCCGCCGGGTCGTTGTTCGTAGTGAAGGCGGTGTACGGTAGCCCCGTGCCGAATGACGTGATTCCCGAGATCTCCCATCCTTTCCCCACATATGCGAGCGCGCCTTTGCGCTTGCCGAAGAACGGAAGCGTGTAGACGTAATTGAGCGTCAGCACCTGCCTGCGGTCGTACAATCCCGGCCCATACTCACCCTCGTGAAAGTTGTAGCTGTTCTGTGGCGCGCTACTGCGGTCCGTTTGTGCGTCGGTAAGTAGTTTCGACCAGGTATAGGCGGCGTTGAACAGGCCGGCGGAACCGAACTGGCGCTGAAAACTGACCTGCAGGGAATGGTAATTGGAATTGAACCAGGGCTCCACGACGCTGATCGCGTTGTATCCGCGATAGGGCCGCACCGCGTTGATGCGCGTATCGTCCGCCGTTGTGAAAATCGTGCCGGGCCCAGTGTGCAGGCCGGCGGCGAGCGCTACCCCCGGGTACGGTTCGTTGAGATCGATGATTCCCAGCAGGTGCGTTCCCTTCGAGCCGAAATATCCCACGTCGAGCATCGTCGAATTCGTGATCTGCTGCTGAATGTCGAAGCTCCACTGCTGCGAGTACGGCGTCCTGTTCGGAAGCGGGGTGCCGCGCAAAGCCAGTGGCGAGGTGGAAACGCTTGCGGCGGTTCCCCCGCTCGGGTTCTGCAGCGTCGTGTTCGAGATCGTGATGGTGTACACGAAGGGCGGGTTGGCCAGAATGTTGTTCTCGTACATGCCGAACAGCGGTGAATCGTAGTAGATGCCGTACCCCGTGCGGATCGACGTGCGGCCTTTGCCGAACGGGTCCCAGGCCAGGCCGACGCGCGGAGCGAAATTCGCGTGATTGTCATTTGCAATCTTTGCTCCATATGGCGAGTTCACGTTGTTCAAAATCAACCCCGACCACAGCGGAAACGGACCGGGAAATCCGGTGAGCGGCTTGCCCGTGTCGGGGACCAGGTTGCCGGTCGCCGGGTCGATCTGCGGCGCATCGGCGGGATTGTACGCCGACCGGTCGAAATTGGTGAGTCGCTTATACCCATCCACCGGCTGCCCGAAATAGGAGTACCGCAGGCCGTAGTACAAAGTCAGCCGCGAATTGATGCGGAAGTCGTCTTGCGCGTATGCCTCCCACTGCCACGCGCTTACGTCGGGCGTCAGGTCCTGCGATGCTTGCGTGTAAGTGGCTACATTGCCCAGCAGAAAGTTCGCAAACGCCTGCTGATAACTGGTGGTTCCGGCCGGAGCGCCGGTGTTGGCGAAAGCGAACGTCCCGTAGTTGTTGCCGTTCGGCGAGTTCTCCAGTTTCTCGTAGTGATTGATAGAGGCGCCGAATTTCAGCGTGTGGCGGCCGCGGGTCCATGTGAAGTTATCGAAGACATTATGGTTCCGGCTGTAGTCGATGTAGGGGCCCACACCGGCGATCACACCCGAGCTGTTGCCGAGGAAGCTCAGTGCGGGAACGACGCCCAGAGTGTTCGCGAAAGGTAGCGATACCTGGATATCGGGCGAATTCGTCTTCGCGCTCAGCCCGATGGGCGTGGAAAGATACGCGCCGTAAGTGTAGTTGTAACCCACTTCGTTGATCACCGTCGGGCTGATCGTATTCAAAGCATGCACTACGACGCTGCGTCCCGGCGAATTCGTCGTCGTGGTCGCGAGGTTCGCGATACTCGCGGTGCCGAAAATGCCGCCCGGCTCGCGGGTGGGAATGCTGTCGTCCAGAAAACGGCCCCAGATCGAGAATTTCTCCCCAAAATTCTGGTCGATCCGAATCAGCTCCTGACGATGGTTGAAGATGGTGCCGGCGGGTGTGAACAGGGTGTTCCCGGTGGTCGGGGTAGGCAGCTTGCTGAAAATATCCTTTAGATAACTCGCGGCCACCGGGCTGATATCGTTGATCTGGGTCGCCGTCTGCGTGCAGGTACCGCCGGTGAGCTGTACGCACACGGGAACGCTGAAAATTCCCTGCCGTTCCTGGGCGGTGGGAACGGTCCCGGCCAGCGTCGTATAAGTGATGACGCGCCGGAATTCCTGTGACCAGAAGAAGAACGTCTTGTTCTTGTCCTTGTTGTAATGCCCCGGAATGTAAATGGGCCCGCCGAACGTATAACCGAAGTTGTTGTAGCGCAGAGGGGGAACCCTGGCTTTGCCGTCGGTCCCCAGGTTCACCCGGTTGGCGTTGTTAATCCAGTTGTTCGCCGCGAACGCGTTGTTGCGAACGAATTCATAGGCGTCGCCATGGAATTGCGTGGTGCCCGATTTAGTCACTACGTTGATGACGGCGCCGCCCGCGCGCCACGAATCCGCGGTGTACATGCTGCGCAGAACCTTGAATTCGGTGATGGCATCGATGCTCGGGTAAGTCAGCAGCGTCAGGTTGCTGCCGCGATCCACGTTATCCGCGCCGTCCACCGTCCAATTGTTGGCGGAATTACGCTGGCCGTTGATGGAAAACGGCATGACGTTGGCGGAGCCGCTCGGCAGCGAGTTCCCGATGTAAAGCTGATCGGTCTGGCTGGCGACCACTCCCGGCATCAGTGCGACCAGTTGCTCGTAATTTCGTGTCGGGATCGAAAGCTCGCGAATCTGTGTGCCTTGAATCAAGCCGGCGTTTGCCGGTGAGCCGAGGTCCACATGGACGGGAGCCTCCTGCACCGTGATTTGTTCCGCGATGCTTCCGACCTCCAGCGAAACATTAATGGTGAGCTTGTCGTTCACGTTCAATCGGATGCCTTCACGAGACTGGCTGCGGAAGCCGGGAGCCTCCACCGAGATCGAATACGTGCCCACCGGAAGGAACGGCGCCGAATACGTGCCGTCCGCGCCGGTGGTGATCGTGCGGAGCATCTGATTCCGGTCCGTATTTGAGATGGTGACCTTCGCGTTGGGAATCGCCCCGCCGCTGGGGTCGAGGACCGTTCCCCCAATGGTCCCTGAGATGTCCTGCGCCACGGCCGCGCCTCCGCAGCCCACCCAAAAAACAAGCAGCACGCGATAGAAGGTATTCATCTTGCCCCGAACTCCAGGCCTTCATGTTAACTTTCTGTCACAAGTGGCGCCATTGAAACGAACGAATCTCCCGCGTCCGGCCTCCGCCGAACGTGAGTTTCCGCGCCGAAGACGCCGGTTCTCTTCTATTTCCCGGATTCGCGACAATCCCAACAGAGGTATCCCTTAACGTCTCCGCGCTGGCGCAGCTCAGTTGGTAGAGCATCTGATTTCTAATCAGAGGGTCGGGTGTTCAAATCGCTCCCCCAGCTCTACAACCCTAATTGTCCGGACCGGACAGACGTTATGGCTTGCGGCGCTCGAATTTCCGAACAGTCAATTCCAGCGGTTGACGGCGCTCATCGAGTGTCGCTTCGATATAGATGGGTCCATCGAGGGGAAGGATCGGTGTGTTTCCTCCGGCAGAGAGAGCGAATGTCTCTTTCCCTGCCGTAAACGAGCGTTTCCCACGCTCCTCCTGCACGCGGCCGCGCGCGGTGACCTCCAATTCGACGATCCCTACTTTCTGCGGATCGAGTATGTTGTGGATCGCTTTCAGCGAGAAGTTACCGCCCTGGCGGTAGGAAATTAGAATGGATTCCTTCGCCAGGCTGATGGAGACGTGCTCTACATCAGGCAGGCGTCGAAAACCTACTTCGGAAACCGCGGCACAGACGCCGCAGGAAATCCCGGTGGTTCGGATATAAACCTTTTCCACCTGAGCCGAAAGATTCCTCCCCGACACGAGGATCACAAGAACCGCGGCGAACCTCAGCATCATCGGTAACGCACGGCAAGCACAACCCAGCCACCGATCAGCAGACCATTCACGATCAGGCTGCCGGCGAGGATACTCTTGACAGCCGGTTTTCGCGTAGCGAACGGTCGCCGCCGGACGACCCACACCTGAAGCGCCAGCGAGGCCACTGCCACGGTAAAGAACACCGGCTGCAGGCGCTCGAGCCAGAACAGGCACCCGGTGTTGAGTAACGAAAATAATCCAAGTCCTGCCAGGACTTGAGGAAGCACTCATCAACTCGGCGTCAGCAAAGCCGCGATTATCGATAGAATGCCGAACCGCCGGGGATCCGTTTTCAAGCACAAGCTCCCGCGCTCATGAGCGTTTCACCAGAATATCTCACCGGAATCCTAAGTCAAGCGCGCCGGCCCTTGACATGCCTATCCATCTGCAATGTATGATTGATCCGCTGTCGTGAGCGTTCGCAAACTGCTGCTGCAAACCGTGTGCGTTGTTGGGTTTTGTCTGGTTGCCGGAGGGGCGCTGATCAGCGATCTCGGCTTGGACTTGCCCGTGCCCTTTGTCGACAGGCTGACCAGCGGGGCACGGCTGCTCTCCTACGACCGGCTGCCTGACGAGGATGGCGAGGAGTGCGCGTACCAGCCCGTCTCCGAAACGCTGCGCCCGCTGACCGGAACGATGCCGCTCCGGAACGCGCTGATGCAGGCGCGAATCGCCCAACCGGCGGGCACGGATCTGAGCCAGAGGAAGCCGGTGTACACGATCCGCGACCCTTATGCGGCATACAGCGCCGTTGCCGTTGACAACACGCATAACGAGGTAGTCCTTACCGACGAGAACCTCTTCAACATCTGGGTTTACGATCGAACGGCCAAAACGGCGCCGAACTCGTCAACCGAGCCGAAGCGGCTCATCGGCGGCCTCAACACGAAAATCGAATTTCAATGTGGTCTCTACATTGACCCTGCGAATGGCGATATCTACGCGGTCAATAACGACACGATCGATACGCTGGTCGTCTTCTCCCGCCAGGCAATCGGGGATGTCAAGCCGGATCGCGAATTGCACACACCGCACGGCACCTTCGGCATTGCCGTGGATGAGGCCGCGCAGGAATTGTTCCTGACCGTGCAGCACGATAACGCCATCGTGGTGTTCCCGAAATCGGCGAAAGGGATCGAGTCGCCGCTGCGCGTTATCCAGGGAGACCACACCGCCCTGGCGGATCCGCACGGGATGGCGCTCGACACGAAAAACAACCTCCTGTTTGTGACCAATCATGGCTCCACCCACTCGGTGCGGCCTCCGCTGGCGGGAACTCGCCGGCGCGAGGACATCCCCGGATGGCCGTTAACGCGAGATGATGCGGTTCCCGGGTCCGGCAGAATCCTGCCGCCGTCCATTACTGTTTACGCGAAGGACGCGCGCGGAGACGCGGCTCCCGTGCGCGTGATTCAGGGGCCGAAGACACAGATGGATTGGCCGACCGCCATTGCCGTAGATCCGGACCGCAACGAGATTTTCGTGGCCAATGATGGCGGCAATTCGCTGCTCGTTTTCGACGCTTCGGCCAGCGGCGATGCCGCTCCGATCCGCGTGCTGAAAGGGCCCAAGAGCCTGATCAGCAATCCTACCGGGGTGTATCTGGATAAGGCGAACAATGAGTTGTGGGTGGCCAGCTTCGGGAATCACATTGCGGGAGTTTACGATCCCGCTGCCAACGGCGATGTTGCGCCGATTCGCATCGTCCGCAGCGCGCCGCCCAATCAGCCGGTGCCCGGGCTGGGCAATCCGCATCCGCTTGCCTACGACAGCAAGCGGGAGCAGATCCTGGTGCCGAATTGAGTGGCACATCCGCAGATTGCGGTCTTCGCCAGGTCGGCGGAAGGGGGAGCGCAGCCGGTAAGGAAGGTGGAAGGGCAGGGAAGTCTGCTCGGCAGGACGATGCATGGAATCGCCTACGATGCGATTCACGATGAATTCACCGTGCCGCAACAGTTCGGGCAGGCCATCCTCACCTACCGCGGGGCCGCCAACGGCGAGGAACGGCCCATTCGAGTGATCCAAGGCCCGCACACGCAACTGGACGCGCCGGAACACCTCGACGTGGACCCGGTGCACAATGAAATTTTCGTCCCCACACGCCACGGCACCCTCCTCGTATTTCCGCGCGACGGGCAGGGCGATGTCGCGCCCATCCGCGTGTTGGGCGGCCCCGACACGTTGTTGGGAAGCGATGAACCCTTGGCGGTCGACCCCGTGCACAACCTTCTCGTTTCCGGCGGAAGAACGGGGAGAGGCGAAAACCGGCAAACCATGCTGCTCGTTTTCAATCGCAGCGATTCCGGCAACACCAAACCGAAAGCGGTCATCGGCGGACCGAAGAGTCATCTGAACGCCTTCGGCGGGCCATTCACGGTGTATCCTCCCAAAGGCGAAATCATCGTCAGCGTGCGCGGTACGGGGCCGAATGCGGACATGTCTTCCGATGAGGCCTATGTCGGTGTCTGGAGCATCAACGATAACGGCGACGTCCCGCCAAAATTTACAATTGGCGGGCCGAAAGGCTTACTGAGGATGCCGCGCGGCATTGCGCTGGACGTGAAGAATCACAACATGCTCGTTTCGGACAAGCGGCTGAACGCCGTGCTCACGTTCCATTTTCCGGAAATGTTCTAGAGCCGCGAAACCCAATCTTCGCTCTCACTCATTAGTTGCGTCACCCCGTGGACTTTTGATATATTCCTCGGCACTCAGGGGGAGGGATCACATGCGAAAGTGGCTGAGGCGGGGAGCGCCGGCGGTCTTTGCCGCTGGTGAATCGCGAGCCGAAAAGGCCGTCGACACGTTCGACGGCGCTACCGGCGCGCGAGGCGCGCTCTGGCGGCAAACGTTTGTTCTGATCGTACTCTCCTCAGCCGCATGGTTCGGTGGCGCAACTTTGGCGCGCGCACAGGTGACGGGTTCCATTTCCGGGACCGTCATGGATACCTCGGGCGCAGGAATTCCGCATGCCGCCGTGACGATCACGGATTTAGAAACCGGCCTGACGCGATCACTGAGCACCGACGAGCGAGGAAGTTATCGCGCTCTCGCACTGCCCGTCGGGCGCTATGAATTGAAAGCGGAACAACCTGGCTTCAAAACCGCGGTGCGCACCGGTATTTCGCTGGTGGTCGCGCAAGAAGCAACCGCCGATCTCACGTTGGAAGTGGGCGAGGCCACGCAACAGGTAGCAGTCACCGCCGAAGCCCCTGTCGTCGATGTGAGCACCACAACGATCTCAGGCTTGGTCGGCGAGCGTCAGGTAAAGGAACTGCCACTCAACGGCCGCAGTTTCGACAACCTGATCACCCTGAATCCGGGCACCGCCAACACTACGTCCAACCGCTCCAGCACCAGCACGGGCGGCGGCCAGGGGAACAACTTCTCGGTATCGGGGAACCGCGAAGACTACAACATTTTTCTGTTGAACGGCATCGAGTACACGGGCGTTTCGACGGCAGACGTGATACCCGGCGGCGTAAGCGGGCAACTGCTCGGCGTGGATGCCGTCCGTGAGTTCAATGTCCTGGAGAACACGTATGGGGCGGAATATGGGAAACGGCCGGGAGGGCAGATCAGCCTCGTCACCATGTCGGGCACGAACCAGTTCCATGGAAGCGCATTCGAGTTTCTACGCAACAGCGCCTTGGACGCCCGCAACTATTTCGATCAGACGCTCTCGCCGCCGCCGCTCCGGCGGAACCAGTTCGGAGCCTCCGCCGGCGGACCGCTGCGGAAGGACAAGACATTCATTTTCGGAAGCTATGAAGGCCTGCGGTGGAGACTGTCACAGAGTAGCGCGGCGGTGGTGCCCGACTTGAATGCGCGCCAAGGCTTGCTGCCCGGTTCGAACGGAGCGTTGACGAATGTCGGGCTGGCGCCGGGTGTCGCTCCGTATTTTGCGCTGTGGCCGGCGCCGAACGGGCCGGAACTGGGCGGCGGAGCGGCTTTCAGCTACTCCAATCCTTTGCAGGCGGTACGGGAAGACTTCGGCAATTTGCGGGTGGACCACAATTTCTCCGTGAAGGATACGCTTTCGGGTGTATACACGGTGGACGACGGAGTCAGTTCCACGCCGGGCGCTAATCCCCTCCAACGGACTCTCAGCGTTCTCCGAGCACAGGTGGCAAGCCTGCAGGAGACACACGTGTTTTCACCGGCCGTGCTGAACACATTCCGGTTCGGCTTTTCCCGTGCGGCATGGCACCTGGACGGCACGTCCACGATTACCGATCCCAAGCTGGTGTTCGTAGCCGGAGAACCCGTAGGGGCCATCTCCATCGGATCATCGGGGTTGGGCAACGTGGGGAGCTTTGTGGGAGCAGGCGCGAGCGGTTCGCAGCAGGTTGAGACCATTCACCGCAACCTGTTCACGTATGCAGACGACATCGGCATTGTGCGAGGAAAGCACCAAATCAAAGCGGGATTGTGGTTCCAGCGTGTGCAGTCCAACGACGATGCCGCCGACCAGCGGACCGGCGTGGCCAGTTTCGCCGACCTGCAGCATTTCCTGCAGGGGCAGGCCACACAGGTGGTGGCCACACTCGCGCCCGTCGAGATCGGATGGCGGCAGTTCGCAGGCGCGTGGTACGTGCAGGACGCGATTGCCCTGCGCCCCAATTTGACCTTGAGCCTGGGGATCCGGCACGAATTCAATAACGGATGGAACTCGCCGAACGGACTCGCTTCTAACTTCGTGTTCGGGCCGACTCACGTGCTGCAGACGCAGCCTGTCGTAGGGACCTCAATTTATAGCGAGAACAACGCGAAGGCCCTTTTCGGTCCCCGAGTCGGACTCGCCTGGTCTCCTTTTGGGGGTTCCAAGACCGTGATCCACGCCGGTTTCGGCATCTATTATGAGCAGCTCGACTACATCGGCTCCTGCTGCGATGCCGCTCCGCTGGGTAAGAATAACCAGAAAGTAGTCGTGTCGCCGGCAACTTTCCCGCTTCTGCTCGCGCTGGGCGAGCCCATTCCGGGGGCCAAGATTGCGCCCGCCGGGATCCAGCCCGATTTGAAGATGCCCACGGTCGAGCAGTACGCGCTGCGGATCGAGCAGGCACTGTCGGCGAATACAGTGCTCAGTGTCGGGTATGTGGGCGAGCATGGGTATCACCTGCTCAATACGGCGGACGTGAATGCGGCGATTCCTACCATCCTGCCGGATGGAACCAAGTTCTTCCCGGCCAAATCGCCACGCGCCAATCCGAACCTGGGAAACTCCCGCTACGAGCTTTCGAACGCCAACAGCAATTACAACGGCCTGCAGGTAGATCTGCGGCAACGGCTGTCGCACCACATCCAGTTCCGCTTGAATTACACGTTCCAGAAGAGCCTGGATATGCACTCCGCCTCGTTCCTGGCCAACGCGGGAATCGGCGGCACAACCACTATCCTCGATCCGCAGGACCCCAAACGCGATTGGGGGCCGTCGAATTTCAACATTCGCGAGCGGCTTTCCGGCAATTTCAGTTATGAGCTGCCGTTTGGCCAAGGCCGAAGTATTTTGTCGGGCGCCAATGGGGTAGTCGATCGGATTGTCGGCGGCTGGCAACTGAACGGCATTTTCAACGCGCAGAGCGGCTTCCCCTTCACGCCGCTGGTGGGATTCAATCAGTCCGGCAATGGCGATTCCCGCGCGCCCGACCGCCCCGACCTGACGCCGGGTTTCTCCGGTCCGCTCATTCTCGGGACGCAGAAGCGATGGTTCAATCCCGCGGCGTTCACTTTGCCGCTGGCCGGCACATATGGGAACGCCGGACGAGACATCCTGGAAGGGCCCGGCCTGCTCGACCTCGATGCGTCTTTGTTCAAGACTTTCCGCATCTACGAGAGGACCGCGCTGCAATTTCGCGCCGAGATCTTCAACCTGTTGAATCGCACGAACCTCGGGCTTCCGCTCATCACCACCTTCACCTCCTCGGGAGCCGTTTCACCGAGTGCTGGGCTGATCAACTACACGGCGACTACTTCAAGACAGATCCAGCTCGGACTGAAGCTGACGTGGTAGGTCATAAAATAGGAATGCATGCTTTCCCGGGAAGAAAATGACCTGTTGACCAGAACCGGGCCGGGGACGGGCGCCGGAGAGTATTTCCGCCGTTATTGGCTGCCCGCGTTGCTCGCGAGCGAGCTTCCCTCCCCAGATAGCCCTCCGGTTCGCCTGCGAATGCTGGGAGAGGATCTGATCGCGTTCCGGGATACGGAAGGACGTGTCGGTCTGCTGGACGAGTTCTGCCCTCACCGGCGCGCCAGCCTGTTTTGGGGACGCAACGAAGAGTGCGGCCTCCGTTGCGTTTATCACGGATGGAAATTCGACGTCAGCGGCGCTTGTGTGGACATGCCGAACGAACCGCCTGAGTATGGTTTCAACAATAAGGTCCGGATTGCGGCGTACCCGACGCGGGAATACGGCGGGGTGATCTGGACCTACATGGGGCCGCCGGAGCATGCTCCCGAATTACCCAAGTTGGAATGGGCGCGCGTTCCCGAGGACCATCGCTACATCTCCAGGCGCCGGCAGGAAACCAACTACCTGCAGGCGATCGAAGGCGGCATCGACTCCAGCCATTCCAATTTTTTGCATGCTACGGTCGAAGCATTCCGCGTCACGGACGCGTACCTGGAGAAGGTCAAGAACAGCAGCAATCTTCGCGCCAGGTATCACCTCCTCGACAAGTCTCCGCGATTCACGGTGAAGAAGACGGATTACGGACTGGTCATTGCGGTCCGGAGGAACGCGGAAGAGGATACATACTACTGGCGGCTGACACAGTTTCTTCTGCCCAGCCACACGATGATTCCCTATCAGAAAGGGCTCTCGATCCACGGGCACTGCTGGGTGCCGCGCGACGACGAGACCTGCTGGGTGTGGACGATGAGCTGGAATCCCGAAGCGCCGCTTTCCGACGAGGAGTGGAGAGCCATTCGGGAGGAGACGTTTGTCCATGCACACGTGGATCCGGTAACTTTACGGCCTCTGCGCAACAAGGATAACGACTACCTGATCGACCGCAACCGCCAACGGACCGAATCCATGACCGGCATTCACGGCTTCGCCGCGCAGGATCAGGCGTTGCAGGAGAGCATGGGCGCGACGGTAGACCGCACACGCGAGCGCCTGGGCACCAGCGACACCGCCATCATTGGTATGCGCCGGTTGTTGCTGCAGGAGATTGAAGCGCTGCAGCAGCAACAGGAGCCGTTCGCGGCGCATCACGGCGATATTTACTGGGTGCGCTCCGCATCCCTGGTCCTCAACCGCGATGTGCCAGTTGAGGACGGCGCGCGGGAACTCACCGCCGCCGAGATATAGCTGTGCCGCAGGAAACGATCCTCCGGGAAGAACTGGTCAAAGCGTGCAAGGTCTTGTTCGCAACCCGGGCGGCCGGTGATGGCCTGGCCGGCCACGTCAGCGCAAGACTGGACGACGGCTGCATTCTGATCAAACCGCGCCCGGTGAGTTGGAGTTCGCTCACGGCGGCGGACCTGATTACCATCGATTTCACAGGAAAACGGGTGGACGGGCCGGCGTCGGAGCGCACGGAAGTGCGGGAATGGCCGATCCATGCGCAAATCTATCGCAGGCGTTCCGACGTGGGCTGCGTTTTCCACGCCCACCCGGTCGCCTCGACGCTGATGGCATCGCTGGCGATCGAGGTCGAGCCTCTGGATCAGGACTGCGCCAATTTCACAGGCCAGTTGCCCGTGCTCGACAATTGCGGCGTAAGTATCTCCACCCCGGCCCTGGGCGATGAGGTAGCGGGGGCGCTGGGCAACTCGCGTGCGCTGCTGCTGAAGAACCACGGCAGCGTCGTGGTTGGTCCCAGCATTGCGGACGTTTGTGTGACCGGTTACCGGCTGGAGAAGGTCGCCGAAACAATGCTGCGCGCTGCTGCTCTGGTAAAACTACCAGTCATATCACCCGAGAGGAGGGATGCCCTCCTGGCCGCCAGGAAAGCTGCGCAGCCGGCGCGTCCCGAATCCAGCAACGAAGAACGCTGGCAGATGCTGCAGGACTACTACCTGCCGCGTTGAGTAGGAGAAGCCGCTCGGGAGAGACGTCGCGCTTCTCTTGACAACTCCCGCTCGAGTCCGATAAGTTGGGGTCCGTTTGAACGTTCCGGTCAGGGTCGGAGAAGAAACAGGAACGGCGCCGGCGCGCGGGCGTTCGTTCGGAATCCGGAATGCTCTTAAGCTGATACCAACCATCGCCGTACCGCTCGCTCTCTGGTTCCTTCCCTTCCACCTCACGCCCAAGGCCCAGCACGCCATCGCCATTTCGGTCTTCATGATCCTGGCGTGGGCCACGGAAATTATGGACCACGGCCTTACCGGCCTGGTGGGGTGTTATCTGTTCTGGGCCCTGGGTGTCGTCAAGTTCGATATCGCGTTCAGCGGATTCGCCGACGATACTCCCTGGTTTCTGATGGGCGCCATTCTCTTCGGCACCATGGCGGCTAAATCGGGGCTGGCGCGGCGTTTGGCGTATTTGGTGACCATACGCGTCGGGACCAGCTATTCGCGCCTGCTGCTGGCGCTCATTCTCTCGGATTTCCTGTTGACGTTCCTGGTCCCCTCGGGCATGGCGCGCGTCACCATCATGGCGGCGGTCGCGATTGGATTGATCGAGGCTTTCGGCCTGGGGGTCGGCAGCAATGTCGGCCGGGGCATGTTCCTGATTCTCACCTACACCGCCGGCGTATTCGACAAGAGCATCATCGCCGGGGCCGCTGCGATCACCGGGCGCGGAATCATCGAGAATATCGGTCACGCCGAAGTGCTCTGGAGCCAGTGGCTGCTGGCCTACCTGCCCTCCGATCTAATCACCATCCTGGTCGCCTGGCGCCTCACCTTGTGGCTTTACCCGCCGGAGAGCGCCTCGCTACCCGGAGGCATTCACTTTCTGAAATCGGAGTTGCGAGAAGCTGGACGCTGGACGCGCATTGAAAAGAAGACACTGGCCCTGATGCTGGCCGCAATCGCTTTCTGGGCCACCGATTTCCTGCACCACATTTCGCCGTCCATGATCGGGCTCGGGATCGGCTTGCTCGGGGTCCTCCCATTCATGGGCATCCTGGAAATCGACGATCTGAAGAGGGTGAACTTCCTCCAACTCTTCTTCGTGGCGGCCGCGGTCAGCATGGGCAAGGTTTTGAGCGCGACCAAAGGCCTGGATGTCCTGACCAACATCGTCTTCGCATGGATGCAGCCGCTACTCCAGCACAACTTCCTTTCCATCCTGGTCTTGTACTGGACGGGGTTCGTGTATCACATCTTCCTGGCCAGCGAAATCTCGATGCTGGGCACGTCCACGCCGCTGCTGATGCAGTTCGCCGCCACGCACGGCTTAAGCACGCTGAAATTGGGAATGATCTGGGTGTTTTCCTCCGGCGGAAAGATTTTTGTGTACCAGTCGGGTGTCCTCATCATCGGATATGCGTACGGTTACTTCCGGTCGAAGGACATCCTGCGGCTTGGGCTCATTATGAGCGCCGTGGATTCGTTGCTGCTTCTGCTGGTGGTGCCATTCTACTGGCCGCTAATCGGGATCCGATAGCGCTGCGCGGCTGGCCCGCGCACCCCGAACCCTCTAAAAGAATTGCGGCGCCAGGAATGTGAAGAGACCGTTGCGTATGCTGTCGGTCACGTATAACTCGCCGTCTTTCGGGTTTAGGGCGAGACCGGTGGGGTGCAGAATCTGGCTGAACGGTCCTTTGATTACGGCGTGCGGGGGGGCGTCGCCGCGGTCGCGCGTATTCCACACGCCGATAAACCCGAGATCCGGGTTGAGCCACGGGTCCTCCGGTGGCCTGTTATAGCCATCCTTCAGCGTGACG
Organism: uncultured Solibacteraceae bacterium; assembly: GCA_964390225.1. GTDB lineage: Bacteria > Acidobacteriota > Terriglobia > Bryobacterales > Bryobacteraceae > PSRJ01. The sequence continues at coordinate 45,514 of CAYMHP010000003.1, forward strand.
CCGGAATAGACGTTGATGTGCAGGTGATTGGAAGTGGCGAGGAAGATCTGGCTCTTGTAGATCTGCATCTCCCAAGGCTCATCACCGATTTCGGTATGGGGGCCTTTGATTTCGCCGACCGGCGCCACGTTGCCGTTGTCCGTGCGGTTAAAGATGAGGATCTCTTCGGAATTCGCGACCGCCAGAAGGTCGGAGGCGGTATCCACACCCAACCCCACGACGTGACCGAGTCTTGTCTTGGGGCCGTTGATATAGCGAATCGGCGACACGTTCCCGTTGGCGTCCCACGGAAAGACGTTGATGCTGCGGCCGGTAAGGCTGGCCACCAGAATCTCGTGATGCTCCAGATCCAGGCTGATGGCGTGCGGAACCACAAGGCGCGTGCAGGGGCCTTGAATCACGCGAATCGGAGGTTCGTCGCCATTGGCGCTTCCACGGAACACCAGGACCGCGTCGGCAAGCGGATTCGGCACATAGATCAGGTCGTGATCGGGATCGTAGGCGATCCCGTGAACGGTTCTGGAAAGCTTGGTGGCCGCCCCGGTGATGACTCGCGCCGGAGCCACATTCCCGTTCGCCAGCCTGGCGAACGCCGCTACCCGCGGTTGCGCGACTCAATTCGGGACCAGGATCTGATCGCGGCTGCTATCGTAAGCGACCGTCTGCGGATTGCCGAACCCCGGAGTCGGCGTGCCCGCGGGAGCGGTTCGGATGATCCGCTTGGGAGCTACATTTCCACTCGCCAGCCGGTCGAAAACCAGCGCTGTGTGATCGCCGAAATTGGAGACCCACAGTTCGTTGTTCCGGGAGTCGATCGCCACCCCCATGGGCCGGTTGATTCCCGTTTTCTCTCCGCTGAGGACGCGCATCGGAGCTAAATCCCCGGCGCCCTCACGGGAGAACACGAGAATCGAATTGCCGCCATTGTTCGCCACCGCGAACTCGTCGTGGTCCTCATCGATGCTCAGGCCCATCGGAAAGTCGAGCTGCGTCTTGTCTCCCTGGATGGTGCGCAGCGGGCGAATATCCCCCTTGGCGTCGCCTGAGTAAAACGTAATCGAAGAAGGTAAAACCACCCCTCCCTCCGGATCCGCGTTTCCCGTAGGAACACACCCCGCGCCGACGTCTTTGATGAGGCCGCGGAAATTGCCGTGATTGGCCACGGCGATTTCATTGTGCCGGTCGTCCCAAAAGATGCCGTGTGGATCCGCGAGCCCCGTGTTAGCGCCCCGGATGTAGCGCACGGGCGGGGTTACATTGCGCGCATCGCGTTTGTAAAAGACCACCGCCTCCTGCAACTCCACCGTGATCGCGATCTGGTCGTGCGTCCGGCTCAGGGCCAGTCCCCAGGCCTGGTGCGGGATCGAAAGCAGGCGCGATGGCTCGGCGTTCCCCTGCGCCTCGTACGGCATCACCACCATCGTGTCTTCGATATCGTTGTTGACGGCGAAAATCTCCCGCCGCACCGGATCTAAGAGGACACCGGCTACGAAACCGATGTTCGTCAGCGGACCGAAGATCTGCCGCCGTGGAGCGCTGATTTCGCTTGCAGCCGAATTCCGTGTGCGGTCGTAGCTGAGGAGGCTCTTGCGGTTGACATCGCTCATCGCCACGACGTTGTTCACCGGATCCACGGCGATGCCGTTGAAAACAGGATAAGGGTCAGAGACTTGACGCAGCGGTATGATGTCTCCGCCGCTTGGTTTCGATTGGTTTTCCTGCGCAGCCGCAACCCCGAGCCATGTGCCAGGGCGCGGTGCGTCGAAGTGGAAAAGAACGCCGGCGCCCGCAAATACAACGGCCGTGATCAGCAGAGGCCGTACGAGTCGATTCCGGAAAGTCATTCTTATCAGATGCAGCTTATGAGGTTGGTCCGCGCCCTGTCAAGCTGCAGTCGATATGTACTTCGCGGAGGGCAGTGGCTCCTTGCCGCTACAATATCGTTCGCAGGAGCGCGGCTGCTTCCCTGGCCAGGCCATGTCCGACAAGGTCATGCACCCGATGAGCTGCTTCGCGCAACCGCGCCAGACTTTCCCGGCGCAGCGCATCCGGTTCCTGCTGCAAATAGAATCCGGTAATAGACCAAATGGCGTCGAGTTCGGCTTCGCGGTACACCAGATGCTCGAAATCAGTGGAGACTTCCAGGTGAGCGGCAATCGCTTGTAGCGTTTGCGGCGAGAAGTCGCAGACCGGCACGATATGGGCCGGATTCACACCCGGCGCGCCATTGTGCTCTATTCCCATGGCAGCACCGTAACGTGAATGGCACCGGGTGCTCCACAGCCTCCGACGGAGCGAACCGCCAGGTCGACATCGTTGAGGCCGAATCGATGCGTAGCCATCCCGTGTAAGGGGAAGCGCCCGGAAGAGATGTACTGCAGCGCCAATTCCACGGCGGCGTAGCTATGACCGCGGCAGGGGCGCAAAACCAGGCGGTTTGCCAGAAGATCGCTTACCCGAAAATGGGGCGGAGTGGCCCCTGGCGCCGCGGCAAACAGCCACCGCCGGGCGGCTATTTCCCCAAGTTTGTATATGTGGCCAACGTTCTCGTGGCCCATGATGCGGGCAGGCCGCTCGGAATTATAGGCGTTCCAATCGCTGCCGCAGACACCAGCCGTTTCCACTCGGAGCAGCCCGGCATCGGGCGAGATCTCCGGAAAAGGATACTCCCGGACCTCCGTTTTCAAGCGGCCGAGCGTGGTCGCGGCGCGGATTCCCACGTCATCTTCAACCCGAGGCGAATTTGGCACGAGCCGATCCCAGTGTAACTGACGAATCCGGCGCGGGGCGAACAGTTGCGATCTAACCTCGCCCGTTGTAGAAGCTCGGCCGTCCGCGGAGCTGCAACACGAGGTGTGCTGCAAGCTCAACGCCGATGAAGGCGAGTCCCCCGAGCCACCAGGCAGGCCAGTGCGCCGGCCGAAACCCGCCGAGCGCCATCGCGGTCAGCGCCATGCCAAGAGCCAGTCCGGTACCCGCAAAAAACCAGACCGCAACGCGGAGCCCGGCGTGCGCAGCACGCCCGGCGGGAAGGCGCGGGCGTAGGAAGTTAAGGAACCAAACCTCAACACAATGCCCTCCGAGCGTCGGCCAGAGCACCAACAGTGTAGCTAACGGCCAGTGGGCCAGCCCTCCCATCCGCTTGGCTAGCACCGCGCCGGCCACCAGCGCGATCGTGCCATTTCGCGCCAAGGTAATGCGAAGTGGCTCCTCAAAAGGCTGCCATTCGACATCGTGTTGCGCCATGGAAGAATTCGCCAGCCGGGCTCAGACGATCAGGATGCTGTTGGGGGCCGCCGCATCCCGCGAGACGGCGGTAGCAGTGGTTGAGTTGCCGAAACGGAGTGGAGGATGATCTCGACCACCATTTCATCCCCCACAATCGTATTGATCATCAGGTGGAAGTAAGGGCGCGCCGGCCATTCCACGTCGAAGTACTTTTTTATATATTCCGCCCGTTCGCGATCCACGGTCTCCGCGAGCTCGATGGCTTCGCCCTCGCTCTTGCCTCTCGCCCGCAGGCGGCGGACCTTTTCCTCAAACGGCGCATATACGAATACGTGCAACGCATCGGGCCGGTCGTGCAAATAATAGGCCGAACCACGGCCGACGATGACGGCGTGTCCTTCCTTGGCAGCCGCGAGTACCACTTGCTGAGCTACTTCCCGAATGCAATCGGCGTCCACCATTTTCAGCCGCGGCGCATTCAGGGTTCCTTCGAAACTGCCGCGCATAAAGGACTTGAACAGCCGATACTGCAGCGAATCGCGCCGCTCCTCGTGCTCTTCCACGGTTCGGCTGGGGCAATCCATCAAGCGCGCGATCTGATCGGTGAGTGCTTGATCCCAGAGCTTCCAACCGAGAGTCTGGGCGACCTTTTGGGCAATCTCGGCGCCCCCGCTTCCGAATTCCCGTTCTATGGTAATCAGCCTGACCATGTTTTCACCTTACGCCTCTTTGCCCGACCTCGTTACCACACAGAAGGCGTCGCGTTCCGGGATTCAGCCACCCGCCACTTCTCCGCCCGCGGACGGATCGTTTTTGCGGATGATGAAGGCAAGCACGAACATAATGCCCGCGCCGATAGCAAGCACCATGAATGTGTCGATATACGACAGTGTTTGTGCCTGGATTTGCAGTGATTGATAGTGCGGGCCAGAGCCGCGGCCCGTGCATCGGGAGCAGTTGCGCCGGCGTGAGCGAGTTGCTGTGCAAGCCCATT
>CAYMHP010000004.1:0-48556 GCA_964390225.1 uncultured Solibacteraceae bacterium
AGTTGCCTCCCCGGCTTACTTCCAATATTAGTAGATTCCGTTTTTGGAATCAACAGAAATTCGTATTTTTTTTATTGACCCCGCACTTCGATTTTGGCAAGATCCTCTAACACTTTGATTGTAGAGCAGATATCCTCATCGCCGTAGCCTTCCGAAGTGGCCGCCTGGAAGACTTGGCTGGTCAAAGCGGTCAAAAGTAAGGGTACGCCCAGCTCTTTTCCCGAATCCAACATGAGCTCTACGTCCTTGTGCATCCACTTGACCGAGAAGTTTGGTTGGAAATCTCTACGGAAGACGAACGGCGCCTTGTAGCTGATGAGCCCGGATTTGGCCGCGCTGTTGTCCAGGATCTCGAGCATGAGCTTTGGATCCACCCCTCCCTTCGTTGCCAGGACCATGCCTTCATTAAAGGCGATCAAAAGGTTGGACAGGATCAGGTTCTGGCTCAGCTTGGCCTGCAGGCCCAAGCCGGGTCCGCCGCAGTAATAGAATTTCTTGCCCATCGGTTCGAGCCAGGGTCGGACCTTCTCAAAGACGGCCTTATCGCCACCGATCATAAAGGTGAGGGTACCCCCTTCGGCGCCGGGGGTCGAACCAGTGCAGGGGGCGTCGAGGAATTCAACGCCACGAGCCTGCAACGCCTCCCCCATTTTTCGGCTCTCGCTCGGGCTGATAGTGCTGGCGTCCGCCACCACGGATCCACGCCTGGCGCCATGGATGATACCATGCTCACCTAAAACCACCTCGCGAGACATTTCGGTGCTGCCCACGCATAGGAAAATGCACTCGGCATTTTCCGAAACCTGTTGCGGGGTCGCGCAGAATTTCCCCTTCTCTTCCGTCGCGAGTTTCCGCGCCTTTTCCGCCGTGTGGGACCACAGCGCCACCTCATGCCCGGCCCGCAGGAGATTGCGGGCCATCGGGTAGCCCATGAGTCCGAGCCCCAAAAATCCGAGTTTTGCCATAGAGAAAGGATTGTACCAATGAACCCCCGGTGGGCGGACACCCGCGCCGTCACGGGAGGCGGCTGAAAAAACGTGTTTCAGCCCTACCGTGGCTGGAGAACAAAGCCGGCCCCGAACTCAGCTGAAAAAGGTGCGCCAAGTGGTCACTACTAAAGCGTGCGTGACGACTCCGGCGCGGATGCTGCCGGCCTGGTTTCGGGCGTGGCCGTAGAATACTCCGGCCACGGCGGCAAGCAGCGCGAATCGCCAGTTGGGAAACGTCCGAAACCAGAGATGCGCCAGACCAAAGATCGCTGAAGTCAGGATCAGCGCCACCGTGCGGTTCCAGGTCCACTGCTCCATCCATTGCTGGAGCACCCCGCGGAAGATGAATTCCTCAAACAGGGCCACTACCAGCAGGAAGCCGACGAAGGTACCCGCCGCTGTCCAGACCGTCGCCGCCGGCGCGAACCGGATGATTTTCAGCGGCAGTGCCAGTGCCGCCCCGACCGGAAGGAAGCAAATATAGTGGACGGCGCCTATCCGCCAGTCCCTCCCGTTCGGCAGAAAGGCATAATCGGTTCCGCTCAGCCGCCGTCCAACCAGGAGAGCCAAAACGGTTATGCGGATGAGGGCCAGTCTGCCGAGGATGGCGATGTTCAGCCTTGGATAGGGCATCGGATAGATCGCATCGAAATAGCGCCCGATGAAGACCGCCGCCACCACCATCAGAAACGCGAGGTCGGTGAGAACGCTGACGGGAAGCACCACATACCACAGACCGAGGGCGAGTGCGAGGGCGCTGAGCTTGACGACGCTGCCCCACTCCGCCTGGCCGGTCGCCACGTAACAGGTAAGGTACGGCAGAAGCGTCGAGACCGCCAGGAACAGGGGCATCGCGCTGGCTGTCAGCCGCTTGCGAAACTCGGAGAAACCCAGAACCAGATAGAATGGATATTCCACGAGGAACGCGGCCAGTACCGGCAATGCCACCAAGCTGGGAATTTCTTTCAGCCGCGCATAGAGGATGCCCGCCGCGCTCAGAAGGATCCAGCCAATCAGGAGAGCCGCCCGGAAGCCGCCGAGCGATTTGACCATCGGCCTCATTCTAGCATTCGCCCTTTTTGCGCCCCGCACCTTTGGCCAGGACGCGCCACCGAACCTCGCCAGGCTGGTGGCTCACCGCGAGAGCGAGACCCAGGCCGAGCGCAACGAATATATGTACCGGCAGACCGTCACCCTGCAGGAACTGGACGGGCGCGGCGCCGCGCGCGGCGAGTATAAGGAGGTCCGCGAAATCATCTTCTCGCCGGAGCACGAGCGCACCGAAGAGACCATCGGCAAGCCGGAAAACGCTCTCAAACTGCTTCGCTTGACCGACGAGGATTTCCGCGATATCCGCGACATCCAGCCGCTGGTCTTGACTGAGGACCTGCTGTGGAACTACGAAACGCGCTCCCGGGGCGATGAGAACATGGACGACGTGGATTGTTGGGTTCTGCAGGTGAAGCCGCGCCAGATTTTGCAGGGCCAGCGCTTCTTCGACGGCCTGATGTGGGTGGACAAGAAGGGCTACAACATCGTTCGCATGGAGGGGCAGGCGGTTCCGCAGATCGTCAGCGCGAAGAACGAGAACCTGTTCCCGAGGTTCACCACGATTCGCAAGCCAGTGGACGGCAGCCACTGGTTTCCGGTTTACACCTTCGCCGACGATGCGCTGCAATTCCGCAGCGGGCCGCAGCGTATCCGGCTGCGCATCGCGTACAGCAACTACAAGCGGTTCGGCGCGGAATCGACTTTCAAACCGCAGCAGTAAACCGGAATTGTCACTCACCGGCGGCAGGCAAGACCGACAGCGCTACACCTTCAAATAGTCGAACAACGTGCTGCTCGGCATGTGCGCCTGAATCTGGAAGGCGGCTTGGAGGTGTATGGTCCCCTGATTGAGTTCGAGGGAAGCGGCCACGACGTCCGCATCTTCTTTCTGGCTCAGCTCGCTGGTGATCTGGATGTTGTATTTGGCAGCGAATTCGGTCGCTTCCTGGATCCGGTTCTGAACGGTGCCGTAGAAGGCCAGAGCGGAGTTGAGATGGTCGGAGGCCTGCTTCAGGGAGACGATGGATGTGTTGACGCCGGGGACATCGTCCGCAGACAGCGCGGTGTAGAGGCCATTCAACGCGGCGAAGACGTTTGCGGGCCCGAGTGTGTCGTCCGGATTCCGCTGGTCGAAGATATCCTGCGCGGTTTTCGAAACGGCAAAAGAAGTTCCGGCCGGATCCTCTACCATGCGTGTGGCGGTGGCGGTGACCAGCCGGTCGACTCCGTTAGGGTTAGCAGCGTTCTGCTGATAGGGAGCTGCCGTATCGTCGTCTCCACTGAAGACATACCGGCCGGCCGATTGGGTCAGGCTGGAGGAGACCATCTGGTCCATCAGCCCCTGAACCTCGATGGCCAGGCTCGCGCGCCCGGAGGCATCCTGGGTCGCGGTGGCGCCCTGAGCGGCGAGCGTAATCGCGCGGTCCAGCAGTTTGGTCGCCGAGCTGAGCGCCGCTTCGGCGACATCGGCGTCGGTCTTCGCCAAGCCGAGATTGGTTTGAATCTGCGTGTTTCGATGTTGCTCCGAATGCAGCCGGAGCAGATCCCCGATGACGTCGGGTGCGTCGGAAGGCGTGTTCACGCGTTTCCCCGACGAGACCTCCTTTCCAGCCTGCTCCACCGATTTCTGCAGGCGGGCCAGGTTAGCGAGGAAGACTTCCGATTGTCCGCTGAGGTTGGTGATCATAATGCGCCTACTTGAGGATGTTGATGACGGCCTGCGTGAGCTCGTCGAGAACCGTGATCAGCCGCGAATTTGCCTCGTACGCCCGCTGGAACTCCACCACCACCAGAGCTTCGTTATCGAGTGAGACCCCTGAAAGATCCTGACGCTGGCTCTTGGCCTGAGCCAGCAGCGACTGCCGCATCGCCAACCCTTTGTTTGCGCTATCGAGCGCGGCACCGGCGCGGGAGGCGAGCTTACCGTAGAACTCGTGGTAACTGATGCCGTCGATCTTATCAGCGTCGCCGGTGGGTGTGGCCAACTTCGAGAGGGCCAACGGAACTCCGTTCGACACCACCGGCGGCCCGGGAGTGATGGCCCCCAACTGGTCGGGCGTAACGGCCGAATCCACCGAGAGCGTGCTCGCGGTATGCGCGTCGTCGGTGGCATCGTACTGAAATAAGGGAACGCCCATCGAGGGTGGCGGCCCGGCGGAACTCCAGCCCCCTGCCAGCAACTCGTTTACCCGGTCGGCAAACTGTTTCGCCAGCCGGTTCAAGTCTCCGGCCTGGTAGGCATCACCTAAATAGGAAGGAAGCATCCGGTTCCGCATGTCAAGGAGCGCGCCCAGCTGCCCGTCGGTGGTGTTCGCGGTGAGGTCTACTCCATCGGCATGCAGCAGTTTGGCGGTCGGCGGGGCATTGAGATAGGTCGGCGGCGGAGTGTCGGGCTGCACGCTGACAACCGTGATCGCGTATTGACGGTCGGCCATCACGAGCGGCTTGGCCCCGTCGATCAAAACGGTAAACGTTCCATCCGGCTGTTGAGCGGCGGTTACATCGATGAGCTGGGACAGATCCTCGAGCGCCGCATGTATTTTTGCGTCCAGGCCGGCATCGTTGGTTCCGTTCACCCCGCCCAGGATCACTTCGTGGTTCAAACTGGCTAATTGCGCGGTGAGTTGGTTGACGTGGTCGACCGTGTCCCGCAACTGCTTATCCGTATCGGTCAGCAGTGTCGCGAGACTGCCGGCGGTGCTTTGGAAATTGCGGGCCACATCGGTGGCTTTATCGATGACGGTCTGTCGCGCGGCTTGGTTGGAAGGTGTCTGCCCCCAGGCGGAGACACTCTGGAAAAAATCGCTCAACGCGCCGGGAAGCCCCGAATTGCCGGAAACGTCGAAAATCGATTCCAGAGAGGTCAGGCTGTTGACGGCCTGCTGCTCGCGGCCGAGGGCGGTATTCTGGCGGCGGACGGCCTGTTCGGCGTATTCGTTGCGGCTGCTGACCAGGGTTCCGGCCTCGACCCCGCCCGGGATATTGAGGTCGGGATTGAAGAGCATGGCTGCGAGCGACATCCGTTGTCGCGCGTATCCCGGCGTGGATACATTGGCCACGTTGTTCTGGGCGACTTCGAGCACCTTGTCGTAAGCAGCCAGTGCGTTCGCAGTCGTGTTGAAAGTTGCCAGGATATTCGCCACGGATTACCCTTGTATCGCCAAATGTCCCCGGCCCGCGATGGTGGCCGGCTCGCCCGTGCCGGTATACCCGCCGCTGATTTCGCCAAGTCGCCGGAGCCAGTTGTGATGGAATTCCAAAGCGCTATTGAGCAGAAGGCGCGCTCGCGCAAGCGAGACCGCCAGCGACTGCGCCTGGCGCTCGAAGGTTTCGCGCGCGGCCGGCTCCGGTGCGCAGTCCGGGGTTGCCGAGATTTCGCAAATCGCGGTCTCCAGCATGCCGGCGCAACGGTCGAGCACGTCCGGAGAGGGGGAAAGGAGCAGCTGGCAGACGCGGTCCACTTCCGCGCGGGCTGCCACAAGCCGCTCGCCCACGCCGCTGGACATCTCAGTGCATCTCGCGCCCGATCGCTTCGGAAACCATGGCATGACTGGTCGCCGCCGGGTCGGCCCGATAGCGCCCATTCTGGTAATCGGCGGCCAGAGCCTCGACCCGGCTGCCGCGTTGAGCGGACTCGGACTGAATCGCGTGAGCAATCTGACCGAGGGTCGAGGAAAGTTCCACGCGATCACCGCCGCCTGTCGCCGGCGAACTTCCCGGCCGGGCGGATTCCTGCCGCTCGGTTCTCTGGGCCTCCTGCGCCCGACCCGCTTCGCCGGCCGGCGCTCCGGATGTATTCCGATCTTGGATTCTCATATCGCGCCCCAACTCGAGCTATAAGACTTATCGGCGCCGGTTAGCGCGGTCTTTAGCGAACCGTAGGAAAATACGGGGATTTTTTGGTTAAAGTTTTCGCCTGGCTGGCCGATAGCTGGGTGACCGGCCATGAAAACCCATCGGGTGTTGTGGATCCCCACCGCACAGAACTTTTCCAGGGGCGGCGCGCCAGTCTCCTGGGAGAACGTCGATCTGGCTCCCGCGGAGGCTTTCAAGCAGCTGAAAGCTCAGCAGTTTGAGGCTATTGTCCTGGTGTTTCCGCTGCCCGGCTGGCTGCCTGCGGACCTGCTCCGGGCGGTTCGGGAGGTGGCCCCCGAAGTCCCGGTCCTCGTCCGCGACCCGGGCGCCACCCTCTCCGACGCCGTGCGGCTGGCCCAGCTCGGCGCTTTCCAGGTTCTGAATGGAGACGAGGACGTAGCCGCACAGATCCGCGACGCGCTGCAGGCCGCACCGGCGCTCCTAGAAAATGAGCGCTGGCGGGGTAGTGGCTCGGGTTGGGAGCCCCTTCTGGTTGGTGCGAGCCGCGAAATCCGGAACGTATGCGACGTCATACGCCTGGTGGGTAAGCGCCGGGCCACGGTGCTCATAACCGGCGAGACCGGTACCGGGAAGGAATTGGCAGCGCGCGCATTGCACCAAAGCGGACCTCGCGCGCGGGGTCCGTGGGTAGCGGTCAACTGCACCGCTCTACCGGAGAACCTGTTGGAGGCGGAAATGTTCGGTTATGTCCGGGGAGCCTTCACCGGGGCCACGCAGACGCGGCTGGGCCGCTTCGAGCAGGCGCACGGCGGCACGCTGTTTCTGGATGAGATTGGGGAACTGCCTTTCGAGCTGCAGGCCAAGCTGTTGCGCGTTCTGCAGGAGCGCGAGTTCCAGCGGCTGGGCAGTTCCGAGACGGTTCGCGTGGACATACGCCTGGTGGCCGCCACCAATTGCGACCTGGCCGCGAAGATCGAAAAGGGCAGGTTCCGCGAAGACCTCTATTACCGCCTCAATGTCGTGCCGCTGCACATGCCCGCGCTGCGCGAGAGGCGCGGCGACATCCCATTGCTTGCCGAGCACTTCGTGCAAAAGATCTGCCAAACCGAGGAAATTCCGTTAAAACAACTCACCGCCGCCTCGCTCCACGCGCTGTGCGGCTACTCCTGGCCCGGCAACGTGCGGCAACTGGAGAATGCGGTGGAGATGGCGATCGCGCTCAGCGGCGAGCGCACAGAGCTGTGGCCCGCCGATTTTCCGGTCGATCGCGCCGCCGCGCCGGCCCCGCCAATTCCTCGCGAAGCCCCTGTCGTATCCGTCCCGGACGCCGGCCTGGATTACGAGCAGACCGTGAACCTGATCGAGCGCAGCATCCTCGAGCAGGCATTGCGAAAGACGGGCGGCAACAAGAAGGCGGCTGCGGAAATGCTGCGGCTGAAACGGACCACGCTCTCCGCGAAGGTGCGCAACCTGGATGCAGTTCCGGCGCTGAACTGAGACAACGGCGGCGCGCTCGCGGTGCTCTGGCGGGCATGAGAGAATGAACCCCATGCTCGATCGCCGCCTGCTCCTGGTGTTGCTTGGGACAGCTTTCGCAGCTCTGCCCGCCGCCGCCCAAAGCGCTTGCGAAAACCTGACCCGCATCGTGCTTCCGCGTGCGACCATCACTCTGGCGCAGCCGGTCCCCGCCGGGCCGTTCACGCCTCCCGGCCAGACTGCCTCGATCGATGCGCCGGCGTTTTGCCGCGTTGCCGGCGTTGTCGTACCGGAGGTCCGCTTCGAACTCTGGATGCCGCTTGCGTGGAACCGCAAGTTCCTGGCGGTGGGGAATGGCGGGTTAGCGGGCTCGATCAATTTTCGCCAGATGGGCGAACCGCTACAGCGCGGCTACGCTACCGGCAGCACCGACACCGGCCACGAGGGTCCCGGCACCGATGCGAGCTGGGCGGCAGGGCACATGCAACGCGTCATCGATTTCGCGCACCGCTCCATCCATGTCATGGCCCAGGCCGACAAGGCCCTCATCGAGGCATTCTATGGCGCGCGGCCGGCGCACTCCTACTTCAGCGGCTGCTCGCAAGGCGGACAGGAAGCGCTGATGGCCGCGCAACGGTATCCGCGCGATTTTGACGGCATCATCGCAGGCGATCCAGCCAATTTCTGGACGCACAACCAGATCAGCCATCTGTGGATGGTCCTCTCCACCGACGGCGACCGTTACATTCCCGCCGCGAAAGTGCCGGTTCTAGCCGAGGCGGTGAACCAGGCGTGCGACGCCCTGGACGGAATCCAGGATGGGATCGTGAACGATCCGCGGCGCTGCCACTTCGATCCCGAAGTGCTGCAGTGCAAGACGGGCGACGGGCCGCAGTGTCTGACGGCGGCTCAGGTAGAGGCGGTGAAACGGATCTATCAAGGCCCCGGCGAGAATATCTATCCCGGCCTGCTGCCCGGCGGAGAGGCCGGTCCGGGCGGATGGGCGCAGTGGATCACGGGCGCGCGGCCGCGCTCCGGCGGACACGCCACCCTGGGGTTGCCTTTCTTCCAGTACATCGTCTTCGAGGATCCGAACTGGGACTTCCACTCGTTTCGATTCGAGACTGCGCCGGGCTTCGACAACGACGTGCAGTTCACCGACGACAAGCTGGCCACGATCTTCAACGCGACCGACCCGGATCTCAGCACGTTCCGGTCCAGCGGCGGGAAACTCATCCAGTACCACGGCTGGAGCGATCCCGACATCACGCCGCTCAACAGCATTCAGTATCACGACAGCGTGGCGAAAGCGACACCGGGCGCGAACGATTTCTATCGCCTGTTCCTGGTGCCGGGAATGCAACATTGCGGCGGCGGTCCTGGACCGGCGAAGTTCGACATGGTGTCCGCGCTCGAGCAGTGGGTGGAACAGGGGAAGGCGCCGGATCGGATTCTGGCATCTCACGTAACCGCGGGCGGCACGGTGGACCGCACGCGGCCGCTGTGCCCGTATCCGCAGGAGGCGCAGTGGACCGGGGCCGGCAGTACGGACGAAGCGCAGAATTTCGTGTGCGCGGAGCCGAAGGGAAATTAAGTTTCAGCCGCGCCAGTCACGGCGGGGTGCTGGCTACGGTAAACCTGTTTTGCAAGCGGAACCGCGGCCGCGGCTGGAAAACAGCGACCGCCGGCGCTACCGCAGATACTCCTTCGCGATCTCCCGCTTATCGTAGCCATCGAGCACATGCACTACCCGGATCTTCTTCAGCGAAACGGGAGATAACTGGCCGATCGGAATATAAATGATGGTCCGGCCCGCGCGCGCGGCGATCGTTTTGAAAATCGACCGCGGTGGTCTGGCGGCGACGTATACGACGTGGCGGTGAATGGAGTAGTCGATGCCCGCCAGCAGCAAGCGCTCGGATTTGGTCTCGGCGAATTCGTAATCGGGGTCTTGCCAGACGTCGTACATACGCCGCGGGGGCAGACTCATGAGGAACCCGCCATATTCGCCGCGCCCGATCCCCGGCCCGACCAGGTTGTCGAAGGGAAACGTGGAGTAGAAGGCCATGTCCGACTCGTTCTGGTTTTCGCCGAGCCAGGTGGTCATATACGAGTAGCGGTGATCGCGGTCCTCATCGAAGATCACGATCACCGAGCCCACTTCGCCTTGAATCTTTTGGAACTGGCGCACGTAAATACGGCCCTCGTGCCAGCGGCGTATGGTCTCGCGCATATCGATTCCATCGAGAATCGAAGTGGTGAAGGGCTCCACGCGAGCCCGCTCCTCGGAAAGGATGCTTTTCCCCTTTTTCTTGAGAAAGCGTCCGTAGTCTTCGACCACCAGGTCTTCGGGAGGATACGAGCAGATGCTCGTGCCGTTCAGTTCGCTGGCCCACTCGCCGGGGAATTGCTCCTTTTTGCGTGGTTTCAATCCATAGGGCCGCAGGCGGCGCTTGGTGCTGGGCAGCCGCCGCCGAAGCCGGATGCGGCGCGTGTCCATCCACACCTCCCCGCCGGAGATGGGCACGGTCGGCAAGTCCGAGGCGGTTTTCTGCGCCGGGTAGCGGGCCGCCGCTTCCCAGACCTCCCAGGCGAAGTTGTCGTCGCCGATGGCGCGCCCCGCGACTGTCAGGTCATAAATTCCGGCCGAAAGTTCATTCGCTGCCAGGGCCAGGTTTCGCGTGTAGCGCGCCAGCAGGCGCCGCTGCCAGTGTGTAATCGGTTCGCCGGTATGAGCCTCGTATTCCTTCTCGGCGTCCCGGAAGACGGCCAGTTGCGCATGGCGGCGGTCGATGAGCTTGGCCTCGGCCATGTGCGCGCGGAAGTTCTCATACCGCCACTGCAGCGCCGGATATTCGACCGTGATCTCGGGAAGCGATTCCGGAGTGGGATTCAGTGTCTGAATGCCCCGGCGGCGGCTCTTCACCATCGGTTGCGCCTGCGGTTCCTCCATCGCGTCGAGCACGGGATCGAGCAGGTTCAGCGCGAGCACGACCAGAACGCGGGCCTCCGGATGCGCCCCCTGGAGCTTCCAGGCGATCCCCGCCGCATGACGCGCGATCTCGTCGGAGCGAGGCTGCGGATAGACACGGTAGGCCTCGACGTATCGCGCCAGTCCGATGTGGCGGATGGCGTAAGGGTCGGGATAGACGTCCTTCAACTCGGGGCGCCGGCCTGCATCGGGATCGGCAAACAGGATTTCCGCGCCGATCTCCAGGCCAGTGCGCACGGCCTCGGTGAACGGGTCGGCCGGCTCTATCGGAACGTAGATGGCCTGGTCTTCTTCGCCGTGCTCGTCGGCGTACATGAGCACCGAGATTTCGGGCAGTCGTCCGACGGCGCGCGTCCATGCGGCCTGCAACGTCGAGGGAAGTTCCACCGCGACCACCTGCGGCCTGGTGCGCAGAATGGCCTGGCGCACTTCGATGGCAAACTCGAGCCGGCCCGGGGCCACCGGAAAATACGTAAACCGGCCGCGTTCGAGGCTGCCGGCTTCAGGAATGGGAAGGTCGATTTCTCCGGGCATAGCGCAGCGCCTCTTCCCCGAGCACCTCCACAATAGATGTCTCGAGCGCCTCGACCTCGTGCGTCTTTTCGGTGGCCAGGCTTTTCAGCTTGATAGCGAAACGCGCCACATTGATGCCGTCGCGCACCGTGTAGCGCTCGTCGGCCGCATGGGCCATCTGCAGGAAATCGGTTACGTAGGTGAGAATTCGGTCCTCGGCGAACGGCAGGTTCTCGCGAAGGATGTGATACTCCTCGTCGCGCTCCGGGAAATCGAGAAAGATCTGCGGCTGCAACCGCGAATGGATGTACTCCGGCAGCTCGAAGGTGGAGGCATCGTCATTCATGGTGGCGACGAGGCGGAAGTGCGGATGCGCCTTAATCTTGATTCCGGCGACGATCGATTCCACGTAGCGGCGGTTGTCGAGCAGCGGCGCCAGACTGGCCCAGCTCTTCTCGCTCATACGGTTGCCTTCGTCGAGGATCGCGATGCCGCCGCGAAGCATGGCGGTCACAAGCGGCGAGGCCACGTACCGCAGGCTGCCTTCGCCCTCCAGCACCGGTGTGACCAGCAGGTCCTCCGGACGGGTATCGAGCGTCGCCTGGAGAATGTAAACGTCGCGGCCCATGCGTTTACCCGCGGCGTAGGCCAGTGTAGTCTTGCCGACGCCCGGTTTGCCAAGCAGCCGCGGATTCATCGGCATGTCCTGCTCGTGGACCACCATCCACGCCGCCATCAACTGCCGCATGAGCTCCTCCTGGCCTACCCAGTGAATATTCAGCTCATCCGGATGGGCCAAGTGTAGCGTGACGCCTTCGATCTCAACCGTCATATTGTCTCGATATCATTATGGGACACGGCGGCCAACGGCGTAAGGCACGCCGGCCGGTGGAGAGATTTCGGCATCAGTTTAGAGGCTGCGCAGCCGTTCCTGGGGGCTGGTGATCTGCTGGATGCGAACGCCGTAATTGCCGTCGACCACGACCACCTCGCCGCGCGCCAGCAGGCAGTGGTTCACCAGGATCTCGACCGGCTCATTGACGCTCCGGTTCAGTTCGACAATCGACCCGGTGGTCAACCGCAGAACATCGCGGAGCGGCAGTTGCGTTTTTCCAAACGAGATGCTGACCGGCAGCTCCACATCGAGGAGCAGATCTATGGTGCGGGAGTTTCGCACCGAGAGCGGGATTTGAACAGATTCGTCAAGGGCCTGCCCGGCAGGCACGGGCGGCATGGGTTGCGGGGTTGGCTCGGCTGCCACCAGGGTGCACAAGGCGGGACTGATTGCGAACGCGATCGGGCCGAACGTCTTTCCGTCAATCTCGACGGAAATCGACGCCCACTCCTGCTGCTGTTGCGGAGGGGTGCTTTCTTTTCCAGGCGCGCAGAGGACCTCCCGCTCGAGGAGAGATGAGATCGAACGCGCTCCCGCCGAAAACCACTGGCCCAGAATTTCCAGCCAGGTGCTATGGATCTCCTCCGGCGGCGGGCCTTCCACCCCGGCGGCCGTGAGCGCGAAATTGCCGAGGTGTTTCCAGATGTCGTCCGGAGCACCTGCCCACGCGAGGATATCCGGCCCCAGCTGGAACGGCTGCTCCCACCATAGAGCGGGCCCCTCCGCTTTGCCGAGAGCATCGGCCGCGGGGCCGCTGACCGCCGCCCAACTTACGTTGGGCCGCTTGCCTAGGAGCGATTCGAATACCTGGGCCAGGTTGTCGGTCCACTCCCCGAGCAGGCTCTGCAGGCGCGGCCGGCTATCGAATCGAAGCGAATCACTGTAGGCGTCGGAACTCATACCGTCACGACTCCCCGCTCCACGGGCCAGCGGCTGGCCAGGCGGGAGCGGAGCCGCAGAATGGCCTGCGATTTCAGCTGCGATATGCGGGATTCGTGCAGGTTCACGACCTGCGCAATCTCACGCAAGGTCAGTTCCTCGCGGTAGTACAGGCTGAGTACGGTCTGTTCAATTTTGGGGATCTCGGAGATCGCCTCGGCCAGGAGACGTTCTAATTCTGAGCGCTCGAGCACGACCGACGGAAGCTGCTCCTCGGCATCCGGGAGATAGTGCAGCAAGTCGCGTCCGTGTTCATTACTGCCATACTCCAGGCTGCCGATGTTGAGCCCGCGGATTTCAACCAGCCACCCATGATATTCGTCTAGAGTGATTCCGAGTTCCGCGGCGATATCGTCTTCGGCGGGAGCCCGCTGCAGCCGCTGTTCGGCCGCCGCAATCGACGCCTCGATCTGTTTGGCCTTGCGGCGCTTCTGGCGCGGCGCCCAGTCGAGACTGCGCAAACTGTCGAGAATCGCCCGCGGATTTTGTACTCCGCATAAGTCTTCAGCTTCACGTTATGGCTGGGGTCGAAGTTGTCGATGGCGGAGATCAGTCCAATCACTCCCGTGGAGACGAGATCCTCCAGACTGATGCTCTCGGGCAGCCGTTCCTGGATTCTGCGGGCGATCAGGCGCACCTGCGGCAGATGCTCCAGAATGAGCCGTTCGCGCTCTGTTTCGTCGATCACCTGAGGCACCGCATACGAGTACATAACTGAGAGGCCTTATCCCGGCTCACCGAACCATTGCGGGCCCGGCTCGCCTTGACCCCGCCGCCGCCCGTCTTCTGCCAGGCGGCCCCGGCATCGGCTGCTTCGCAGCCTGCACTGTCTGCCGTTGACCCGGCGTTTGTCTTACCGCCGCAATTCGGCGGCTTCGCTCTTTGCCGCTACCCGGCTTAACCAACCCCCGACGTTACCGCCGGGGCTGAAAGCGTCTTTGCCGCGGCTTTGCTCTTTGCCGCTACGCGGCTTTGCTGTTTGCAGCTACGCGGCGTGGACCGCCTGTTCGCCACGGCTGCCCAAGATCATCTCGATCAGCCGGCTCGTGCTGGCCGTCTCCAGATCCTCCGGGATCGACTGGCCTGTTGCAAAAAACGACAACGGCTTGCCCGTGCGTACCGCTTCGTTGTAAATCGGGCCGAACGAATTGGTCTCGTCCAGCTTCGTGAACAGCAGATGCCGCGGCCGGAACATGTCGTAGCCGTCGATCACACGGGTTAGATCGGCAGGTTTCATCGAAGACGATAGGACCAGATGGGTATCGATATCGCTGCGCGTGCTCAGGAAGCGCACCAGGTCGGTGGACGGATCCAGGCCGGAAAAGCCCAGTCCCGCCGTGTCCAGCAGGATCAGGTCCTTGCCCTGATTTTCGGCGATGGCCTGGGCCACCGCCGAGGCGGTCTCCAGCACCTGAAAGCCGACTCCAAGGATGGAAGCATAGGACCGCAACTGGTCGGCCGCGGCGATCCGGTGCGTATCGGCGCTCAGCAGCAACACCGGGCGGCGCGCCGCCAGTCCATAATTGACGGCGAGCTTGACGAGCGTGGTGGTCTTGCCGGCGCCCGGAGGGCCTACCAATGCCACGATTCGGGGCCTGGTCTGGCCCACTCCGAGTTGCGCATCTACGGTGATGCGCGATTCCAGCTCCAGCGCCACGCCGCTCTGCCACCATCCGGGGTCGGAGCGGCCGCCTGCCGCCGCGCTCTGGGCCATGCGCGAGAACGCCGCCTGCACGATTTCGCGCGCCAGCTCAGGGTCCACGTCGTTGGCCGCCAGCACGGCATACGCCTCCGCCAACACGGGAGGAGCGCCCATCCACTGCGAAGGCGCGAATGCCGATCGGGTAAGGGCGCGCCGCATGCCCTCCAGCTGGGTCTTGAGCTGGGCGACCTCGGCCGCGATGCGCTCGCCGGCCGGTTCGGCAGACGGCGCCGGATCGGGTGACATCAACTCGGCGCGCTCGGCCAGATTTCGCACCGCGAACACCACCTCGTATTCGCCCAGATGCCGCGCCTCGGCAGGCGCCCGGCGCGAGTCGACCAGCATCGCTTCCGGGCCCAGCTCCTGCCGGGCGCTGGCAATCGCCTCTTCGACGGTGCGCGAGAAATAGGATTTGATCTTCATGCGAGGAACTCCGTTGCGTCCGCCGCCACCCGTTCATCGGTCCGCCGGCGCCGCTTCTTTGGCTTTTGGTTGAGGTTTGTCATTGAATACTTCCCAGCGATTGCACCTTCTGGCCCGGAGGTACTTCGTTGTGGGCCAGGACCACGAGATTGGGCAGAACCGGTTCGACCATCTGCCGCAGGAAGTAACGCGCTCCCGACGACGTGATGAGCACCAGCGGCGTCTCCGCTCCGCCGGCTTGCGCCGAGATCCGCGTCACGATCTCGCGGATCACCTGCGGCGCCAGATTGAGATGGCTGGTCTGCTCGCCGTGTTCGACGGCGGCCTCGACGGCCCGTTCGAGCGAGGCGTCCAGAAACCACGCCGGCAGGTCGCCCGAGCGATTCAGGTAGGGCTTTACCACGACGCGGCGGATCGCCTGGCGCGCATACTCCGTCAGCAGGATGGGGTTGCGGGTGCTGGCCGCCGCCTCGCCCAGCGCCTCCAGTATGGAGACGGCATCGCGTATCGACACCCGCTCCCGCAGCAGGTTCTGCAGCACCTTTTGCACCACGGCCAGAGGCAGCAGCTTGGGCACCAGGTCCTCGACCACTTTGGGGTGTTCGACCGCAATGCGGTCCATCAGTTTCTTGGCGTCCTGCCGGGAGAACAGCTCATGCGCATGCCGCCGGATCATCTCTCCGAGATGCGTGCCCATGACGCTGACAGCGTCCACAACCGTATAGCCCGCCTGGCGCGCCCGTTCGGCGCGCTCCGCCGGAATCCACAGCGCCGCCATCCCGAAGGCCGGCTCGCGCGTAGCTTGTCCCTCGACCGCATCGCCCCGGCCCGTGGGAATGGCCAGTTCGCAGCCCTGCGGAAGCTCGTAGCGGGATAATTCGACCCCCTTGAGCAGGACGACGTACTCGCGGCTTTTGAGCGAAAGATTGTCGGTGACGCGCACCGGAGGCAGCAGGTAGCCGAGATCGGCGGCCAACTGGCGCCGGATCGCGGCGATGCGGCGCAGCAGGGGCGATTCCTGTCCGCCCTCTACCAGGTTCACCAGCCCGAGTCCGACCTCGAGCGCGAGCGGCTCGACGCGCAACAACGCCTCGACGCTCTCGCGCGCCGCCGGCTTGATGTCGGGGGCCGCGGGAGCGGCGGCGCGAACCTCTCTCTGCCGCATCCGCAACGCAGCCGCTCCCACGCCGCCGCCGATCAGCAGAAATGGGAGTTTCGGCAGCCCCGGCAGCGCCGCGATAACCACCAGCACGCCGGCGGCGAGCAGCAAGGGCTGAGCGCTGCCGAAGATCTGGCGGCGGAACTCCGTGCTCAGCCGCGCGTCGGAGCTGGCCCGGGTCACGATCAAACCGCCGGAAATCGAGATCATCAGCGCCGGCACCACCGTCACCAGACCGTCGCCGATGGTCAGCACCGTGTACGTCTCCAGGGCGCGGCGGAACTCCATGCCGTGCTGCAACACGCCGATCAAAAAACCCGCAATGATGTTGATCGCGGTGATCAGGATGCTCGCCACCGCATCGCGCTGGGTGAACCGCGAGGCGCCGTCCATGGCTCCGTAAAATTCGGCCTCGGTAGCCAGCGCCTTGCGGCGGCGCTTCGCCTCGGCCTCGTCGATCAGGCCCGCGTTCAGATCCGAGTCGATGGACATCTGCTTGCCCGGCAGCGCGTCCAGAGTGAAGCGCGCGGTGACTTCCGAGATACGCACCGCGCCATGGTTGATCACCACGTACTGTATGGCGATCAGCACCAGGAAGATGACCGCGCCGATGACATAGTTCCCGCCCACCACGAAGCTGCCGAAGGCGCCGATCACTTCGCCGGCGGCCGAGGTGCCGGTGTTGCCATTGAGCAGGATCAGCCGCGCGGAGGATACGTTCAAGGCCAGCCGGAAAAGCGTCAGCAGCAACAGCGTGCTCGGAAACGAAGTGAACTCGGTGGGACGAATGATATAGAGCGACACCATCAGGACCGTAACCGACATCAGGATGTCGGCCACGATCAGCAGGTCCATGGCGAAGGGAGGCAGCGGGGTGATCAGGGCCAGGATGATCCCCAGCACCGCGGCGGGAACCGCGAGATCGCCGAGCGCCGAAAGGGGAATCGCCTCGAACCACTTTGCTGCGGAAGAGGGCAGCGCCTTGGAGGGAGTCATACGCCTATCCGCCCGGCCTGCCTTTCATGAGTTTGAAGATGTAGGCCAGCACCTCGGCCACGGCGCGGTACAGGTGGGGCGGAATTTCCTGGCCCAGATCGACGGATTTGTACAGCGCCTGCGCCAGCGGCGGATTCTCGACGATCGGAACTTCGTGCTCGATGGCTCTCTGGCGGATCCGCTGCGCCAGGTAGTTCTTTCCCTTGGCGACCACCAGAGGCGCGGCCATGCTCTCCATCTGGTACCGGATGGCCACGGCGAAGTGTGTGGGGTTGACCACCACCGCGGTGGCGCTGGGAACCTCCTGCATCATGCGCCGCCGCGACCATTCCCGCTGCAGGCGGCGGATGCGCGCCTTCATCCGGGGGTTGCCCTCGATGTCCTTCATTTCCTCGCGCACTTCCTGCTTGGACATCTGCAGGTCCTGCCGGTATCGCCGCATTTGCCGGAACAGGTCCACGCCGCCGAAAACCGCGAACACGGCCGCGGCCTTCCAGAACAGCTCCATGAGCGACGTGCCCAGGAAGCGCGCGCCGCTTTCCGCGCTGGCCAGCGGCAGCACCAGCAGCAGTTCCAGCTTCTCGCGGGCTACGACATAGACCGCCCCTAAAAAGAGCGGGAGCAGCACGGCAGCCTCGATGAGGGCCGGCAGGTTCTGCCGCCGCAAATCGCGCAGCCTGGCGATGGGGTCGAGACGCTTCAGGTCGGGCGCCAGGCGTTTGGCGCTGAAGCCGAACCGCGTGGCGGCCAGGCGCACGCCGAGCGTTGCCGCGGCGACGGCAGCGCCTCCCAGAACGAGCGGCAGCAGGTTGTTCCAGAAGAGCTCCCAGGCCACTCGCGTGAGGTCGCGCGGGTCCAGTTCGCCGGCGAACGCCATCGCGAACAGGCTGCGCGCGGCGCGCCGGAAGCTTTGAAACCAGGCGGCGCCGCCGGCGCCGAGCAGCAGGAGAAACGCCATGAACTGCAGCGCCGCCACTAGTTCCCTGCTCGAGACAAACTGGCCTTCGCGGCGCGCCTTTTCCAGGTGCCGCTGGGTCGGCGGCTCGGTCTGGGAGAAGCGGTCGGGCATGGTTCATTCGAGAAGCCGCCGGGCCGCGCTCCAGGCGAGCCCGCCCAGTTCCCGCAAAATGCGCGGGAACAGCAGAGACATCCACGCCAGCATCAACAACGTCACCAGCATCTTGGCGGGAAACGCCAGCGACAGCAGTTGCAGTTGCGCGTTTACGCGCCCGAGCAGCGCCAGCGCTACATCCACCATGATCAGCAGGGCCACTACCGGCAGCGCCAGGCGCAGCGCCACCGAGAACAGGTTCGCCAGCAGATGGATGAGCGCCATGGCCGAGCCCGCGCCGAAGACGTACGCGCCGGGCCGGACCTTTTCCAGGCTGTCAGCGAATAACCGCAGCAGCTCCCGGTCGAATCCGAGAGTGAAGAACAGCAGCCCCGCGGCCAATTGCGCGAAGACCAGCAACACGCCCGAATCCGCCTCGCTATTGGGATCGATGGTCGAGGCATAGGCATAGCCCGCCTGCAGCCCGAGAATCTGGGCCGCCAGCGTAAACGCCTCGACCACGATGGAGACGGCGATTCCGAGCGCCACCCCGATCGCGGCCTCCGCCAACGCCCAGCCCGCCAGTCGCCCCGGCGTCACCGAGGCGGCGTCGACCGCCGGCCAGCGCGCCACCAGTGCCAGCGTCATGGCTACCGCCAGCCCCACGCGCGTCGCCTGCGGCGCACCGCCGGCGATCGGATAACGGGCGAACACCAGCGCGCCGGAAACGCGCGCCAGCACCAGCAGGAACGCGTAGAGCGTCGCGAAGGGAACCGTCACCTCAACGGGCATACCGCGCCAAATCTCCCAGCAGGACCATCGTGTAGGAAAGGATCTTCTGCAGCATCCAGGGCAGCAGCAGCAGTAATCCCAGCAGGAACGCGGCGAGCCGTGGAATGGTGCTGAACGCCATGTCCTGCATCGAGGTGGCAATCTGCACCAGGCTGACGAGGATGCCGGCCACAAACCCGATCGCCAGCAGCGGCGCGGCCAGCCAGAAGGTCACGATCAGCGTCTGTCGTACGATCTCGATGGCGGCTTCCGGCGACATGGCTCTCCTTCCTGCGGCTCAGTAAAAACTCTTCATGAGCGATCCCACCACCAGGTTCCAGCCGTCCACCAGCACGAACAGCAGGATCTTGAAGGGGGCCGAAATCATGATGGGCGGCAACTGTACCATCCCGACCGATAGCGTCACGGAGGCCACTACGAGGTCGATCACCAGGAATGGCAAGAACAGCACTGCGCCGACCTGAAATCCGGTCTTCAGCTCCGACAGGATATAGGCGGGGACGAGCACCTTCAGGTCGAGCTCGGAGGGGTTGCGCGGCGCCGGGGCGCGTGCGATCTCGACAAATAGCCGGATGTCCTTCTCGCGGGCGAAGCGGGCCAGGAAGGTGCGCAGAGGCTTCACGCCCTGTTCGAGCGCCTGGGCGGGCGAGACGCGTCCCGCTTCCATCGGCTCCCAGCCCTGGTGGTACATCTCCACCATCACCGGTTGCACGATCACCAGCGCCAGGAACAGGGCGAGGCCGATCAGAACCTGGTTGGAGGGCGTGGATTGCGTCCCGAGCGCCTGCCGTAAAAAGTGCAGCACCACGATGATGCGCAGAAACGGCGTGATGCACATGATCGCCGCCGGCAGCAGCGTCAGCAGCGTCAGCAGAATCACGATCTGCATCTGCATGGTCAGGCCGGATCCGTCCTTGGCGGCCGCCAGCCCGAACAGAGACAGGTTCCCTGCATCGGCTCCCGCCGCTGCGGCGGGCACGGCGAAAAGCGCCAGCGCCAGTCTCACGGCCGAACCTCGCCGCCGAGATCGGCTTCCGCAATGCTCTCGAGGAGCGAACACCCCGCCGGATGGCAGGCGAGCAACAGCGTTTTTTTCCCCGCGCGAACCAGGTAAAGTGTCTGCTGCGGCCCGAGCGGCAGGCGTTCGAGGGTCTCGAGACGGCGTGCCGCGCCGCGCCGCGGCAGGGCCGGGCTGACGAAGCCGCGCCGCCGCAGCCACCACAGGCTAGCCACCAACAGAAGCAATACCGCGACAACCGCCATCCACTGCGGAAGAGTTTCCAATCCTAATCTCCGTGGCGGAAATCCGTGATCCGGACTCCCAGCGCGTTTTCGATCACGACCACTTCGCCGGAGCCGCACAGCACGCCGCCGATATAAATGTCGATGTTCTCGCCGGCGGGCCGCGAGGTCACGATCACGCTGCCGGCGTCGAGCTCGAGGATCTGGCGCGTGGTCATGACTCTGCGATCGAGCTCCACTTCGAGGAAAAGCGGGACCTCGCCAATGTGGGCGATCTGTTGCTGAGGACTCATGGATCGATCAGCGGATCAGGTTGATGGTGTCTTGGCTCAACTGGTCGGCCGTCGTGACCACGCGCGCGTTGGCCTCGTAGCCGCGCTGGTAAACGATCAGGTTGGTGAACTCCTGGGCAATATCGACCGTGGAGGCCTCGATGCGGCCACCCACGATGGAGCCGCGGCCACCGGTTCCCGGCACCCCGACGCTCGGCGTGGCGGTGCGCGCGCTCAGTTGGAAATTATTGTTGCCCATGGCAATCAGGGTATCGGCGTTCCGGATGGAGGCCATTGCCAGCTGACCAACCACGACCTGGTCGCCATTGGAGTACTGGGCGAGAATGCCGCCGCCGTCGGCCAGACCGACATGCACGAGCTGCGCCGCCGAAGATCCGTTCTGCGCGGTGGCCGAGGAGGCCGAGGGCTGTCCGAACTGGGTGATGCGCGCCTGCTGCGTGGCGGTGTAGGGTTCCCAGGTCAGCTGCATGTCTGAGGCGCCGTCGGTGAGGCCCGTAATATCGAACCGGATGGGGGTTCCGACTGGCGGATCGATTAACCGCCCATCGGTGCCGAACTGCAGGGTGCCCGTTGCGCCGGGAATGTTGAACGGAGTTCCCGCCGTTCCGCCGGTGACTTCCTCTCCGGCGATCTGCACGTTGTAGGTCCATTGATTGGCAGCCGCCTTCTGAAATGCCAGGGTCAGCACGTGTGACGTTCCGAGGCTGTCGTAGACAGTGATGGCTGTAGAGTATGCCGAGGTGGCATCCGCCTTCGCCGCGGAGTTCAGGTTCAAGTCGACGCTAAAGTCGGTGGTAACCGTGGGCGGCTTGAGGGTGCCGACGGGCACCACGATATTTCCGATCGGGCCGTTGGTGTCCACCTGCAACGTCAGCGGATTCACCGTCATCCATCCCTGCACCCACTGCCCGGTATCCGTCAGCAGGTAGCCGGATTTGTCGGCTTGGAAATTACCGGCTCGCGTGTACAGGGTCGCGTCGGCCTGATCTTTCACGATGAAGAAGCCGTCTCCTTCGATGGCCGCATCGAGAAGACCCGAACTGGTCTGGATGGCGCCTTGAGTGAACTGCCGGACGGTCAGCGGCCGGGCGGTGCCGAATCCGACCTGGGTTTCGCCCAGACCCGCTCCGAGCGACTGTGTCACCAGATCGCGAAAGCACACCTGGCTGGTTTTGAACCCGGGCGTATTGAGGTTGGCCAGATTGTTGCCCACCACGTCGATTGCCGTGGAGGTGGCGCTGAGCGCCGAGAGTGCCGTTGAAAAGGAAGTAAACATCGATATCTCCTAATGCGATCCCGCTGCCTGCGTTTGCGATACGAGCTGCTCCAGAGTCTTGCGAATCGCCGCCAGATCGCCGCTCATCGCAAGGCCCTGCTCGACCTGCGTGAATTGTGCGAGCTGGGTCAGGAACTGCACTCCGTCTGCCGGCTTGAGCGGGTCCTGGTTTCTGAGTTGCGCCACCAGCAGTTGCAGAAACATGTCCTTCGTCACGCCGGACGATGCCGGGGCACTCGAGGAAGGCGTGGAAGACTGGGTGTTGTCTTCGGGCGCGGCCCGGTTCGCGCTCACCGCCTGGGTCTGGGTAATCATGAAAAATTCCTCCGTTCTATCGAAGCGATAACAGTAGCCATTCGAAATCCTTGCGTTGGCGCGCGGGCGCCTGCTGGGGAGCCGGTCGCGGCTCGCGTCTGGAATCCTGTCCGCGATCGCGCGGTCCCTGCCAGGCCGCCTGCTGGCCGTTGTCCGATGCAGTGGCGGCGGCGGTTTCCACGGTGCGCCACCGATGTTGCAGAATCGATGCCTCCGGATGCCACGTCTCGGCGCGGAAGCCGGTCTGCTCGAGGCGGACCGTGAGCGCGGGCAGGTTGTCGCGCAGATCGCCGGCCAGCCGCGAGTCGGGTGTGCGCACGGCCACCTGGATATCGCCGCCGCGGTCGCTCAAACGGATTTCCACGCGCTGTTCTCCGGCGTTGATCTGGAGCCGTATATCCCGTGCGGGCTCGGCGTGCCGCACGGGCTCGGTGCGGATCTCGGCCTCGGGACGGATGGGCTGCGGCTCCGCCGCTCGCTCCGGCCGCACGGCATCGGGCCCACGCGCCTCCGGGGGAGGCCACCCATCCAGTGCCGGGCGCAGACTGGCACCGGCGAGTTGGACGCTCAACTCCGCAGATGGGTGCGAGGCATCTTCATCGGGCGGACGGGCGGGCGCGGCGGCATGACCGGGCGCTGCCGACGGCGCGGGTGGGTCGTGGTCGGCTGCCGTTTCCGCGTCCCGCGCGCTGGCCGGAGCGGGGACGGGGCTCTCGATCGCAGGTCTTTCGGCAAGTGCGTTGCCGGCTGGCCGCTGGATGCGTTCCTCGGCCGTCAAACGCGCCTGGAACGCCAATGGCAGCCGCACGGGAGCATCCGCGGGTAACGCCGTAACCGCCGGATCCCCGGCGCCTTGCGGAATCGTGGGGGCGTCCGCGCCGGCAGGTGCGTTCTCCGGGCCGGGCGCCGGCGCGCACGGCGGAGCCGCCGCGACGGGAGCGGGCGCAGATACTCCAGCCTGCGCCTGCGGCACTTGGCTCAGTTTGGGTGCGACTTCCGCTCGCGGGAGAAATCGCCAGAGACCGGCGGCGTTTTCCTTTTTCGCGGTGCGGCGTGCCGCCGGCGAGATCTCCGAAGTATCCGGCACGGCGGTGGTCGGCTCGGTGGGCGGCTTGGGCGCGAAGGCCTGCGCGGCTAATACGGCATCGGCAGCAGGCGCATCGCCGGGCGCAGGAGGCGCGCTAGAAGCAGAGAGCGCCGGGGTATCGGCAGAGAGGCCAGGAGCCGGAGCTGGAACCCCCTCTGCGGCGGTTGCCGCATTCGAAGGGGTTTCGCCGGGAGTCGGAGTCCCGGCTAACCCGGACGGCGCGGAAGTTTCGGCGGGACACCCCGGGCCCATAGCGGCCGGTAGTAGAGCGGCAGCGGCTGCGAGAGCTGCCAGCGCGGGA
The DNA here is from genome assembly GCA_964390225.1 of uncultured Solibacteraceae bacterium. GTDB lineage: Bacteria > Acidobacteriota > Terriglobia > Bryobacterales > Bryobacteraceae > PSRJ01. The sequence continues at coordinate 23,308 of CAYMHP010000004.1, forward strand.
TCTGCCGGCGCTCCCCGTCGCGAGCCCGCCGGCTCGGCTGCGTCTTCCTCCGGATCCGAACTCTTCCCGAGGAGCTTCGCGACCAGGTCCGTGAATCGGAACTCAGCCGTGCCGTCCAACGCCGCGGGGGCGGCGTTCGCATCCGTAGCCGTGGCTGTTTCAGAGCGGTTTCCCGCTGCCGTCAGCAACGCATCGAGGAGCCCGGAGGGAAGTGGCAGCGAAACCGTCACGCGGCGGAACTGTGCAGATCAGAGGCCAGCCGGGCGGCCTCTCGTTTTCATCGCGTTAGTCGGGAAGGTGCGGCAAGAAAATGGCGGAGCGGGCGGTTGTGGCAAACATTTGCCGCGCCAACACCTGTCGCTCATCTTCCTTTTCGGCGCGCTTCGTAGATTTGAGAGATTTTCCTCTGCTTCTCCACGATGGCCCGTTTCTTGCACCGTCCGCACCGTCATGGATCCGTTAACCGCGATGGCCGCGAGCGGCTTGCGCTCCCGGATGGAGTCGCTCGAGATGCTGGCCAACAACATCGCCAATGCGACCACCGGGGGCTACAAGTCCGACCGCGAGTTCTACAGTCTGTATCTCGCCCCCGAGGCGGCCGGTGCGGACGTGCCGGCGACCATGCCGGTGATCGAGCGGCCGTGGACCGATTTCTCGCAAGGCACGCTGCGTTCGACCGGCAGTCCGCTGGACGTGGCGCTCTCCGGCAAAGGATTTTTCGCGGTGAAGGGGCCCTCGGGTCCTCTTTATACGCGGAATGGGAATTTTCGCGTGGCGGCCAACGGGCTGCTGACGACTCCGGAGGGCTACCCGGTGCGCGCGAGCGGCGGCGCGACGCTGACGCTCGGAGCGACCGGCGAGATCCAGATCGCCAATGACGGCACCGTCCGGCAGAACGGCAACATCATCGGGCAGTTGGAGGTCGCCGATTTCACATCCACTGCCGGCCTGGCAAAGCAGGGGAAGAACTACTTCCGCGCCGATCCGGCGGCGCGCCCGCAAACGCCGCAGGGAACTTCGGTGGAGCAGGGGCATCTGGAGGACTCCAATACCGGTCCGGCGGAGGCGGCCGTGCGGCTGGTCAGCGTGCTCCGGCAGTTCGAAATGCTGCAGAAGGCCATCGCGCTGGGCGCCGAGATGAACCAGAGGGCCGTTCAGGAGGTGGCCCACGTCGGTTCGTGAAAAACCTTCCTGACAACGATTGGGGAACGAGGACCAAAGATCATGATTCGAGCACTGTATAGCGCCGCCAGCGGCATGACGGCACAGCAAATGAACGTAGACAATATTGCCCACAACCTGGCGAATGCCAACACCGTGGGCTACAAAGTTCGGCGCGCGCAGTTTCAGGACTTGCTGTACCAGAGCGTGGTGCAGCCGGGGGCCGCGGCCGGGCAGCAGACGGTGGTCCCCACCGGGCTGCAACTGGGGCTGGGAACGCGAGCCGCTTCCAACGAGATCATCTTCACGCAAGGCGATTTCTCGCAAACCAACAACCCGCTTGATCTTGTCATTCAGGGGCGCGGTTTCTTCCAGGTGCGGCGGCCCTCGGGCGAGCTGGCCTACACCCGTTCCGGATCGTTCCACCTCGACCGGGACGGAAACATCGTGACGGCGGATGGCGATGCTCTGGAACCGCAGATCACGATTCCGCCGGAGGCGCAGGTCATCACCATCGGGAAGGATGGCACCGTGAGTTACACCCAGCCGAACCAGACGGCCACGCAGCAGGCGGGGCAGATTCAGCTCGCTAATTTTCAGAATCCGGCGGGGCTGAACAGCCTGGGCGGGAACCTGTACGCGCCGACCGATGCCTCGGGCGACGCGACGGTGGGAACGCCGGGCGGGCAGGAAGGGCTCGGCTCGGTGCTGCAGGGCTATGTCGAGCAGTCGAACGTCTCGGTGGTGGAGGAGTTCATCAACCTGATCGTGGCGCAGCGCGGATACGAGGCGAACTCGAAGGTGGTGCAGGCCGCCGATAACATGTACCAGCAGGTGAACAATCTCACGCGATGACCGGAATGCTCAGCTGGGCCGTGGCGGCGTCGCTACCGTTCGGCGCATGCTTTCCCGTTGCGCCGGGGGTGGAGCGCCTCACGGCGGGGGACCTGGCATTGGCCGCTCCGGTATTCGCGAGCGCTCCTGCCCAAGCGGTGGTGGCCTTCGCGCCGGGTCCGGGATCGCAGCGCGTCTTTCGCGCCCCGGAGTTGCGGCGGCTGGCGCTGCGTCTTGGTTTGGCGTCCGGGCAGCAGCAGGACTTCTGTTTCGCGCGGCGGATGTCGGTGCTCGAGCCCGCACGGGTTGTGGATGCCATGCGCCGGGGGCTGCCGGAGGGCCGCATCGAACTGGTGGATTACAGCCGGGGGCCCGCACCTGAAGGGGAGTTGGTCTTCCCGGCGAAGGCGCTCTGGCATCGTTCCACGGAAACGGTCTGGAATGGTTTTGTGCGCTATGGCAACGGCCGGCGTTTTCCGGTGTGGGCAAAGGTGAGGGTCGGGACACCGCCTCCTCCGGTGGTGCGTGGCGAAAAGGTGACGGTCGAGGCTTGGAGCGGGCGGGCCCGTCTGGAACTGGAGGCGATAGCGGAGGCGTCGGGGGCCGCCGGGGAGCGGGTGGCGGTCCGTAATCCCGAATCGAAGAAACGTTTCTTCGCGCGGGTATCGGGAAAGGCGCGAGTGTCGGTAGGCAAAGAGGCCCCATGAGAGTGTTGTGCATATTGTTCTGCGCTGGGCTGGCCTGGGGCGGGAAAGGTCATGGCAAGAAAGCCGAGGTCCCTTCGCCGCTCGACCGCTACGTGACCGAGGCGACGGCGCGCGCTCAGACCGACGCGGCGGCTTCGCCGGGTTCGCTGTGGTCGCCCGGTTCGCGTTTAGCGGACGCGGCACGTGATTTGCGCGCCAGCCAGGTGGATGACATCGTAACCATCGTGGTTGCCGAGCGCGCCTCGGCAGTGGCCTCGGGCACCACTAAGACGGCCCGCGCTTCCAGCACGAAAAACAGCATCAGCGCCCTGGCGGGGGTGACCCGCGCCACGGGTCCGTGGGCCAACCTGGCCGGAACGTCGGGAGACACGCAACTGTCGGGGCAGGGGACCACCAGCCGCGACGTCGTTTTGAGCACCACGCTGGCGGCCCGGGTGATTGCCGTGCTGCCCAACGGGGAAATGGTGGTGGAGGCCGACAAGGACATACAGATCAATTCCGAGCGGCAGTCAATCGCGGTAAGAGGAGTGGTCCGGCCGGCGGACATCGGCCCGGCGAACACGGTTCGATCCGACCATCTGGCCCAATTGGAGGTTCGCGTGAACGGCAAGGGAGTCGTGGGCGATGCCATACGGCGGCCGCACTTCCTGTACCGTCTGCTGCTCGGGATTCTGCCGTTTTGAGATGAGCAAACGCGTTTTCATTTTGTTGTGGATGGCGCTGGCGGGCGCCGCCCCCGCGCCGTGTACCCGTCTCAAGGACCTGGTATCGATTGAGGGTGCGCGCGAGAACGACCTGGTGGGCTATGGCCTGGTGGTCGGTCTGGCGGGAACCGGGGACCGGAAGCAGACGATGTTTTCGGCGCAGAGCCTGACCAACCTGCTGCAGCGGATGGGGGTGTCGGTGACGCCCACGGCGATCCAGGTGCGCAACACGGCCGCGGTAATGGTGACCGCCACGCTGCCGGCTTTCGCGCAGCCGGGCATGCGTATCGACGTGACCTCGGCAGCCATCGGCGATGCCGCTAACCTGCAGGGCGGGATCCTGGTATTGACCTCGCTGCGCGGCGCCGATGGACAGGTCTACGCGGTAGCGCAGGGCCCGGTAGTCACCGGCGGATTTGGCGCGGGGCGTGCCGGCTCGGCCCAGACGGTGAATCATCCGACGGTGGGCCGCACGCCGAATGGGGCGATCGTGGAGCGCGCGGCGCCCTCGGTTTCACCCCAGACGACCGTTCATTTGCAGCTGAAGGAATCGGATTTCACCACTTCGGCGCGGATCGTGGAGGCCGTCAACCGGAAATTTATCGGCGGCCCGCAAACCGCGCGCGCGGAGAGTCCCGGCCTGGTGACGGTGGCGATCCCGCCTGCCTACGGGGGAAGAGCGATGGAGTTCGTGGCGGAGCTGGAAAACGTAATGGTGGAAGCGGACCGTCCGGTGCGTGTCGTGATCAACGAGCGAACTGGCACGATCGTGTTGGGCAAGGACGTGCGAATTGCACCCGTAGCCATCCTGCACGGGAATCTGAGCGTGGAGATCCGGACGAGCTACGCGGTCTCGCAGCCCTCTCCCCTGGGGCAGGGGACGACCGAGGTGGTTCCCGAAACCCAGGTCACGGCGAAGGAAGAGGCGGCGCGCAATCTGGTGTTGAAACAGGGCGCGACGGTGGAGGATCTGGTGCGCGGCCTGGCCGCAATCGGCTCCACGCCGCGCGACATCATTGCGATTCTCGAAAATCTCCGCCGCGCCGGGGCGCTCGAGGCCGAGATACAGGTGATCTGAAGATGGATAAACTCGCGATTCCCACTTTGCTGCCGCTCGCGACCGGCTGCGCAACCGGTTCCGGTCAGGAGAAGGGGAAGATTCAGGACGCCGCTCAGCAATTCGAGGCGCTGCTGATTACCGAACTGCTGCGCAGCGCGCGAGAGGCCGGCGGATGTTTCCGTTCCGACCAGGACAGCGCGAGCGATTGCGCGACGGGATTTGCGGAGCAACAGCTTTCCATCGAATTGGCGAAACGTGGCGGGCTCGGCTTGGCGGGATTGGTTGCGTCTGGTCTGGAGCCAAAAAAGACGGGCTAAGCGCGCCAGCCTTGGCCGGCATACGTGTCTACGAGTTCGCCGGGAACGGACCAGGGATTTTGCACGGGGACGGCTGGAGATTCCGGCTTGGCGATGCCCTCCCACGCTTCCGAAAGCGTCGACAACAGACCCAGGACTTCGGCCAGTGGCGGATCGCTCTGCTGGAAATTGGCTTCTATCAGCTTCCGCTGCATGTAGTCGTAGAGTGCCGCGAGCCGTAGGGCAATCTCGCCGCCGCGATTCCAATCGAGCGCTCCGTCGAGTTCGATCAGAATGTCGCAGGCCTTGGAGATGGACTTGGAACGCGCTGCAATATCTCCCTCGGCAAGATGCCGGCGCGCCTCGCGGGTTGCGGCGATAGCCGTCTGATACAGCAGCCGCACCAGTTCCAACGGGTCGGCGGCGAGTACGCGGCTCTCCAGATAGGCATCATGAGCGCTATTCCACATCGGCGATCCTCCCTTGATCGGCATTCACTCGAATTGGCTTTGTTCAGTCAGGGGCTTCCCCGGACGGGGCTCTCTAGCCAACAATTGGTCCGTTGGCAGGAAGGTCCTCGGCGAGCCGCAACACATACTCGGGAGGAACCTGGGACAGCACCTCCTTGGTGTTGCGGTTGACGACCTGGACGACGACCCGGCGGGTCTGGCGATCCAGTTGAAAGAGTAGCTCGTTTTCTTGTCCGAACATCTCCGTGGCGTTGAGCGCCTTAATGGCTTGGATGACCTCATGGTGCTCCGCCAGGTGTTCCGCGGGAGCCACTGGCGCCGTGGCCGCGAGGGGTTGCGCGCTGCGACCGATTGAACTGATATCCATAACAACTCCTTCGGAAGCACCGGCCCGGCGGCGGGTGTGGCAGCTTCCTCAAACTTGCTTATCGGCCATTCGGGAAAGGCCGCCAGCGGAGTCGCGTTGAGGGTGACCCCGCCGTAACCCGGTGGGACTGAAACGAGGCGGCGATCTACAGCGATTTCACAGCCGCGTCCCGTCAGGGCGCAGGTCGGATTACCGAAAGCCGTTCTGCGCAATTACCGGTTTCCGCAGCCGACCCCGCCGTGACCGGCAGGCGGAACGGGCGCGGTGGGCTAGAGAGTGGTCAGGCCACCGCTCAAGATTCGGGTGCGGTCGCCGAAAAGCAGGAATGAGAGACCCATTCCAGATGGCAAAGAATGTTCCGATGATTGGGCTGCAACCCGAGGAACTTCGCTGGATCCGCATGCTGATCGGGCTCCTCCGCCACCCGGACGGGACGGTCTCGGAACTGGCGCGGCAGGCCTTGCTATATATGTCGCAGGCGGCCAATTCCCGAACGCCTTCTCGCCCGCTCACGCCCGACACTCCCGAAAGTACTAGGCCGCTTACGCCGGATTTTCGCCTTCGAACGTAGATTTTTTACGTACTCAACGGCACCCTTCAGGAAAAACCGTGGTACCTTATAGTACATGTTTGGATCCGTACCTAGGCTCCCAGGTTCTCTGGCTTTCGTGCTTTTGACCATCTCCACAGTTGGTGCTTGGGCTCAACAAGTACCTGCCGAACCACAAACCCGTGCCGACCGTGCCGTGGTGGCGGAGAGTTATGTCACCGAACGGCTCGCTGTTTGGCAGCAGCGTCTGAATCTGCAGGACTGGAAGATTTCCATCGTCATGTCGCATCCGAGCGATCTCAAGCCCAAGACGCTGGGCAACATCCATTGGGATGCGGATAAGAAGGCCGCCGTGATTCGGGTGCTCGATGCCTCTGACTACAAGCTTTCCTACCACGACATGCTCGAGGACATGGAGTTCACGGTGGTGCATGAGCTGATCCACCTGGAACTGGCGTCTCTGCCGCGAAGCGAGGCCAGCCGCCGCGAGGAAGAGCACGCGGTCAATCAGATCGCCGACGCTCTTTTGAAACTCGACCGGCACAAATAGTATTTTCGGCACGGTGCGCCGCAGGGTCCGTGATAAATTGCAGGTGTGCCGGCCCGCACTCTGTATCGAGTTCTTGAAGAAAGTGCGCGTCAATACGGTGACGCGCCTGCTCTGACGCAACCCCTCGCCCAGGGCAAGTCCCTGACGTATTCCTGGAATGAATTTCAGCGCGCGGCGGAAGAGATTGCCGCCGGCCTGCGCTGTCTCGGCGTCGGGAAGGGTGATATCGTCGCCCTGAATTCCGAGACGCGGCTGGAATTCTATCTGGCCGACCTCGGCGTGATTACCAACGGCTCGATCGCCGCAGCCCTCTACCCAAACTACCCGGCGGCCGACCTGGTCCGCACGATTCGGAATACCGGCGCCGCGGTGCTCTTCGCGGAAGACCCAAAAACGTGGGAGCCCCTCCGCGCCGCAGGCGTGCGGCACACCGTCTTGCTCACGGGACAAGCCGAGGGAGCCATGACTCTGGACCAGCTGCGGGATCGAGGACGCGCCGCGCTGGCAACTGACGCTTCGCTCCTCGAGCGGTTTCACGCGGAGGTCCAGGCGTCCGACCCGGCCGTCCTCTACCTGACTTCGGGAGCCACGGGCGAGCCGAAGATGGCGATGGTGTCGCACCAGGCGATCGTGGCCAATATCGATATGGGGCCGGCTGTATTGCCGCTCGGGCCTGAAGATCGCACCGTGGTGTTTCTCCCCTCGGCGCACATTGCGCAGCGCATCGCGATGGAGTTTCTTCCGTTGCGCTCCGGGATGCCGGTGACGTTTTCCGAGAGCCTCATGAAACTGCCGCACGAGATTCGCAAAGTGCGGCCGACGGTGCTGCTGGCCCCGCCGCGAATGTGGGAAAGAATCTATGCCAGCATCTGCACAGAGTTGGGCAAACGTCCGGTGGCCATCCGGAAGGCGTTTTACGGCGCGCTGGGGCTGGCCCTGGCCGCGGCGCCGTATCGGCGCGAAGGAAAGCGGGTTCCGGCGCACCTTGCGGTGCCGCTGAAGATCGCGGACACGCTTTTGTTTCGGACAGTGCGCCAGCGATTTGGCGGGCGCGTGCGCGTCGCCGCTTCGGGCGCCGCCCCGCTGGGCAAGGATTTGGCGGAATTCTACGAGGCAATCGGTATGCCGCTGATCGAAGGCTATGGGTTGACCGAAGGCGGGGTCGCGACCATGAATCCCCTCCACAGCGCCCGGCCGGGGAGTATCGGCAAGGCGCTCCCAGGCGTGGAATTGCGGCTTGCCGAGGATAACGAGCTGCTGATCAAAAGCCCGTGCCTGTTCCTGGGTTATCTGAACGACCCGGAGGGAACCGCGGAGGTGATGCGCAATGGCTGGCTGCACACGGGCGACCTGGCGCACATCGATGCCGATGGGTACGTGTTCATTACGGGCCGCAAAAAGGAGCTGATTGTCTCCTCGACGGGGAAGAAGATCTTCCCCGCGCGGGTGGAGAACCTTTTCAAGATGGAGCCGATCATCAACCACGTGCTGCTGGTCGGCGACCGTTTGCCATACCTGACGGCGCTGTTCACCATCAACACCTCGGCGGCGCAAGCGCTCAAGGGGATGGAGGAATGGAGGGGGCGTGAGGCGACGGAGGTCGCGCAGGCTGCACCTGTCGTGGCGGAGGTTCAGAAAGCCGTGGTGCGGGTAAACCGTCAGCTTGCGCCGTTCGAGCAGGTGCGTAAGTACCGCGTGCTGGCGCGGGATTTTTCCGTCGAGGAGGGCGAGCTCACCGCCACAATGAAGGTGCGGCGGAGCCACGTCATCGAGAATTTCAAGCAGGACATCGACCAGCTCTATGCCGGACGGGAATGATGGCGCCTGCGGGCCGGCGGCTCTGGTAAAATGGGTAGGTTATGGGAATTCCGAATGTAAAGCGGTTTCGGCCCTTCTGCCCCACCTGCAACGATAATTTCACGTTAATGGCCGTTCTGCCCAGGGATGCGGATGTAGACAAGTACCTGTCCGAGGCCGTGGCGCGCCACGATCACAAGGCGTTCCAGGACTCCAAGGTATTGCACTTCAAGGTCCGCGTCGGCCAGCAGAAACAGAAGAAGGCCAAGTAAGTTTGGGCAGGCTCAATGCCTGCCCCACCCTCCAGGAGTATTCCGATCCGTGGCCGCTCATTTGCGGCAGTCTTCCTGACTAGAACCGCGCCGTCACTGGGGCGGCTGCGGTCGCTACTTCGTATTCACCCGCGGCATCACTATATCTGGAACCCCGCCCTTACGGGCGCGGCTGAGAATGCTGCTGTTGAAAGAAAACTAAAATCTGGCCTGGAGGGTTCTGAGCGCGCGCAAGCCTTCTTGCGCGACTTCGCCGTCGGAATCGTTGCTGAGCTTTTCCAGGACAGGGATGCTGCTTTTATCGCCGCTGCGCGCCAGGACGCGAGCAAGGCCGATCTTCTCATCTTTGGTTCCCGTCTGCAGCGGCGCGTAGAGTGCCTGCCGAATTTTGCCGTCGCGGGCGAGCTCCACCAGGTAGGCGTAGGCCACGTCGCGGTAAGAGGCCGAGTTGAGCGTGTTCATGAGATACTGCAGCGGGCTGAACTCGTTCATCTCGGTTTTGCCGAGCATCACCTGCGCGAACGCCAGGGCCAGACGCGGGGGTGTTTTGCCTTCGTCCTGCCATGCTTGCTGCAGCATCGGCAGGTCCGACGGATTGTGTAAGCGGGCAAAGCCCTCGGCGGCCGCCGCGCGCATCTTATCGTCCTTGTCGTGCAAATATCGCGTATACACAGACCGGCTGCTCTCCACCGGCAGCATCGCGATCGAGCTCAGCGCTGCCCGACGCACCCGAGCATCCTTCGTTCGGTTGAGCACGTCCACCAAATCGGGAACGCTCTCCTTGTTTAACAGCAGGCCAGTAGTTTCCACTGCGGCAATCTGCACCTTCGGGTTGAAATCGTGCAGCAGGAAACTGATGCGCGGCGCGGCGGATTCATCGCGGATCTTCTGCAGCGCGATCAGCGACTCGTAGATGACATCGGTGTCCTTGGAGTGCGCGGCCTCGATCAGGTCCGGGACGGCATCTTTGCCGCGCAGAATTCCGATGGCGCGGGCCGCATTCGCGCGTGCCTCCACGCTGGCGCCGCCGCGCGCCAACTTCCCCAGCGCAGCAATCACCTCGGGCCGGACCATCACAAATGGATCGATGACCTGATCGTTGGTATCGGTGAACCTGCCTTTGATGCTGGTACCGACCCGGCTCAACGATGCTCCCAGGCCAGTGCGCACGTAACCGGGCAAATAGAAGTTCACCAGCCCGTCGGTGGCGCGGATCTGGATTTCGGGATCATTGTCCGAGGTGGCCTGGATCAGCGGGTCGAGGCTACGCGCCGTCCCGATCTCGGTGATCTGTTTGACGGCCTCGCTTCGTATTTCCACATCGGGGTTCTTCAGGAAATCCTGGAGTTTGGGAATTGCGTTCGGGCCATCCTTGGCGATTTCCCGAACGTCTTTGGGACGGACGTCCTGCGCCGCCAGGGGCGCGATTACGGCAAAGGCCACCAGGGCCGCTCGATAGAGGCGCATAGTTCTACTCTATCGCGGAGAAATGTTACCGAACGAACTCAACTTCTACACGATGCGGGATCAAGCCGGCTTCATAGCCCATGTCGAGCAGCTTCTGCGCGGCTTGCGGGACGATGTCCCCGCCATCGAGCGTTAACTGGTTGACGTACATCCCCACGAATTTTTCCGCCAGGCGCGGTTCCATGTCGCGTGCGAACTGCAACGCATACGCGAGCGCTTCATCGTGATTGTCCAGCGCGTACTGGATGCTATCGCGCATGAGCCGGCAGCACTCGGATTTGATGGCGGGATCGAGCGACCGCAGCAGCACATTGCCGCCCAGCGGCAGCGGCAGGCCAAAGGTGGTTTTGAACCAGCGGCCGAGATCGACAATCCGGTGGAAGCCTTCGCGGTCGAACGTAAGTTGTGCTTCGTGAATAATCAATCCGGCATCGACGGCGTGGTCGCGCACGGCAGCCGTAATCTGGTCGAAGCGCGTGACCACGGGTTCGAAATCCGGCTGAAACAGACTGAACGCGAGAAAGGCCGAGGTCATCTTACCGGGAATGGCAACGCGCTTTCCCTTGAGATCATCGGGCTCCATCGGCTTGCTCGCGATGATCATGGGGCCGTACCCATCGCCGATGCTGGAGCCACTGGCCATCAGCACGTACTTGTCGGCGATGTAGGGGTAAGCGTGATACGAAATGGCGCTGAGCTCGTACTGGCCTTCCATGGCCTTCCGATTCAGGGTCTCGATGTCCTCGAGCACGTGGCGGAAGCTCACGCGGGTCGAACGGACCTTCTTGGTAGCCAGGCCATAGAACATGAAGGCATCGTCGGAATCGGGACTATGGGCACTGACAATTTCCAGGGGAGGAGCAACCGATGTCATAAATTGGGATGAACTCATCCCAGTGTACACCAGCGCACTATCACAGACTGATAACGAAAGGGCAGGAAAACGAGGGAGGAAAGCGTGAGAAAAAACGAAAAGGGCGGTCACCAGACCGGTTCATGAACTCGGGAAATTCTGTTGGCGATCATCCGTATAGCGCTACAAGCGCGATGCCGTAAATTGACTCGGCACAGATGAATCCGACCGTTCAGTACTTCCCTTACTGCCTGTTCAATTCCCGGAGGTGAGGCCGCCCTGATTCTGGCCCGGTTCTATATGTCACCTCCTGCCGATCTCGGGAAGACCGGCTTTTCACAGCAGCGTCGGAATCAGATTCCAATTACAGTTTGCCCCCGTTACAAAACGTTGTCAATGGATTCAGTGGTACCTTTTCCGCAGAACTGCGAAACAAAAAACACCTAGTCCTCTTGTTACCTGTCCAACGGCACGGGCCGGTCTGGCGGGAGTGCCCTGCGAAGCATAACTTTTTGCCGGTCAAACGCTTACCGCTGTAACATAAAAAAATCTTCCACCGGACATCGATTCTTTGAATTGGATTCGGCGGCGGACCTCCGCTACCGTTTAAGAAGTACATTGTTGTACTCGCTGATTCATCGATCCTGAATCCCGGACCCAGGCGTCCTCAAGAAGCTCGACGTTTACCAACGGAGGACGCTTGTCGCTGCTGCTGCTCGAAAGAGCAAAATCCGGAGACCCGCAATATCGTTTGAGCGATGGCTCACCCGCTTGCCGCTACGCTACGGACGACGGGCTCATTCCACAACGCGCTCCCCAAGCGGGCGAGCAGTACCGCTTCCACTTCGACATGAGCAAGTGCATCGGCTGCCGCTGCTGCGAAGTGGCATGTTCGGAGCAGAACGCGAATCCTGTCGAGAGGAACTGGCGGCGAGTCGGGGAACTCGAAGGCGGTTCGTACCCCTTCACGCAGCGCTTTTATCTTTCGATGGGATGCAATCACTGCCTGGATGCTGCGTGCCTGCGCGGCTGTCCCGTCGACGCCTACACCAAAGATCCCGTCACGGGTGTGGTGCTGCACAGCGCCGACAGCTGCATCGGATGTCAGTATTGCACCTGGAACTGCCCCTACGGCGTTCCACAATACAATCCGGAGCGCGGCGTCGTCGGCAAGTGCGATATGTGCCATGGGCGCCTGGCCGAGGGGCGCGAGCCGGCTTGCGTCAATGCCTGTCCGGAGGGCGCTATCGAAATCGAGCTGGTTAACATGGCCGAATGGCGCAGGGACTATGCGGCGGCGGACGCGCCGGGGATGCCGGCCGCGGAGTTCACGGTCTCCACGACGCGCATTACGCTGCCCGCTAACGCCGCGGCCAATCTCGAAAAGGGCGATTACCACCGCGTGCGCCCGGAGCATCCGCATCTGCCGCTGGTTTTCATGCTCGTGTTCACGCAGCTCGCCGTGGGCGCGTTTCTTTCGATTCCGATTTTCGGCATTACCGGCATGGCTTCGATCGTTGCGCCGCTGGCCGTCGCCATGCTCTCGCTGTCTTCCTCCATGCTGCACCTGGGCCGCCCGATCCATGCGTATCGCGCGATCCGGATGTGGAAGCGATCGTGGCTCAGTCGCGAGGTGCTCGCGTTCTCGGTGTTTGCCGGCGCGGCATCGTTGTGCGCGGTGCTGCCGCTGCGCGGTCTCGAGATCGCCGCGGCATTGATTGGCCTCGCCGGCGTGACTGCCAGCGCGTTTATCTACATGGTGCCTGCGCGGCCGGCATGGAACAGCAAGCATACGCTCGTCGAATTTCATCTCACGGCGTGGCTGCTGGGACCGCTGTTTCTCGCCGCATTAGGCGTCCCCATCCCCGCGATGCTCACCGTGTGCGCCGCGGCGGCCCAACTACTGAATCAGGTGACTCGCTTCCTGTCACAGACTTGCTCGGACGAATTTGAACTGCGCGCGTCGGCGCGCTTGCTGGGAAGCGATCTGAAAGCGCTGTTGTTCACGCGAACCGCGCTGCTGGTAATCGGCGGAGTGGCCCTGCCGCTCGACCACGCTCCGGCTATCGCGCTGGCCGTCGCCACCGCGGGTGAGTTGCTCGGACGGTATCTCTTCTTCGTCTCGGTGGTGCCTCGCAACATGGCCGCTTCCTTCCTGCGCAAGGAGGCCGCATGAACATCGGCCGCCTGCTCGGGCTGGATATCCTCTCCGACCAATACTCGTACACGCACGATGCGCGCTTTGGATGGGTGGCATCTTCGCGCGCGGCCGAGCACTGGGTGCCGACCACGTGCGGCTATTGTTCGGTGGGCTGCGGAATTCTCATCGGCGTTAAGGAGAATCGCGCGGTGGCGGTGCGCGGCAACCCGGAACACCCGGTGAGCCGGGGCAAGCTCTGCCCCAAAGGCCTTTCCGAGCACCACACGCTCGCTGCCAAGAGCCGTGCGCAATACCCGCTCCTGCGGAAAAACGGCAAGCTCGCCCGGGTGAGCTGGGACGAGGCTCTGGACACGATCGTGGAGCGGTTTTCCGAAATCCAGGCGAAGCACGGCCGCGAGTCCCTGGGAGTGCTGAGCACTGGCCAACTGGTAACGGAGGAGTTCTACACGCTCGGCAAACTGGTGCAGCTCGGATTTGGAACGCGCAACTACGACGGCAATACGACCCTGTGCATGGCCAGCGCCGTCTCGGGGTACAAGCGTTCGTTCGGCAGCGATGGTCCTCCCGGCTCGTACGAGGATCTGGAACAGGCCGACGTAATCCTGCTGCTCGGCGCGAATATCGCGGACAATCATCCGATTCTGTGCGCGCGTCTCGAGCGCAACAGCCGCGCTACCGTGATTGTGGCCGACCCGCGCGTCACGAAGACCGCGATGCTCGCCGATATTTACCTTCCGCTCAAGCCGCGCACCGATATCGCGCTGCTCAATGGCATTGCCCACATCCTGATTCGCGACGGCCTGGTCAATCGCGAATACGTCGACGCGCATACGAACGGGTTCGCGGAACTCGCCCAGTTGGTCGCCAAATACACTCCCGAGTATGTCTCCGGCATCACGGGCCTCTCGACGGAGTTAATCGAGCGCACGGCGCTGCTCTATGGCCGCGCTAAGGCCGCTTTCATCGGCTGGACAATGGGCGTTAACCATTCGACACAGGGCACTGAGACGGTGACGGCCATCAACAACCTGGCGCTCCTCACGGGACAGATCGGGAAACCCGGAGCGTCGCCTTTCTCCATCACCGGCCAATGCAACGCGATGGGCACGCGCGAGGCGGGCTTCACTTCGAGCCTGCCCGGCTATCGCAAGTTTGAAAGCGCCACGGACCGCGCCGATCTGGCCGCGCTCTGGAACATAGAGGCGTCCCGCATTCCCGCCGCACGCGGCCTGGCGTATCCCGACATCATCGAAGCGGCACTGGCGAAGCGCATCCGCGCGCTGTGGATCATCGCCACGAATCCGATCGTCTCGTTCCCGAACTACAGCGTGCTGAAACAGGCGCTCGAAGGGCTGGAATTCCTGGTGGTCCAGGATGGCTTTCATCCGACGCCCACGACCGAATTGGCCGACGTCGTGCTTCCGGCCGCGATCTGGGGAGAGAAGGAAGGCACCTACACGAACTCCGAGCGGCGCGTGAGCAAGGTGAACCGCGCGGTGGCTCCTCCGGGCGAGGCGCGTCCCGATTTCGATATCTTCCTCGACCTCGCAGGCCGTTTGGGTGTGCGCGACGAGCTTTTTCCGAATTGGCGCGGTCCGCGCGATGCCTTCGAGGAGTGGCGGCGCGTCTCGGCTGGACGCCTGTGCGACTACAGCGCCATCACCTGGGAGGCGCTCGATTCATCCGGAGGCCAGCAGTGGGGTGGTCCGCGGCTTTACGAGGACGGCCAATTCCCCACCGGGGACGGGAAGGCGAAATTCTTCGAGGTGGAGTGGCAGCCGTTCCCGGAACAGCCGACGCCGGAGTATCCATTCGTTCTCAACACCGGCCGGACGGTAGAGCATTGGCACACGCGAACCAAGACCGGCGCAGTCGCGGCGCTGCAGACGCTTTCGCCGCGCGCCTGGCTGGAAATGAACCCGCGCGACGCGCGCCGTCTCAAGCTGAAACCGCACGACCGCGTCTCGGTGGTTTCGCCGCGCAGCCGCGTCGATGGCATCGAGCTGCGAGTGACTGAGATCGTAGCCCCGGGCCAGGTCTTCATGCCGTTTCACTTCGTGGAGACCAATTCCAATCGCGTGACGCAGAGCGCGTTCGATCCCATTTCGCGCGAACCGAATTTCAAACAGTGCGCCGTGCAGGTGGAGCGTACGGAGAGAACAGCTTCATGGAAGAGTTAGTCATCATCGGCAATGGCATGGCCGGCGTAGCCTGCCTGGAGCAGATCCTCAAGCATTCTCCAAAGTTCAACATCACGGTCTTTGGCGACGAGACGCATGCCAATTACAACCGCATT
This sequence comes from uncultured Solibacteraceae bacterium, assembly GCA_964390225.1. Taxonomy (GTDB): domain Bacteria; phylum Acidobacteriota; class Terriglobia; order Bryobacterales; family Bryobacteraceae; genus PSRJ01. The sequence continues at coordinate 38,853 of CAYMHP010000004.1, forward strand.
CTGCTGTCGAGTGTGCTGGCCGGGGAGCGGTCGGCGGATGACATCACCATCAACAGCATGGAGTGGTATCAGCAAAATCACATCGGGCTGCGGCTCGGCGTGCGCGTGATCGATATCGATCCCATCAACCGCCTGATCAAAGGCGACGATGGGAGCGTCACCGCTTACGATAAGGTGCTCATCGCCACCGGCAGTAACGCCTTTCTCCCGCCCATCAGCGGGCTGGACAAGGAGAACGTCTTCACATTCCGCAACCTCGACGACACTCGGGCGATACTCGCGGCGGCGCGGCGGGGCGCCAAGGGCGTGGTGATCGGCGGCGGCTTGCTGGGGCTCGAGGCGGCGCGCGGCCTGCAGGCGCAAGGCTGCGAGGTTACGGTAATCCATCTGCTCGAGACGCTGATGAACCTGCAGCTCGATATGACAGGCGGCGAGTACCTGCAGCAGAAGATGGAGCAGATGGGCATTCGGGTGTTGACCAGCCGAGTCACCCAGAGGCTGCTCGGCGGCGGGCGCGTGGAGGGCATTGAATTCGCCAACGGCGAACTGCTGGAAGCCGATTTGGTCGTAATCGCCGCGGGCATACGGCCGAATGCCGAACTGGGACGCAAGGCCGGGGTGACGGTCAATCGCGGAATCGTCGTCAACGACTACATGGAGACTTCGGACCCGCGCGTCTTCGCCGTCGGCGAGTGCGTGGAGCATCGCGGGCAGGTTTACGGCCTGGTCGCCCCGCTGCTCGAGCAGGGCAAAGTGCTCGCCGCGACCATCACCGGTAACAAGGGCCCCAAATTCGAAGGCTGGAAGCCGGCCGCCAAGCTCAAGGTGATGGGCGTGGATGTCTTCTCGGCCGGAGAGGTCGAGGAGACAGCGGATAGTAACGCCGTGAAGTACGAAGATCCGGCATTAGGCGTTTATAAGAAGCTCATCATTCGTGACAATCGCCTGACGGGCGTGATCCTGGTGGGCGACGCCGCCGATAGCGGCCGCTATCTGGAGTGGCTGCGCACCAATGCCGACCTGCTGGTCCGGCGGAAGAATCTGTTGTTTCCCGAGCCTGTCGCCGACAAGGGGCAGACGGTAGCCGAGATTCCCGACGGCGAGACCGTTTGCGGCTGCATGGGCGTGACGAAAGGCGCCATCATCAGCGCTATTCACGAAAAGGGGATCCGCACGCTGGCGCAGCTCAAGGAGTCTACCCGCGCCTCGGCTGGCTGCGGCAGTTGCACCAGCACCTGCCAGCAGCTGCTGAAAGCAGTCGCTCCGGAATTCGAAGAGGAGACCAAGAAGGTGCTGTGCGGATGCCTGCCGTTCACCCAGGAGAACCTGCGCGAGATCATCCACACGCAGAAGCTGAAAAGCGTGCAGGACGTCCTCGAGATCTACGGCAATGGAGTCGGCTGCGAGATCTGCAAGCCGGCGCTCAGCTACCTGGTGGACGTCGTCTGGTGCGGCCAGCACGCTGAGGATCGCTCGGCGCGCTTCATCAACGATCGCGTGCATGCCAATATCCAGCGCGACGGCACGTTTTCCGTGGTGCCGCGCATGCGCGGCGGCGTGACCACTCCGGACGAGCTTCGCCGGATCGCGGATGTGGCGGAGAAGTACAAGGTGAAAATGGTGAAGGTCACCGGCAGTCAACGAATCGATCTTCTCGGCATCAAGAAGAGCGACCTGCCGGCAGTGTGGGCCGACCTCGGCATGCCCTCCGGACAGGCATACACCAAGGGCGTGCGCATGGTGAAGACCTGCGTCGGCACCGAGTTCTGCCGCTTCGGCGTGCAGGACGCGGTACACACCGGCATCGAACTCGAGCGGCGGCTGGAGAACCTTTACACGCCGCACAAGACCAAGATGGGCGTCACCGGGTGCCCGCGCAATTGCGCCGAAGTCACCGTGAAGGACATCGGGCTTGTCGGGCAGGAGGGAAGCTGGCAGGTGGTGGTGGGCGGAGCCGCCGGCAAACACGTGCGCAAGGCCGACCTGCTGATCACTGTCGAGACCACCGAAGAGGCGCTGAATGCCGCGATGATTTTCTTCCAGTATTACCGCGAGAACGCAAATTACCTGGAGCGCACCTACGATTTCGTCGAGCGCCTCGGCATCGAGAAGATCCGCAAAGAGACGGTCTACGCGCCGGAGAAAGACAAGAAGGCCCTGCTGCGCCGGCTGCAGAAATCCAAGGCCCTGTCGCGCGACGCCTGGCTTGAGCGAGCCAAACCGGTGCACCCGACGCAGTTCGTGCAAATTCAACCGATGGAGACCTACGTCCAATGAAATGGATTCGTATCACTGAAACCGAAAACATCCCGGTGCGGGAGGGGCGCAGCGTCCGCATCGGAGAGGACGAGATCGCCATTTTCAACCTGGGCGATCGCTACGTAGCCGTCGATAACGTCTGCCCGCATCGCGGAGGGCCGATCTGCGATGGCATCGTTTCCGGCGAGACAGTTGTCTGTCCGCTGCACGGCTGGAAATTTTCTCTGGACACCGGTAACGTGCTGAAGCCGGATGTCTGCGTGCGGTTGGAAACCTATCCCGTCCAAGTCAGCGACGGAGTCATCTCGGTGCTGATCGAGAAGAGCAAGCGAGAGCAGGCCGCGTAAGCCGGCGCGCTTCATAATCTGGCCGGCCGGGCAGGCTCAAGCCTGGCCCACATCCCAAACAAGGACGAACTATGTCATTGAAAGAATTTCGCAGGGCGGGGCATGCCCCGACTCTGGCATCGGCGTTCCTATACTTCGATGTCAGCTTCATGGTCTGGGTGATTCTCGGGCCGCTCGGGCCCTTCATCGGTGAGAGCCTCAAACTCACCGCCGCGCAGAAGGGATTTCTTACAGCAGTGCCGCTGCTGGGCGGCTCCTTCTTCCGGATCCTGCTGGGATGGATGACGGAGCGGATCGGCGGCAAGCGCACCGGGCTGATCGGCCTTAGCCTGACGCTGATTCCTCTCTGGGCGGCATGGCAGTGGGCCAGAACCTTTGGCGACTTCCTAGCGGTCGGCGTTCTGCTCGGCATCGCCGGTGCCAGTTTTGCGGCGGCCTTGCCGTTGGCCAGCGGCTGGTATCCGCCGGAATATCAGGGACTCGCCATGGGAATTGCGGGCGCGGGCAATTCCGGAACCCTGCTGGCGACGCTGTTTGCTCCCCGGCTGGCGCAGGCGTTCGGCTGGCGGACAGTGTTCGCGTTCGCCATGATCCCGGTCTGCCTGGTTTGGCTGTTCTTCGTATTCATGGCGAAGGATGCGCCTCGTCGGCGCGTTGCCAAGCGGTGGAGCGACTACGCCGCGATCTTCCGCCAGCCGGACACTGCCTGGTTCTGCTTCGTGTACAGCATCACTTTCGGCGGATTCTCCGGCCTGGCGAGTTATCTGTCAATCTTCTTTCACGATCAATATGGACTCACGAAGGTGCAGGCAGGCGACTTGACTACGCTGGTCGTCGTGTTCGGCAGCTTCCTGCGTCCGGTGGGCGGCACGCTCTCCGACCGCATCGGCGGCGTCCGCATGCTGCAGGTGCTGCTCGGCGGCGTCGCTGTATGTCTTGCCGGTCTCGGCACCCTGCCGCCGGTGGCCGCGGCCGTGGGGTTGCTGATCTGCACTATGGCCATGCTCGGGATGGGCAACGGCTCGGTCTTTCAACTTGTGCCGCAGCGCTTCCCCAACGAGATTGGAATGCTGACGGGTGTCGTCGGCGCGGCCGGCGGCCTGGGCGGATTTCTGCTGCCTTCGCTATTGGGAACGATGAAGCAATACACGGGAAGCTTCGGCGTCGGGTTTGCGCTGCTCGCCGCCGTGGCGGCGTGCGGCCTGGTCTCGCTGTTGGCCATGAGGACCACCTGGCGCCGGACGTGGCCGCGCGAATCGGCCGTGCGCGCCGGCCTGGCTCCCGCGGAAAGCGACGCCGTCGCGGTGGGAGAGTCCTGAGGAGGCTTTATGTCGAAAGTACTCTGCGTGGGGGCGCTCTTCATCGCGGGCTGCTGGGCCCAAGCCGCTCCCGATTCCCAGCCGATCAAGATCGGCAACATCACCGTGCAAGCCAGCCTGCGCACGCGCGTGGAGGACTGGAGCTGGTTCCAGGCGGACACCGCCAATAACGCGTACGCTTTTTCCGGCAACCTGCTCCGCATTTCGTTCTCGCAATCGCGCGAGTCGTTTGACTGGCAACTCGAGTTCGGCGTGCCGTTTCTACTGGGGCTCCCCTCCAACGCAATCGCGGCGGGAACGCAGGGACAACTCGGGCTCGGCGCGCAGTATTACGCGGCGAACAACAAATCGCAGTACGCGGCGATGGCCTTCGCCAAGCAAGCATTCATCCGGTTCAAAAGCGGCCCGCAGAGTTTGCGCCTGGGACGCTTCGAGTTCCTCGATGGATCCGAAGTGACGCCCAAGAATGCTACGCTTGCTGCCGTGAAGCGCGACCGCGTGGTGCAGCGTCTGCTCGGCAATTTCGGTTGGGCCCACGTCCAAAGGAGCTCTGACGGAGTGCAGTATCTGTATGCCACGCCTTCAGGGACTTTCACGTTCGTCGGCGCGCGGCCGACCCGGGGAGTCTTCCAGACGGACGGCTGGGGCGAAGTGAACACGGCTTTCGGGTATGCCGGTTACACCAAGCCTTGGAGCACAGGGCGGCTCGCCTCCGAGACGCGTGTGCTCGGCATCTACTATGACGATTGGCGGCCGGTCCTCAAGACGGACAACCGGCCGCTGGCGGCGCGACGGTCCGATCTCGACAATATCCGGATCTTCACCTTCGGCGGGCACCATCTCACCGCATTGACCACGCGTGCCGGAACCGTCGATTTCCTGGCCTGGGGTGTCGGCCAGACCGGCACCTGGGGACGCCTGGACCAGCGCTCGTACGCCATCGATCTCGAAGCCGGGTTCCAGCCTGCGATCGGGAAGAAGCTCAGGCCGTGGCTGCGCGCCGGATACACCGTCGGATCCGGCGACGGCAATCCCAACGACCACACGCATGGGACGTTCTTCCAGATCCTTCCCACGCCTCGCCCGTTTGCGCGCTTTCCGTTCTTCAATATGGAGAACAATCGCGACCTGATGGGGGCGCTCATACTGCGGCCGCACAAGCTGGTCACAATCTCGAGCGAATTTCACGCGCTGGCGCTGGCCAACGCCAACGATCTCTGGTACTCCGGCGGCGGCGCCTTCCAACCGTGGACGTTCGGATACGCCGGCCGCGCGACGGCGGGCGCCAAAGCGCTCGCCAACCTATACGACACCAGCCTGGAGTACCGCATCCGGCCCAACATCACCGCGACCGCGTACACCGGTTACGCCCAGGGGCACGCGGCGATCGCGGTTATCTATCCGCACGGCGCCACCGGCGCACTCGGCTACGTGGAATTGCTCTACAGATTCTAGCATCGGGCTTACTGTAAGAGCAGTTTGCGGCACAGCCCCGGAGCGGGTCTAATCCCACGGACCGTAAGGAAAATCCCGCGCCCGCCGGAACTTCCTGTCCCGTCTCCTGCAATACCATGTATATGGAACCCGCTTTGCGTACGTCCAGACTATCGTGGCCATGAAAAATCTCGCATACTTGGGGCTCGTTTGCTCCGTCGCTTTGAGCCTTCCCGCGACTGCCCAGAATTGGGACAATTCCGGCAACGGATCCTTGAAGGGCTCTTATTACTTCCGCGAGGTCGCCTGGATCGTCGGCGACAATGCCGGCAACCTGAACGAGGCCATATCGATTTACGGCGGCATCAATTTCGATGGCAACGGCAATTTTACGCTGAGCGGCGCGCAGGTGTTTGATAGCAGCAACGGAAAGCAGCAAGCGTACCAGTTCAACGGGACGTATTCGATTTCGGCCAGCGGATACGGCTTCCTCAGCAGTCCCATCTCGCAGGGCGAGTCGGTCTACGGGCTCGTCGCAAATGGCGTTTTCATCGGCAGCAGTACCGATAATAAGGGCGGATTTAACGACCTCCTTATTGCCGCGCCGATTGCTTCCCCCCAGCCGACCAATTCTTTTTTCAACGGCAAGTACACCATGGCCGGTGTCGACTTTCCGAGCGGCAGCGCTGTCGACACGCGGCAGAGCACGTTTCAGCTCAACGCGGACGGCAACGGAAATCTCGGAAGCGTCAGTCTGACCGGCTATATCGCCGGCCGCGGCACTTCGGTAATCAACCAGAACATTTCACGCGTCTCATACCGCTTCAGCAACGGCGCGGCGGTGGTCAGCTTCGGCGGCTCGCTCTCGAGTTCGAATCTAATCGCGGGCGATAAATACCTGTACTTCTCGCCCGACGGCAACTTTGTGTTTGGCGGCTCGCCGACCGCCTGGGACATGATCGTGGGCGTGCGCGGCGGCGGCTCGGCCCCCAATTTTAGCGGCCTTTACTATGCTGCCGGAGTAGACCAGGACAACTCGCAACTAGGCAGCGGCGGAGGCGTCGATCTCAATACCTATTACGGCGCGCTGAACGCCACCGGTTCGAACATTCTAGGTCACCAGCGCCTTCTTTCGCCGTTCAATAAGGGCGCGGTCGATTATACCTACGGAGACTCGTACACCGCCAACGCCGACGGCACCATCGATGAGCCGCTGTATCACTATGTGTTCGGGCAGGGCGGACAGTTCGGCGCGGGGATCACGAGGAGCCAGAGCGGTCTCATGGGCGTGGTCGCGCTGCTGCGAGCCCCATCGTTCAGCGGCTCCGGTGGGCCTTACATCTTTCCCACGGGCATTCTCAACGCCGGCAGTTCGGCGCCATTCACCGCCAGCCTGGTCCCTGGCGAATTGATATCGATTTACGGGACGAATTTCACATCGGTCACACAGTTGGACGGATCCCTGCCCACGACCCTGGCGGGAGTGCAGGTGATGGTCAATGGTCAGCTAGCGCCCATCTACTCGATTGCGCACACGTCTTCCTACGATCAGATCAACGCCATCGTCCCGCTCGGGACTACGCAGACGATTGCGGCGGTGCAGGTGTTCGATAAAAACGGAACTGGCTCCAATACGGTCACAAATTTTACCGGGCTCACCCAGCCAGGAGCTTTTCCGGAAAACATCGGCGGCACCATTTTTGCGGCCGCCCAACATGCCGACTATTCGCAAGTGACTCCCTCGGCTCCGGCGCAGGTCGGCGAAACGCTGCAGATTTATCTCACCGGGTTGGGAACGCTGAATTCGTCGGGGAATGCGAATAGCACGATCACCGCCTACATCGACGGAGTGCAGGCTCCCGTCTCTTACGCGGGCACGCAGTCGCAAGTCGGCGGCGGCTATCAGGTGAACGTGCAGGTGCCGAGCGGCATTCATTCGGGGAACGTGCTGCTGGATATCTCCGGCCCGGACGCGTACAACTCCGAGTGGGCGATTCCTATAGCTGCCGGGAGCGGGACGAGGGCGGTGGTCACCTCTGCCGCGCGGCGGGGCCGCAACGCGATTTCCGCACAGCCGCACGTGAGGCGCTGGTCGGCTAGATCCCTCCGCCGTCCATAAGCCGTACGTTGCCGGGCTCGGTGCTGGTGAGGGTGGTGACGATCGCCTGGAGAACCCGCCGCCAGCCGCGGATGCTAGAATTGGACCGCCGTCCCATTGAGCGCATGGATACGCCACACACGAGCGTCATCGTCTCCGACCCCGACATCCTCGGCGGCATCCCCGTGTTCCGCGGCACTCGCGTCCCCGTGGATTCGCTCATCGATTATCTGGAGGCTGGCGATTCCCTCGAAGATTTCCTCGATAATTTCCCATCCGTCACCCGCGAAGCCGCCATCGCCGCCCTCGAGGAAGCCAAAGCCTTGCGCCTCAATCGGGCCCGATGAGAGTTCTCCTTGACGAGAACTTGCCGCGCCATCTCGCGCCTCTGCTTACTGGTTCGAGTAGGGCCGATTTCTGGAGCCCCCGGGACGCGACCCAATCGCTGAGGATTGCGCCCGCTAAATCCCTCCGCCGTCCATCAGTCTCACGTTGCCGGGGTCGGTGCTGGTCAGGGCGGTTACGATTGCCTGGAGCATCTGCTCCTCATCCGTGAAGCGGGTACGGTCGACGCTGATGATTTGATCGGCGGGGACTCCCGCCGGCAGCGCCTCTGTAACCGGCGCCGGGCCGGAGACAATTGCAACCAGGCCGGCATGGAAGCTGGTGCGCAGCGCCTCTCCGACATGCTCGGGCTGCTCGATCACATGAACCAGGTATCCAAGGTCGAAGAGATGGCGCTCCACGGTTCGCGCGAATTCGGCACTCGTCTCGCTGAGGTGGATGACGTGCGGCCGGTGGCCGACACGCGCGATCCGCTCCGCCGCCGTCACGGGTCCGGAGCGCTGCTGTTGCTCCGCCCCGACGATCATTCCCGCCCCGAGCGTTTCATTGGTAATCGGATCGATCAGGATGAAGCTGCCGGTGGCGCGGTTCTTCTGATACGGATCGGCAAAAACCTGCCGCTGCGCCTCCAGGCTGACCGCCCCGATCTCGTTCAGGCGCAGCTGGGTCGCGCGTTCGTGTCCCAGCGTGTTGATGTCCACCCGGTGATGAATGTGGCGCACGCGGGCCTGCACGAGTTGGGTCGTGTGTTTGAGCAGATACGGCCGGTGCGACTCGAGCGGTTTTTCATTCATCCACACCACGGTCGCTTCAAACCGCCGCCCGGCATGCGGGGGATTCTCCACGGGCACCAGCATATCGCCGCGGCTGATATCCACCTCGTCTTCCAGGCAGACGGTCACCGACATCGGCGCGAATGCCTCTTCCAGTTCGCCATCCCAGGTCACGATCGATTTGACACGGCTGTTTCGGCCCGACGGCAGCACCGTAACCGCATCTCCCCGGCGGATCACCCCCGAGGCGATCTGCCCGGCAAAGCCGCGAAAATCCAGATTGGGCCGGATCACGTACTGCACCGGGAAGCGCATCTCGTTCAGGTTGCGGTCCCGCGCGATCGGCACTGTCTCCAGGTGCTCGAGCAAGGTGGGCCCCGTGTACCAGCCCATGCGCTCGCTACCCTGCACCACGTTGTCGCCTTTGAGCGCGCTGATGGGGATGAACTGCACGTCGCCCACGTGAAGCTGTTCCAGGAACGCGGTGAACTCGGAACGGATGGCGGTGAAAACGTCCTCGGCGTAATCCACCAGGTCCATTTTGTTTACGGCGACGGCGAGGTGCGGAATCCCCAGCAGCGTGGCGATGAAGGCGTGCCGGCGCGATTGCGGCAGCACGCCGTAACGCGCGTCAATGAGGATCACCGCCAGATTTGCCGTCGAGGCCCCCGTTGCCATATTGCGCGTGTACTGCTCGTGGCCCGGTGTATCGGCGATGATGAATTTCCGCTTCGGCGTCGCGAAGTAGCGGTAGGCGACGTCAATCGTGATGCCCTGTTCGCGCTCCGCGCGAAGGCCGTCAGTAAGGAGCGAGAGATCCAGGCCGTCGGTCGTCAGGTTCCGCGTTGCCTTGCGGACTGAAACGAGTTGGTCTTCGTAAACACCCTTCGAGTCGTACAGGAGACGCCCGATCAGCGTCGACTTTCCGTCATCCACGCTGCCCGCGGTGGTGAACCGGAGCAACTCCGTTTGCGTGGTGGAGTCGAGCCAGTCGGCGGTTTGAATTTCCAACCCGGCCGCTCCCATCAGAAGTACCCCTCGCGCTTCTTCAATTCCATTGAGCCTTCCTGGTCGTGGTCGATCACGCGATTCTCACGCTCCGAACGGCGGAACTGGATCATCTCTTCGA
>CAYMHP010000005.1:0-45273 GCA_964390225.1 uncultured Solibacteraceae bacterium
ATCTACAACGACATTTCCAAAATTCTGCCGCCGGGATGAATCGTAATCCGTCTGTAAGACGATGCCGCTGAGACGCAGGCCCCATCAGCACTGCACCTGACTGGTGCCACAGCAGATACGAATCTCTGTTCCAGGCGCTTTTGCGGCTCCGCCTTATCCACGCGAGGGCGCTCGCGCGCGCAAGGCAGAGCCTTACGCCAACCGTTCGATCGAGCCGGACCCGGTAAAAGCCGGCGTCGCTGAGGCGGTCGAGGTCGCAGAGGATGTTGTGTTCTCCGCGCCTTTTGCGCCCCGCGGTGGATCTTATCGACGGATGGAAGATGAATCCCGCGCCGAGGCAGCTTCATCTGGTAAGCTGACCTCTGCATGCACTGTTTCTGCATCCGCCAGACCGAGTTGCCGCACACGTCTGCGTTGTTTGCGGACGTGCTATATCACCCCGATCGCGTATGCTCGTTTTACGGTGATCGCCTGCACGATCCGGCGGCCGTGCGCAGCGCGGCGATGGAAATTTCGTTCTCCCCGGAAAAACGCGCGGCGCTGGTAGCCGCATTGCGCCACCAAAATCCGGAGGGCGAATCTCTCAGACGACTGGGCGAAGCCGGTACCGTCGCAGTCGTGACAGGGCAGCAGGTCGGATTATTTTCCGGGCCGGCCTACACCATTTACAAAGCGGTTACAGCGGTAAAGCTGGCGGAGTGGCTCACGGCAGGCGGCATTCCGGCCGTGCCGGTCTTCTGGCTCGCCACCGAAGATCACGATTTCGCCGAAGTCAATCATGCCTGGGTCTTCGATGGCGAGCACCAGCCCGCGAAACTGGAGATGCGCCGATCGGCAAGCGCGCAGCCGGTGGGCGAAGTGCCATTGGCGGCGCCGCCGCTGCGCGAATTGCGCGCCGCGCTCCACGGTCTTCCCTTTGGCGAGGAAGTCACCGACCTCGTCGAGGAAAGCTATCGTCCCGGCAGCACCATGGGCAAGGCATTCGGCGAGTTGCTGCGCCAGCTCTGCGCGCGGTTCGACATCCTGCAGGTCGACCCCATGTTGCCGGTCTTCCGCGAGTTGGCGGCTCCCGCATTGCGGAGCGCCGTTCAGGCCGCTCCGGAACTGACGGCCGGTGTTTTGGAACGAAACCGGGAACTGGTTTCGCGCGGGTATCATGCGCAGGTTCACGTGGAGAACCAGACCTCGTTCTTCTTTCTTCTCGAGAACGGAAAACGGCTGACTCTCCGCCGCCAAGACGGCGACTACATTCTTAATGGGCGGCGCTTCACCTCGCAGGAGTTGATGGATCGGGCGAGTTCGCTATCTCCGAACGCACTGCTCCGCCCGGTGATTCAGGATTCGATTCTCCCCACCGCGGCTTACATTGGCGGGCCGGCCGAGATCGCCTATCTCGCCCAGTCGGAAGTCATCTACCGCACCATCCTCGGCCGCATGCCAGTGTCGGTTCCGCGCAGCGGTTTCACACTGTTGGACGAGCGCGCTTACAAGATGCTGGGCCGCTACGGATTGACGCTGGCCGATTTCTTCCACGGCGAAGACGTTCTGCGCGAGCGCATTGCCGTCAAATTGGTGCCGCCGGCGCTGAACGCCTCGCTGCGAGAGACGGTGCAGACGGTGGACGGCGCTGTGGGACGGTTGCGGCAGCAGATGACGGGTTTCGATCCGACGCTGGCCAGGGCGCTCGACCGGAGCAGCCGGAAGATCCGCTACCAGTTGGAAAAGATCGAGCGCAAAGCAGGCCGTGAAGCGCTGCGGCGCGACGAGCGGGCCGCGCGCGACGCGCAATCGCTATACGGCCTCGTATACCCGGAGCGCCATCTCCAGGAGCGGCTGTATTCGATACTCCCCTTCCTGGCCAAACATGGCCTGGACCTGGTAGAGCGCCTGCACGAAGCCGTGCAGTTGGAGTGCACCGACCACCGCCTCGCGGTGCTGGACTGAGCGTTTTTGCCGATTTCAGGCCCTCTATCCGCGCACTCACGGTACGCGGCTGCAACCCGTTCTCAGCTGCGCCAGTTATGACGCGGTTCCGCTCGCAACAACTCTCAGAAATTTGAACTCGGCTACTGCAGCCGGGGGCGGTTCTGCTCGTTGAGGACCAGGCCGTCGAAGATCGCCAAAACCTGCTTGCGGTAGCTGTAGACGCGCTGCAGATTTTCGCGGAACGACGCTTCAAAGTCGCGGGCTTTCATCCACTTGTCCATCATCGAGCGGGGTACGTCAATGTCCTGCCGGAGGGTGTCGATATCGTGGCCGCGCAGAAAGAGACCGTAGAAGAAGGCGGCTTCGCGCTGGGGCGCAAGGGGGTCGAAATCGTCTCTCGCCGTCATAAAAACGTCTCAGCGAAACTGTCAGTATACCGGTCGCCCGAAGTTCCCGGCAAGTCCGAATTCAGGGCCTATACCTGGTAATATGACGGCATTGGAGGAGGCCAGCACTTGCCCACACTCATCGGCGCACCGACAAGGATTGAGAGCGCCGGCAACAAGCCCAAACTGATCGAGGAATACGTGGGACGAATCAATTCCCGGACCGAGGCGGTGAGCGTCGCCCACATGCACAGCCCGGGTGGCTGGCAGGAACCCGGGCAATCGCCAGAGTTCGACGAGTTCACTCTGGTACTCCGTGGAACTCTGCGGGTAGAACACGCCGCGGGATCGCTCGAGGTGCGCGCCGGTCAAGCGGTGATCGCACATCGCAATGAATGGGTGAAGTACAGCACGCCCGAACCGGAAGGAGCCGAATACATCGCGGTCTGCCTACCGGCGTTCTCGCCAGACACCGTCCACCGGGACAGTTAACAAGTATTTCCCGCGGAGGAAACGTTAAGTTGCCGCCGCGGCGGATGCGACCGCCCTCGTCTTGAACTCATATCGTTCGATCCGCACTGCGGCTCTCGCGGCATCCGAACGGACCACGTGGCCTATCGCAACAAATTGGAGAGGACAGGTCCCATCCAAACGCGCCGGCCAGTTGACTGCAATCTCGACAATGCGGCCGACGGGGAGCTCCTCGTGTGTGGTGAACAGAATTCCTCCGCTACTGATATCCAGACTCTTCCCTGTGGTGGCCACATGGATGGCATTGGGACGGAGAATGCGGTAGCGCACCTCCTCCTGAAGCGGAAAGCGGTTGCTTCCCCGCCGTTCCGTTCTGCTTGCGAGAGTCCGGCCTCCGTTTTGTTGTTCTAATCGCATTCTAGTCTATGATCCTCAACCGAGTTCGCCTCAACAATAGACTGAAAGCTCTAAAGTTGGGAGTGTACACTCTGGTACTTTGGTCACGTCTTTCCATCCTCAAGGATTGCGTGGCGTGATTCTATCGGGAATGCACCTAGTTGAAGCTTTCGACAGGCTCTGGGTAACCGTTTTGTTATTCTTGCGTTATGGACCAGAACCAGCTCCGGTCGCTATTTGAGCAGGTGAGGGCTGGAGCCGTCGAAGTGGACGCAGCGATGGTACGCATGCGCCACATGCCGTTCGAGGACCTTGGGTTTGCGAAGATCGACCATCACCGCGCGCTGCGCCACGGTATTCCGGAAGTCATTTTTGCGAAGGGCAAAACACCCGAACAAGTGGTCGCGATCGCGGAGCGGCTGCTGGATGGCGCACATAACGTGCTGATCACCCGCGCGGAGCGCGAATGCGCTTGTGCGGTGCGGGAGAAGCTCGGGGGCGAGTATTTTCCGCTTTCGGGGGTGATTCGCTTTTGGAGGGACCGCGAGGTAAGCGGCAAGGGGACGATCGCGGTGGTCTGCGCCGGAACCAGCGACATGCCGGTAGCCGAGGAAGCGCAGATTACGGCCGAGGTGATGGGAAACGAGGTGGTGGCGATCCACGATATTGGGGTGGCCGGGATTCACCGCCTCATGCAGAACCGTGAGCGGCTCACCGAAGCCCGCGTCGTGGTGGTCTGCGCCGGGATGGAGGGCGCGCTGCCGAGCGTCGTCGGGGGCCTGGTTTCGGCGCCCGTGATCGCTGTGCCGACTAGTGTGGGGTATGGCGCCAGCTTTCATGGTCTGGCTGCGCTCTTAGGTATGCTCAACAGTTGTGCCAGTAACGTCACAGTGGTGAACATCGACAATGGCTTCGGTGCCGGGTACGTAGCCAGCTTGATCAACCGCATCTAGAAGTGCCTGCGCGGGATTGCTCACAAGAGGGCCCGCCGCCTTGACGGGCGCGGCTGAAAGTACGGGATGCGGCTGAAATGTTTTTCAGTCCCGGCAGCAACGCCGGGGGTTCGGTGCCGGATCTGAAGGGCACGTGCATCGGATTTTCAGAACACGACCCCGCCTTTACGGGGGCGCGGCTGAAAGTACGGGATGCGGCTGAAATGTTTTTCGGTCCCGGCGGTAACGGCAAGGGTTCGGTGCCGGATCTGAAGCCGCGCACTCTCTGGCGCGGCCGGTCAGGCAAGCCGGCGGCAACACCGCCGGCGCCCCCAGGCCTTCCGCGCTACTCGGTCTTCCGGCTGCGACGGCGCACAACCAGGACAACACCAAATCCGACCGCCAGAGCAGCGCAGACGATGCGCAGCGTTACTGGATCCATTCCGGACACTCCTTTCTCCTCTCATCTATCGGCGGATTACATGTTTTCGATCATAGGGAACAGGTCCCGGATGAGCCGCGTCAGCACCGGGCCCACGGTGACCACAAACAGCGATGGCAAAACACAAAAGAAAATCGGGAACACCAGTTTAACGGCCAGTTTGGCGGCGCGCTCCTCGGCCCGCTGCCGCGCCATGGTGCGCATGTACTCGGCATGGCCGCGGAGGCTCTGCGCGATGCTGGTGCCGAACCGGTCGGTCTGAATGAGCACCGCCACCAGCTTTTTCAGATCGTCCACGCCCGTGCGATCGGCCAGATTGCGCAGCGCATCGGCGCGGCGCTTGCCGGCGCGCATCTCCAGGTTCATGAGCGCGAATTCTTCACAGATCGCCGGATAGGCGTTCTGCAGCTCCTTGGCCACCTGAATTGTCGTCTGATCGAGCCCCAGCCCCGATTCGACGCAGACCACCATCAGATCGAGCGCGTTGGGCAGGCCCCTCTCGATGGCGCGCTTGCGCCGCCGGATACGCAGCATGAGATACTGCGCCGGGAGGACATACCCCGCCAGCGCCGCGGCGCTGGTAGCGAGGAGCAGGTCGCCCGACCCTAGCTGCGCCCGCCAGCCCGCGAACAACCCTGCACCGGCCAAGACCAGCATCGAGACCGCGCGCGCCCCATTGAAATAGCGCACCGCGTTCGGATTGCGAAACCCGGCCCGGATCAGCCGCCGTCTCAAACGCGGCAGATCCTTAGACGAAGCCGGAACGTAGGAGCCGATGCGGTTCACCAGTTCGCGCCAGATCAGGCCCGGCGACGGAAGAAACGGAGAGACCACTTTCGGCGGACCGGCCAGCCGCCGGAGCGCGGCCGATCGCCATTGCCTCAGCGCCACGTACGCCGTCGCCGGCGCGACCAGCAGAAACACGAAGATCGCCAGCCTTTCCATCACCTCTAAATCTCAAACCTCACGATCTTGCGAATGATCAGGTAGCCGACAACCTGCAGCCCTAGGGCGCCCGCCAGAAGCTGGTGGCCCATGGGATCATCGATAAAGAATTGGGCATATTGCGGATTCACCACGAACATCAGCGCCCCGACCCCCACCGGAATCGCCGAGAGAATCCGGCCCGACATCAGCCCCTGCGCGCTGATGGCGCGGATGCGGGCCCGCAGCTTGAAACGCTCGCGGATGATTTGCGCCAGCTTATCGAGCAGTTCGGCGAGGTTCCCGCCGGTGCGCCTCTGCAGCAGCACCGCCGAAACGAAGAACTGCACGTCCATTGACGGAATCCGCTCTCCGAGCTTGCTGAGCACGATCTCGATCGGCTGCCCCAGGTTCTGTTCTTCAAACACGCGGCGGAACTCGCCCGCCAGCGGCTCGTTGAACTCCTGGTGGACCAGTTCGAGCGAGACGGAGAAGGCATGCCCGGCGCGCATGGAGCGGGAAATGAATTCCAGGCAATCCGGAAAGTGCTCCTCGAAATGGCGCACGCGCCGTTCGGCCAGGCGGTTCGCATAGACGATGGGAACCACGGCCAACGCCGCTCCACCGGCGAGAGACAGCAGCGGAGCAGTATTACCAGTGGCCACCGTGACCACCAGAAAACCCGCGATGAACAATGCCGTCGAGCGGTGAATCAGACCGGCTGCGCCCCACTTCAATGCCGCCGTATCGAGGCGCCGCTCGACCGCGCGCTTGAGGTGCAGCCGTTCGAGCAACTGCCGCGCCATGCGTCCGCGAACCTCGTCGGCAATCTGCATGAGCGCGGGAGCACGCACGCGCGCCGCACCGGACGCCGTTTCCTTGCCAGCCAGGCGCCGCACCGCCCAGGAGCGATGGCGCCGCTCGATGCGCCCGGCCAACAGCCAATACGTCAAAAGGCTCGTGGCCGCCGCCAGCACGAAGACCGAGGGGATCATGGGCCCCCTACCGGAACCAACTCATCGAATACTTCCACCGGCAGCCGGATCCCGGAGGCGACCAGCTTTTCATTGAATTTCGGCAGAATGCCAGTGGCCGCGTAACGGCCGAGCACCTTGCCGTCGGGGCCCACGCCGCGCTTTTCAAACACGAAAATGTCCTGCAGGGTGACGACGTCGGTTTCGATTCCGGTTACCTCGGTGATGCTGGTGACGCGCCGCGAGCCATCGCTCAAGCGGGCCGCCTGCACCAGAATGTGCACCGCCGAGGCGATCTGCTGCCGGATGGCGGCCAGGTGCAAGTTGGCATTGGCGAGCGACACCATCACCTCGAGCCGCGAAAGCGCGTCGCGCGGGGTATTGGCGTGAATCGTGGTGAGCGAGCCGTCATGCCCGGTATTCATCGCCTGCAGCATGTCGAGCGCCTCCTCTCCGCGAACCTCGCCCACGATGATGCGGTCCGGCCGCATGCGCAGGCTGTTGATGAGCAATTGCCGCTGCCGAACCGCGCCCTGACCTTCGAGGTTCGGGGGACGCGTCTCGAGGCGCGCCAGGTGCGGCTGCTTGAGTTGCAGCTCAGCTGCATCCTCGATCGTAATGATGCGCTCGCTCGGAGCGATGAATGCGGAGAGCGCGTTCAGCAGCGTCGTCTTCCCCGCCCCGGTGCCGCCCGAGATGATGATGTTGAGCCGGGACTTGACCGCCCCCTCGAGAAGTTGCATCATCCCCGGCGTCAGCGATTGCTTCGCCACTAGATCGGCCGGCATCAACTTATCGGTTCCGAAGCGGCGGATGGAGAGCAGCGGCCCGTCTACGGCCAGCGGCGGAATGATCGCGTTCACGCGCGAACCGTCCGCCAGACGGGCGTCCACCATGGGATTCGATTCGTCGACCCGGCGGCCGACCTGCGAAACGATCTTGTCGATGATGCGCAGCAGGTGCGCGTCGTCCCGGAAACGGACCCTGGTCGTCTCGAGCTTGCCGTGCCGCTCCACGTAGACGTTCTTCGAGCCGTTCACCAGCACGTCAGAGATCGAGGGGTCCTGCAGCAGCGGCTCGAGCGGGCCGAGGCCAAACACCTCGTCGAGCACCTCCTCGCTGAGTTCCTCCTTCTCGGCGGCGGTCAGCAGTGTCGGCTCGGCTGCTATGATCGCCAGCACGGCCTGGCGCACTTCCGCGCGGATCCGGTCGTTATCGATGCTGGCCAGCGCTTCCAGGTTGATCTGGTCGAGCAGCTTGCGGTGCAGAGTGAACTTGAGTTCCTGGTACTCGGGCCGCAGCACGGTTTTGCGGGAATCGTTCCGCAGCAGACGCTGCTCCCAGCTCGACTGGCCGAATTTGAGGGTCGCGGTGCTCATGGCTTGCGGGGCCCCGGCGCGGGCGCTAGAAACGGCTTTGGCATGACCGGCCCGGGGATCGCGCCCGCGACTGGCAAAGCAGTTTCCGGCGTCACGATCACGATCAACTCCGTCCGCGATTTGGTTTCCGAACGGCTCCGGAAAAGCGCTCCCAATAAGGGGATGTGCGCTAAGCCCGGGACCTGTGAAAGGTTCTCGACCACCCGGTCGTCGATCAGGCCGGCGATCACGAAGCTCTGCCCTTCGCCCAGTTCGATATCGGTTTCGACCCGGCGCGTGGTGAGCGCCGGGATGTTGAAGCCGGACACGACCACGCCATGCGACGGATCGAGCGAGGATACTTCCGGCCGGACGTGCAGACGGATGGTGTGGTGCGGCGTGATCTGCGGCAGAAACGAGAGCCGGATACCGAACTCGCGGTACTGAACGGTGATGGCCCCGGTGCTGGCTCCCCCCTGAGCTACCGGGATGGCAACCAGGTTCGGCTCGGCCAGGATCTCGAGTAGCCCCCGGCTTTGCAGGTCGCGAATCACCGCCGCAAGATTGAGGTCCGGCCGGAAGGCGAAGATGTTCAGGATGTCGGAGAGCGCAAAGTTCGCGCTGGGATTGGCCCCTCCGACCGCTTTGTCGAGGTGCGCCGCCGGGAATTGCCCCGTGCTGATCTGGCCAACCGTATTGAGCGCGCCGGTAGAGAGCAGGTTTACGGCGAATTCCGTTGACGCCGAGCGGTTCAGTTCGGCAAAACGCACCTTGAGGACCACCTGGTTCTCAGCCCCGGGCGGCGCGATCTGGAGATTGCTGACGGCGCCTTTGACGGAGGCCGCCACCAGAGCCAGGGCGCGGTCGGAGACGGCCTGGCTTCTGGCCCGTCCGACCAGCGCCAGCGACTCCCGGCTTGCGCGGAGGTCGATTTGTTCGTCCGGGAAGGTCTCGCGCAGCAGTTTCTTCAGCGGCTCGAGGTTCGGTTCGACGGTGATCGTATAAGTGGTCCGTTCGCCCGTTTTGGACCAGACGATGAGGGTCGCCTGTCCCACCGCCTTGGCATGAAAGAAGACCTCGCGAGTGCTGGCGGTGACCACGTCGACAATGTCCGGGCTGCTGGCGGCGACCCGGGCGATTCCCGCCGGGCAATCGACCACGGTCCCGGTCCCCACCGTAAGGACCACTTCCTGCGCGGGCGCGGCGGCCCCTGCGATTGCCTGGATTGCGCAAGCAGCGGACAGAATCAGCATCGAGCAACGGGCGCCGATCATTGGGAGGCCTCCTGCTCCACCGTTTCAATGGTTTTCTGGTTCCCGCGGATGACCAACACTCCCTCCGGCGGCGCCTGGCGGGAAACGGCGGGGGCGGGGGCGGCCACAATCGGCGGCGGTGCACGGACCACTTCCGGCCGCGACCGGTCGGCAGATTTCGCGAGCATTTTACGAGGAAGCGCGGGCTCTGCAGCAGGTGCGGGCCGCTCCACCCGGTAGATATCGTGCAGCCGCCTGCCCGGTGTTTCGAACGCCGCCTGGTCCGTGGAATTGCGCAGCACCAGTTGAATGTGTCCCTCGTTATTGGCGAGGGTGAGCGCCTCGGCCTGCATCGGGTTCACGAGCAGGGTTACGACCGGAACGGTGATCGCCGGGCGGTTGGCTTCGACTTGCATCGTCTGGCCGGCGGAGAGCACGGCGATGTTCTGCAGCACCGTGGTGGTGACGGTATCTTCGGCGTTGGGCGGCCGGCCGGTGACCAGCACGTCCACGCGCATCCCCGGCAGCACGAATCCCGAGACCCCCACTACATCGTTGACGCGCACCGAGATCGCGCGCATGCCGGGCGGGATCAGGGGCGCAAGGCCGCCACCGCTTCCGCGCGCGCCGAGACGCGCTTCGACCACCGGCTCATCCGGCTGAATGGGGCTGATCACGGGCCGTTCGAGCACGTCCTCGGGGCGCGAGAAGCCGCCTTTGGGAAAGAGGTTCTCCGGAATCTGGATCAGCTTGAGCGATGCCGGCGTGAGCAACGCTCCCAGCGGCAAAGGCTGGGCGGCCACTACCAGCGGCTTCTGCGGCGCCGAGGGCCGTTTGCCGGCGGAGTGTGCGGCGATGCGATAAAAAATCGCCGACACCACCAATGCCCATAGGAGGCTGAAGCCCACCACGATGGCGAATCTGCGGTCGAGACGCATTGCTAAATCCGCCCCAACAGCGCCAGCCAGGAGCCGGCCACGATGGCAGGCGCATACGGTATGGCGCGGCATTGGCGGTCCCAGAGAAGCCAGGCCGCCGCGGTGAGCGCCCCGGCTACCGCAGCAAGCAGCGCCGCAATCAGAATATCCGCTGGGCCCAGGAGCGCGCCGAACGCGGCCATCAGCTTGAGATCGCCCGCGCCCATGGCGCCCATCAGGTACAGCGCGAGAAAGACGGCAAAACCCACCGCCGCCCCACAGATCGCTAACGCCAGCCCCGGCCAGCCGCCCCGTAGCGCGTAATACAGCAGGGCGCCGATCAGCGCCGTGCCGGTGATCCAATTGGATACGGCCCTGCGCCGCAGATCATCCACCGCGGCGGCGCAGCCGAGCGCGATTGCGAGCACGGTGAGCATAATGAGAATCCGTCTACCCGCCTCCTTCGACAGTTCCGCAACGTTCCTTTAACTCGTCGCGGAGGAGGAGAACGGATATCGCGTCCCGGTACACGGCGCGCCAATGAGGTTCACGCTCGAGCACGCTGGCCATGGGCCAGTCGAGAGGCAGCAGGGCGAAATCGAATTGGTAGCGCGCGAGCACCTCGCGCCAGTTGCGGCCTAGCGAGAGCAGCGTCTGATAGTCGGCTCCGATCGCCGGGCCGTAAAAATCGCTGCGGCCGTCGAAGAAAACACGCTGCCGGGGAAAGAGATGGAAGATCAGGTAGTCGGCCCATTGGTCGGAGGTCAGGACGCGCGGCGGCCGCCCGGGCGCAACCAGCCGCTCCCGATTCTCTGCCACCGCGGCTACCGGGAACGTGCTTGGTGGGAAGTCGTGGACGGCAGCGGGCGGCAGCGCGATCCAGAGTGCCATTGCGCCCAGGATCGCGGCTGAGATCCCGAGACGGCAGGAGCGGCCCAACTCCTCCCCGGCTTCCCAGAGCGTGCGCCGGAGCGCGCGGGCCGGCGCGCGAAGCGACGACGCGGCCCACCAGGCGGCGCATTCAGAGGCGATGACCGGAGCGGCCGCGACGGCGTAGAGCGGGATGTGGCGCGCCGAGCGCAGTGCAGCAAATCCCCACAGCACGGCAAGCAGGCCTTCGAAGCGCTGGCCGCGCGCCAGCGCCCGCGACGCGCAGAGCGTTCCGGCGAGCAACAGAGCGGCAAACACCAGCATGTTTTCCGCGCGGATACGCGGCGACTGGAACTCCTGCACGCTGTTCATAATCCAGGAGGAGGTGAGATAGCGCGCGATGTGCTGGTGGAGATGCCAGCCGTAAGGGTTTGCCAAGGTCGCCGCAGTGGACAGCGCGGTGAGCAGGCCATAACGGCGCAGGCGGACCCAGTCCCGGTTCCAGAAGCAGACGGCCAGCAGAAGGGCGAGGGTTGCCGGCAAGGCAATGAACCCGCCGTGCAGGTTAGCCCATAACGCCGAAAGCGGCACCAGCCACCAGAGCATGCGCGCGGGCCGCTCGAGATCGCGGTAGAGAATCCGCAGGGCCACGGCAAACAGCAGCATGGAAAAGAGATGAGGCCGCGCCAGGTAGTGAATGCTGGAGGCGCTGACGCAGGCGAGCGTAACCCCCAGCGCGATCCACAGACCGGCGCCGCGTTCGAGCAGCCAGCGCAGGAGCCACGCCGCCGTGAAGCAGATCACCAGAGCGGCTAGTCCCGTTACAGCCGCGAGTCCTCCCCAGAGATACAGGCGCGCGAACAGCACGTCGGACAGCCACTCCCACGCGAACCAGGGCTCGCCCGGACGGGAGAACGAGAACAGGTCGTGGAGCGGAACGCTTCCGGTGTTCAGAATGAACTCCCCGGCGCGGATGTGCCAGCCGGTATCGCCATCGGAGAGCAGGCTCTGCCATGCCGCGGCGCGGCCGAAGGCGCCCAGCAGGAGGAACGCGAAGAATAGCTCGACCAGAGAGGGCAGAAGCTGCGTAAGCCGCCGCATGGCGGGCGGCGCGGTCGCGCAAGGCACCATGGTTCTAAAGGCACACATCGGCCAATTATGCTCGCGTACCAGTACGAGTCCTATTGGCGCGGCGGAGGCGGCAGACTAAGGTGTTTGCAGAATGCTTCTACTGGAGTTTGTGGCGCTGCAATTGGCGGACTGCCTGAGTACGCTTGCCTTCCTGCACGGCGGCGTGGGGGAGGGTAATCCGCTCATTCGCGCGGCGCTCGCGTTTACGGGACAGCCCGCTACCGCGCTGGTTTTGACCAAGGTTCTAGGCATCGCTTTGGCAATGGTCGCCTGGCGCACGGGACGCCTGCAATTGCTACGCAGGGTAAACGTCCTATTCGCAGCCGCAGTGGTGTGGAACCTGGTGGCCCTGGCGCTTGGTCCGGGCGCGAAACTCGTCAGCTAATCACCGCCGGAATTGTGTGCAATCGTCCTCCAGTACCAGAGCGGGGATCCACCTCCATTGCTTTTTTCTACAGGCGGCTCTACCTTTGACTCCTAGCCCGCGAACCCTCGGGAGAAAGAGAACGATTTATGCCTTTCGAAAAGAAAATGGCGCTGGCCGGCAGCAACCGCGAACCGGTGGCGGGCGCGTCCGCCGCGCGCCCTATCGACAACAACGAAGTGGTCCACGTAACCCTGGTGCTCCGGCGCAGGACCCAGACTGCCGCACCCGAAACCTTTGGCTATTCCGGGCCGCAGACGATCACGCATAACTCCCGCGAGGAGTACGGAATGGTGCATGGGGCGGCGCCCGCCGATATCGCCGCGGTCGAGGCGTTTGCCCATGAATACGGCCTTACGGTCACGGAGCGCAGCCAGGCCCGGCGCAGCGTCGTGCTCTCCGGAACCGCGGAGAACATGCAGCGGGCATTCGATACCAAGCTGGCGCACTACGAGTCACCGCGCGGCAGCTATCGCGGCCGCACTGGCCCGATCATGATTCCGGAAGAGTTGCAGCCGCTGTTGGTTGCGGTGCTGGGCCTCGACAACCGGCCGGTGGCCAAACCGCATCTGCGCATGCACGCGGCGCAACCGCCGGGATCGCTGACCCCTGTCCAAGTCGCGCATCTTTACAATTTCCCGACGGGTGTAAACGGCGCCGGGCAGACCATCGGGATCATCGAACTAGGCGGCGGCTACCGGACCTCGGATCTGAAGACCTACTTCAAATCGCTGGGGATTCCCACCCCGGTAGTGACCTCCGTTTCGGTGGATGGCGGCGTGAACCGGCCGCTGGTCGACCGCAATGCCGACGGAGAAGTGATGCTGGATATCGAAGTGGCCGGAGCGGTAGCGCCGGGCGCCCGCATCGTCGTCTACTTTGCGCCGAACACCGACCAGGGCTTCCACGACGCCATCAGCACGGCGGTGCATGACACGGTGAACAAGCCTTCCGTGGTTTCGATCAGCTGGGGCGGTCCGGAGGATTCCTGGACCCAGCAGGCGATGAACGCCATGTTGCAAGCTACCACCGACGCTGCTGCCGTGGGTGTCACCGTCACCGCCGCTGCCGGCGACGATGGCGCCACCGATGGCGTATCTGACAACAAGCTACACGTGGACTTGCCGGCCTGCCTTCCGCCCGTTCTGGCCTGCGGTGGCACGCGGCTGAACACCTCCAACGGGGCTCTGACCAGTGAAGTGGTGTGGAACGAACTCGCCAATCAGGAGGGCGCCACCGGAGGCGGCGTGAGCAAGATTTTTCCGATTCCAACCTACCAGGCCTCGGCCGGAGTACCCCCGCAGCCGGAAACCAATTTTGCCGGGCGCGGCGTTCCGGACGTTTCGGGAGATGCCGACCCGGTGACGGGTTACGTGGTGCGAGTGGATGGCAAGAGCATGGTAATCGGCGGTACGAGCGCCGTGGCTCCTCTGTGGGCCGGCCTGATCGCGCTGCTCAACCAGCAGCTCGGCCGCCCGGTCGGTTTTCTGCACCCGGCGATCTATCAGATCGGCAGTTCCGCATTCCGGGACATCACCGCCGGCAATAATGGCCACTATGCCGCCGGCGCGAACTGGGATGCGTGCACGGGCTTGGGCAGTCCCAACGGAACGGCGCTGGCGAGTGCCCTTCTTGGCCGGGCTGTGACAGCCCAGGGTGTTTGAGCACCGAACGCGTTGCCCTGGAGGCCAGCCGCGCGAAACCGGCCGCTGGCCTCTCCCGTTGCGCGGATCCCCCCGCCTCGCAACGAGTGGAGGCGACCATCCTCGTGAGGCGGCGCAATGTGCCCGGAGCGCAGCAACGGATCGATGAGATTCTGCGCGGGGAAGCGCCACCGGTCCCCCGCGAACAGGCCGCTGAAATGCTGGGAGCCGATCCGGCGGATGTCGCCAAGGTGGAAGCGTTCGCCGCCCGGTACGGACTGACGGTCACCGAATCCACTCCGGCCATGCGCTCCGTGAAGGTCTCGGGTACAGTCGCGCAGATGGAGGCGGCCTTTGAGAGCAAGCTGCATTGCTGCGAAATCGCGGGAAAACCACACCTGTGCTACGAAGGCGCGCTGACCATTCCGGCCGAGTTGGACCAGGTAATCACCGGGGTGCTGGGGCTGGATCAGCGGCCGGTCGCACGCGGTAAGTAACGAGACCCCCCGGCCCGTTGGATTCGTCCATTCGCGGGTCCGCTGAGCCGGGCGAAAACTCCGCCTGACAGAGGCCCGGGGGTTCCGCTCAGGACTTCAGTCGCAGGCAGGTTCGAGAGCGCACTCGGGACCTCCCCTTCGACCGTTTGCCAGCTCTGGCTCGCCGCTCGCACACTCCGCGGTTCCACGTAATCATTCTCTGCTTCCCCGCCGATCTACCCGCGGAGATCTCTCTTCTATGCCGGACCAACAGGCGGGCAGTCATGCGTGGAAGCCGCTGGTGGTGTGTCCGCATGGCGAGATGGCGCGAAAAATCCAAGGGTCGCTCGGGGAGCTAGGGCTCGGCGGATTTCGGGAGGCGGTGGAGTACCCGCGAATGGGGACGCTCGCGGGAGTGGCGGCGCAATCGGGGGCGAATATCTGTTTCCTGGATGTGGCCTCGAACCAGGAGCACGGGCTCATGCTCATCTCCGAGGCGGCGCCGGTTTTCCCGGTGGTGGCGCTCAATCCACGGAACGATGCGGACCTGATTTTGCGGTGCCTGCGGCGCGGGGCGTGCGAGTTTCTTTCCGATCCGACGCCCGAACAGGTGCGGGGCGTGCTCGAGCGCCTGGCGCACGTGCGGGCGCCCGCCGAACCCGGCAAATCGGCGATTGTGTATTGCGTTGTGCCGGGTAAGCCCGGCTGCGGCGCCAGCACGCTGGCGGCACATCTGGCCCTGGAACTCGAGCGGGGCGCGGGCGCAAAGGTGCTGCTGATCGACGCCGATTGGCTGACGGCAAGCGTCGCCTTCCTGTTGAAATTGAAATCCGAGTTTCACCTCGGCGAGGTATTGCGCGACTGCCAGCGCCTGGACGAGGACCTATGGCATCGGCTGGCGGCACATTACCACGGTATCGATGTGGTGCCCGCGCCGGGAAACGCGGCCTTGCGGGTGGAAATCGAGCCGGAGGCCGCCGCGACCCTTCTGCAATTCGTGCGGCGGCAATACGACGCGGTGGTGATCGATCTCGGAGGAGTGGAGGCGGCGGCGAGCGTAGCCGGGCTGGGCGACGAACTGCTGCTGGTCACAACCAATGAACTGGCGGCCCTGCACGCCACCAAACGCTCGCTCGAGTACCTCGAGCGGAACGGCGTAGAGCTGGGGAGGATCAAGCTGCTGGTGACACGTTACACCCCGGCGGTCGGATTGAAGCGCGACGATCTGGAGACGGCGCTCAAGCTGGCGCCGTTTGCGGTGCTGAACAATGACTACGAAGCCGTGCAGAACGCCTTATTGGAGGGCAAGCCGGTGCCGGCGGGGTCGGCTTTCGGCCGCAGCATACAGGCTTTGGGGGCACGGCTCACGGGAAAGGAGAAGGTGAGCGCGAAGCGAGCGGGTTGGTTCGGCCGCCGCGTAAGCCGTGCTTGAGGCGGTCCAGATTGAGCGAAAGTACCGCGTGAATTAAGGGTTCCGACGGATATGCGCGGCCGCGTTCTGCTGGTACTTTTCGAGTAACAACGTCATCTTGACATCGGGATCGTGACATGAAACAGGCCGTCAAGAAACTGCGGCAGGAGATCCGAGCGCAAGACCTGGTGGAATACGCGCTCGCGGCGGGGCTGGTGGCAGTCGGCGCAGTCTTGGTAATGCCAGGGCTCAGCCCCGCCATTAGCAACGTCTTCGTCAAGATTGGGTCGATCGTCGCATCGGCGGTGCGTTGATGGGGGCGCGGTGTGGGGAGTGGCGTCGCCGGGTGCCGGGGCGCAATGGGGCGAGTTGAGGAGGCTGCCGCCTCGTCACTCGCCGCGACAGACAAAGGGAGCGCCGGGGGTCGCCCGACGCTGCAAAGAGACGCGGAATAGAAAGGAAGAAGTAATGAACTGGCTAATCGATCGTACACGGAAGCTCAAAGTTTGGACGGACAAAAGTGGACAAGACCTGGTGGAGTACGCCTTGGCAGCAGGGATGGTGGCAGTCGCCGCCGTGGCATGCATGCCCGGACTGAGCGCCACGGTGAACAACGTATTCTCGAAGATCGGGTCGATTATTGCATCGAGCGTGCAGTAAGCGAGGCCGCGACTGCCGGCGATTACAGCGCTGCCGGCAGGAGATTTCAGCCGCGCCGGGCATGGCGCGATTCCAGCTGCGGTGATGCAGGCCGTGTAAGCGGAACCGCGGCATTACTGCCGCGGCTGAAAACGGAGTAGTGCCGGCTCTCTTGAAAGATCACCGGCGGCTTGACCGCCGGCGTTAGCAAAAGCCGCGCGAGTCAGTGCCGCGGTTTCAGTATTTCGGGACCGTGGGGTCGATCTTGTCGCTCCAGGCCAGGATGCCGCCTTTCATGTTGCGCACGTGCTGGAAGCCTGCCTGCTTGAGAATGCCGCAAGCCTTGGCGCTGCGCATGCCGCTTTTGCAGTGGATCACGATGTCGGCGCCTTTGTCGAGCTCGTTGAGCCGCCGGGGCACTTCGCCGAGGGGAATCAGCTTCGCCTGCGGGATGTTGCAGATCTGATACTCGTGCGGTTCGCGCACGTCGAGCAGCAGGAAGTTGTCCCCGCGGTCGATCTTCTGCTTCACTTCCGTAACGTCGATTTCACCTTCGTTCACCGTGTTCTCCTGAGCGGGGGCCGCGGCACTGGGGCCGGGCACGCCGCAGAACTGATGGTAGTCGATCAACTTCGTGATGGTGCGGTGCTCTCCGCACACCGGGCATTCGGGATTTTTGCGCAACTTCAATTCGCGGAAGCGCATACCCAGGGCGTCATAGAGCAGCAAGCGGCCGATGAGCGGCTCTCCGATGCCGAGAATCAGCTTGACGGTCTCGGTGGCCTGGATCAACCCTATGGTGCCTGGCAAAATGCCGAGCACGCCGCCTTCGGCGCAACTCGGAACCAGTCCGGGAGGCGGCGGTTCCGGATAGAGGCAGCGATAGCACGGCCCGCCCTCGTAGGCAAAGATGGTGGCCTGCCCTTCAAACCGGAAGATGGAGCCGTACACGTTGGGTTTACCGAGCAGCACACAGGCATCGTTCACCAGATACCGCGTGGGGAAATTGTCGGTGCCGTCGACCACCAGGTCGTAGTCCTTAAGGATATCCAGCGCGTTCTCGCTGGACAGCGCCGTCTCATGCTTGACGATCTTCAAATGCGGGTTGATGCCCTGCATCTTCTCCGCGGCGGAATCGATTTTCTTCCGGCCCACATCGGCAGTGGAATGGATCACCTGCCGCTGCAGATTGGTGAAATCGACGACGTCGAAATCGACAATGCCGATTTTGCCAATGCCAGCCGCTGCCAGGTACAACCCGAGGGGAGCGCCCAGCCCACCGGCGCCGACGAGCAGCACCTTGGCCGCTTTGAGCTTCTGCTGGCCCTCCATGCCGACTTCGGGAATGATGAGGTGCCGGCTGTAGCGCAGGATCTCATCCTTCGTGAGCGCCGCTTCTTCCGGAGGCGCAGCCACTGTCGAGCCACCGGCGATTGAGGGCACCAGCGAGATGGTGTCGCCGTCCTTAGCCGCAGTGGAATCTTTGCTCAAGTAGCGGATGTCTTCGTCGTTCAGGTATACGTTGACGAAGCTGCGCAGCTTGCCCTCATCGTTGAAGATCTGTTTGCGGAGGTCGGGGTATTGCGTTGTCAGGGACGATAGAACCTCTCCGACGGTAGAGCCGGAAACGGTTACGGCATCCTGTTTACCGGTGAACTGCCGTAACGGAGTGGGAATCAAAACTCTTGGCATATTAAAAACTAAGCTCCTCTTTCACCGCATCGGTCTGCTCGGCATTCGGCAGCCAGCTATTCGCGTGGTGGAATTCGCCGTTCTGAATGGAGAGCACTACGAAGGAATACCACGGGCAGGAATTCTGCAAATCCGTTTTGGAAAAATAGGCATCGCAATCGGGGTGCGAGTGGTAGATGCCGATCAAGTCCATGTTGCGCTCGCGCGCGGCCTTATCCGCAGCCAGCAGGTCTTCCGGCCGCAGCTCGTAACGGGTCGCCTGCGCGCCTTGAAATGCGTTCTCGAGCGCGATGGCGACACGCACCAGCTTCTGGCCGTCGTCGATGTTGCCCAGCATCGCGCCGCAGCATTCATTGGGGTAAGTCTGGCGGGCGTGCGACACCATGGCCGCCCACGGTTCAGATTCGATCCGGATCATTACTCGTCCCAGAAGTGTTCGCTCAGGTATTTTTCGGCGCTGTCGCAGAGCACGGTCACGATGGTGGCCTCTTCTCCGCGTTCCGCCGATTCGCGGGCCAACAGTGTGGCCGCGTGCACGTTGCAACCTGAGGAAATTCCTACCAGCAGTCCCTCTTCACGCGCCAGGCGGCGGACCATGGCGTACGCGTCCTCGGTCTCGATCCAGAAGTTCCCATCGGCCAGCGTGTCGTCGTAGATTCCGGGCACGATGGCGGTGGGCATGTGCTTCAAGCCTTCCAGTCCATGGAAGCCGCTCGATGGCTGCGCCGAGTAGCACTTGACCTCGGGCAGATCGCGGCGCAGACGGCGGGTGACTCCGGTGAACGTGCCGCTGGTGCCCATGGCGGCGACGAAGTGCGTCACCGTGCCGCGGGTCTGCTGGATGATTTCGGGCCCGGTGTTTTCGAAGTGCGCCTTCCAGTTCGCCGGGTTGTTGTACTGATCCGGGTAAAAGTAGGAGTCCGGATCCCCGTTGTAGATTTCCCGGCAGAGGCGGATCGCGCCGTCGGAGCCTTCGGCGGCGTCGCTGAAGACCATTTCCGCGCCGTATGCTTTCAGAATGCGCTTGCGCTCGATGGAAGCGTTGGCCGGCAGGCAGAGCTTCACCTTGTATCCGCGAACCGCGCCGATCATGGCGTAGGCGATGCCGGTGTTGCCGCTGGTGGCGTCCAGAATGATGCGGCTGTGATTCAACTTCCCGGAGCGCTCGCCGTCGAGAATCATGTTGAGCGCGGGCCGGTCCTTTACGGAGCCGCCGGGATTGTAGAATTCAGCCTTGCCCATGATCTCGATGCCGGGGAACTGGCTGGAGACCTTTTCGAGGCGCACCAGGGGCGTGTTGCCGATGGTGGCCAGCAAGGGCTCCGCTTCCGCGCGGCAAGGGTTGGGGATGGGAAGAGCCTGCGCCATTCGCAATTTTATTGATTCATCCCTTCACCGCGCGGATGCAAATGACGCATCTCT
Organism: uncultured Solibacteraceae bacterium; assembly: GCA_964390225.1. Classification (GTDB taxonomy): domain Bacteria; phylum Acidobacteriota; class Terriglobia; order Bryobacterales; family Bryobacteraceae; genus PSRJ01. Next base: position 19,688 of record CAYMHP010000005.1, read on the forward strand.
CTGCAATGAAAGGAATTACTATATCTCCGAGTGTCATCTCATTCTACCATCGCCCTAATCTCTGTCAAAGAAGGGGGATTTGCACGCGATTTTAGATAAGGCTGAACCGCAGAGACTCCGATAGGCGGTATGCACGATAGAGGGCCGCCAACTGATCGCGCTGGAGAGCGGCAGCCCTTACCTGCAGCGATCCTTTACCAAACAGCGCGCAGGCGCTCGATCAGTTCGGAGGGGTGGTAGGGCTTGCGGAGGAAGCCGGCGGGATTGCGGCCACACAGTTTGGTAGTGACATCCTGCTCGTTGTATCCGCTGCACAGCACGACGCGCACGTCCGGGACCAGCCCGGTGATGTGATGAAAAACCTCGCCCCCATCCATGCCGGGCATGTTGAGGTCGAGCAACACGGCGTGTATCTCATGAGCGTGATCGCGAAAGACCTGCACAGCCTCCTTACCATCGCTGGCGATAAGAACGGTGAGCCCGGAACGTTCCAGGATCATGCGGGCCAGATCGCGGACAGCCGGCTGATCGTCGACTACCAGCACCACGCCCTCGCAGCGCCAGACCTCGATTTCGGGAAGCTCCTCGAACTGAGTTTCGAGGACGCCTTCGGCTTCCGGAAAGAGCACTCGGAAAGTGGTCCCTTTTCCGAGCTCGCTGCGGACCGAGATGCTGCCCCGATGGCTACGCAGGATCCCGAGGACGGCGGCCAAGCCGAGCCCTCGGCCGGTGAATTTCGTTGTGAAGAACGGGTCGAAGATCTTGCTCAGAGTTTCCGGATCCATGCCGCAGCCGGTGTCGGCCACCTCGACAAAGATATAGCGGCCTTCGGGAAGAGTCCGCCCGGGCTCCATCGGCGTGAGTTGTCCGGCCTCGGCCCACTCGACACCCGTGGTCACCAAAACCGTCCCGGTGTTTTCGCCGAGAGCTTCCGCCGCGTTGGTGATAAGGTTCATGACCACTTGCCGGATCTGGCTGGCATCCCCCTGGATGTGCGGCAAGTCGTGGGCCAGATTCATACGAAGCTCGGCCTTCTTCGAGATCGTGGATTCGAGCAGACGGATCACGCCCTCGATTACCTGGTTTACGTTCAGCAGATCGAGTACGAAGCTGCCGCGGCCGGAGTAGGCCAGCATCTGCTGCGTCAAATCGGCGGCACTTCTCGCAGCACTCAAAACCTGATCGAGGCTTCTGCGCGCGCGGGAGTCCTCCGGAAGATCCATCGCGGCGAGGCTCGCATAGCCCATGATGCTGGCCAGCAGGTTATTGAAGTCGTGCGCGATTCCACCGGCGAGGATGCCGAGACTTTCCAGGCGCTGCGCATGCTGGACCTGCGCCTCAAGGCGGCGGTGCTCCTCGTCGCGCTGCCGCCGCTCTTCCATCTCGCGCCGCAAAAATTCATTTGCCAACTCCAGTTCGAGCGTGCGTTCGCGAATGCGGTTCTCGAGGCCTTCGCGCACTTTGCGCAACGCCTCTTCGGCGTGCTTGCGGCGGGTGATGTCGAGTAAGAACGAGCGCAGTCCGACGATTGTGCCACTGCTGCTCCGCACGTAATTGGAGTGAATCTCCACCACCAGCCGTGTTCCATCGGGACGGATCCAATTCCGCTCAAACGGCTCTATCGGCACGCCGGTACGGATTTTGTGCGTGACGTTTTCGCGGATGGCGGCCTTCTCTTCGGGAACTCCGAATTCCCACACCTCGCGGCCGAGGATTTCGTGTTGCGGCAAGCCCAGCAGACGGCACCCCGCCTCGTTGACCCGGATGATTCTGCCGTGGATGTCGAGTTCGTGGCAGGCGATGGGGGCTTCTGCGAAAAACTCGGAGGCATGCTGCCAACTCGCCTGCGGTTTGATTCCCATGGGTGCTTTGGTGTGTTCCTATCCTGACAGAAAATTCATGCGAGCGCTTGTGAGTAAACGCACAGTAGTGCTGTGTTGCCGAGCTGTCTAGCCGATAAACAGTGGGGCGGGATGGCATCCCGCGCTCCGGTTGTTAACCGCGCGCGCCGTGCCCGCCCACAAGGAGCTACAAACGGGTTATCAACCCGCTGCAGGTTGCTAACCTGCCCTACAACTTCTCACCTTTGCGAAAACTAAGCGTTTACAATCGAGCTTATGAGTTTGGAGGGGCTACAGGTTCTTTCTTTCGAGAGCCGGCGCGCCGCCGAGATGGCGGAGCTGATTCGCAAGCAGGGCGGCCAACCGTTTGTAGCGCCCTCCATGAAAGAGGTGCCCATAGCCGAGAACGCAGAGGCGTTCGCGTTCGCCAACCGGCTGTTCGCAGGCGCGTTCGAGATGATGATTTTCCTTACGGGAGTGGGGACGCGCCAGTTGCAGCGCCTGCTGGCCACGCGATATCCGGAGACCGCTTTCGCCGAGGCTCTGCGGCCGGTCACACTGGTGGCGCGGGGACCGAAACCCGCCGCGGCTCTTCGCGAGATGGGTCTGAGCGCCGCGCTGATTGCTCCCGAGCCGAACACGTATCACGAAGTCCTCGCGATCACCGAGGGCCGCCCGGAGCGCGAGATTGCCGTTCAGGAGTACGGCCGTCCTAATCCGGAGTTGCTGGGAGGATTGCGCGCGCGGGGGGCAATAGTAACGCCTATTCGTGTTTATCAATGGGATTTGCCGGATGACGTGGGGCCGCTGCGCGAGGCCGCTCGCCGGCTGGCGGGCGGCGAGTTCCAGGTGGTGCTCTTCACGACGGCCGTGCAGATTGCACACCTTCTGCGTATTGCCGAGGAAAGCGGCTCGAACGAGGCAGTCCTGGCCGGTTTGCGGAAGGCCACCGTGGGATCGATCGGCCCCACCACCACGGAAGCGCTCGAGGAATTCGGCGTCCATCCGCAGTTTGAGCCCTCCCACCCGAAGATGGGTTTTCTGGTTCGCGAAGCTGCAGAGCGCGCGCGCCGCTAAACTGTGAGTGTGGCCCGCAACAGCTCCTCGATGGTGCAACTCGCCAAGTACCTGGAGATGGCGTTCATGCTGCCGGCCGGAACCATCGCGGGCTGGGTCATCGGCGCCCTGCTCGACAAGCTCTTCCACACGCATTTTCTCTACATCCCGTTCCTGATATTGGGGACCATCTCCGGATTCGTGCAGCTCCTCCGGCAACTGATGCGGGACACCCGCGATGACGGTTCTTGATGAGGCCTGGTTCGCGACGGTCGTCAGCCGCCTGCTGAAGTTGATGGCGGCGTTCACCGGTGCTGGAATCGCGGTAGGCTTCTTCTGGCGCGGCTGGAACTCGGCCGCCGGATTCGCGCTCGGAGCGGCCATATCGTGGCTGAACTTCCGATGGCTGAAGAAACTGACCGAAGCGGTGGGCCGGCCTGGCGGGGGCGGCACGCGCAGCGCGGTCTTCCTGGGCCTTCGCTATCTGCTTCTTGGCGGTGGAGCCTATGTTATACTTAGGTATTCTTCAATCAGTCTCGCGGCGGCGTTGGCAGGTCTGTTTGTCCCGGTAGCCGCCGTAATCGTGGAAATCCTGTTCGAACTGGTGTATGCACGACACTGAACTCTGGATCACCAAGATCTTCAACGATCACCTGGCGGGGCTGGGGAACTCGGCTCTGCGGCTCGTAGGCATGCCCGCGGAACCCCGTCCGTGGGCAAATTTCATCACGATGCAGATCGTGGTGGTGCTGCTGATCGTAGTTGTTTTCGCGATTCTGAAATCCAGGCTGTCCGCCGACCGTCCCGGCAAATTGCAACATACTTTCGAAGTGGTCTACGAATTCCTCCACGGCGAATCCAGCGATCAACTGGGACACGACGGCGAAACCTATCTCGCGTTTTTTGGAACCCTGTTCATCTTTATCCTGTTCGGGAATCTGATCGGAGTGGTGCCGGGATTCGAATCGCCCACCATGAATCCGTCAGTGCCGGCGGGCTGCGCAGTGGCTACGTTCGTGGTTTATAACGGTGCGGGCATTCGCGCCAACGGCCTCTTCAAGTACCTGGCGCACTTCGCCGGGCCTATGCCGCTGCTGGCACCGCTCATGGTTCCCATCGAACTGGTGAGCCACATGGCCCGTCCCCTATCGCTCACTCTGCGTCTTTACGCCAACATGTACGCAGGCGAGCAAGTTACCAACGTTTTCCTGGCCCTCACTTACTTTGCGCTTCCCGCGGTGTTCATGGGATTGCACGTGTTTGTCGGGCTGTTACAGGCGTACATATTCATGCTCCTGACCATGATGTATGTGGCGGGCGCGGTAGCTCACGAAGAGCACTAATACCGGCTTAATGCCGCCTACCAGCGTGAGCCCGCCGGCTCCCAAGCCAGGCACGGAACCACCTCCTGGGGGCGATTTCTTAGGAGAGTAGAAATGACGAAAAAAGTGCTGTTACTGCTGGCGATTTTCCTGTTCGCCAGCCCGATGATTTTTGCGCAGGCTCCAGGCGGCGCCGCCGCCGGTGGTGGCAATTGGGCCGTGCCGATCGCCGCAGGCTTCGGAATGGCGATTGCGTCGGGGCTCTGCGGTCTGGCGCAGGGACGCGCCGTGGCCGGCGCCGCGGAAGGAATTGCGCGCAATCCCGGGGCCGCGGGAGCAATTCGATTTGCGCTGCTGTTGGGACTGGTTCTGATCGAATCGCTGGCGCTCTACACGCTGGTGATCATCTTCGTTAAAGTTGTCTAGCTGGTTCGCGTTCCTTTGAAGTAGTCACCTTCCTCGCGGGGCGGGCGTCCGTCCGCCCCTGAATCCGTACTACTAATACCTGGTTACTAGTACGCCGATGGCGTGTAGCGGGACCGCGGTCTATTGACCCGTGCGTTCCCCTGCCGATAGCATTAGGGGACATTTTGAAAGGTTCGTAATACATTTCGTCATAAAATATGGAACAGCGAAGAACCCGGCGATTCAAGCTACAGCTGCCGCTGTCAATCACACGCTCCGGCGCAGAGCGCGTAACCCTTGCGGGTTATACCAGGAACATTAGTTCCACCGGTGTTCTCTTCACTTCACAACGGGAACCGGACCTCGGCGGTCCGATTGAATATATCATCACGCTGAACCACGACGGACCGCAGGCAGTGAACATCCGCTGCGTCGGCAAGGTGCTCCGCGCCGAGCGGATCTTTGCAAGCCAACCTGAAGACCCGGAAGGTTTCCAAGTGGCCGCCACGCTCGAGCGCTACGAATTCGTTCGCGACCGCTAGCCGTTCCGCTTGTTCCCGGTTTCGCCTTGTTGTATTGTAGCAAAGAAAAGGCGAAACCATGGATCTGTTCCCGCAGTTAGCATCCGCTCCTCTCGATCACCACACACCCCAAGAGCCTCCGCTCGACGTCGTCATTTCGCGGTTTCGGGCCTCGCACGGGCAAATCGACTCCCCCGTCCGCGCGATTCATCATCAGCCCGCCAGCGAAGGAAGCTTCGAGGAAATTCCGGACACGATTGACCTCGGTCTCAAACGAGCGCTCGAGAGCCGCGGCATCGCGCGGCTCTACTCGCACCAGGCGGAAGCGTACCAGGTACTAGAGCGCGGTCATAATGTCGTGGTCGTAACGCCCACGGCGAGTGGAAAAACCCTTTCCTATAATCTGCCCGTCTTAAACCTGCTGCTGCGAGACGCTGGGGCGCGCGCGATGTATCTGTTCCCGACCAAGGCGCTAGCGGAAGATCAGCTTCACGAGTTGCAGAGCACCGTCGATCAGATGGGCTCCGAGATCCGCGCATTCACTTACGACGGCGATACGCCGCAGGATGCCCGCAAAGCTATCCGGCAACGCGCCAACGTGGTGCTCACGAATCCCGACATGCTGCACAGCGGGATCCTGCCCCACCATACAAAGTGGGCCCGATTTTTCGAGAACCTGCGGTACATCGTTATCGACGAGCTGCACTACTACCGTGGCGTTTACGGCAGTCATCTGGCCAACGTTCTGCGCCGACTGAGGCGAATCTGCGAGTTTTATGGCGCCGCGCCGCAATTCATCTGCTGTTCGGCAACGATCGCGAATCCGCGGGAGCTGGCCGAAGGGCTGACTGGGGCGCGTTTTGAGCTGGTGGAGCGAAACGGCGCTTCGCGCGGAGAGAAGTTCTTCATCTTTTACAACCCGCCGGTGGTTAACCGGCAACTCGGAATCCGCCGCAGCTACGTGCAGGAGGCGCGCCGGGTCGCAATGGAGTTCATCGAGCGTGATCTGCAGACGCTCGTCTTCGCCAATAGCCGGCTGGCCACGGAGGTGCTGATCACGTATTTGAAGGACGCCTGCGACCGCGGGCCGCTCCCCAGCGAAACGGTGCGCGGGTATCGCGGTGGTTATCTGCCGCGGGAACGGCGCGAAATCGAACGCCGGCTGCGCGACGGGGAGATTCGCGCCGTGGTCGCCACCAATGCGCTCGAGCTGGGGATCGACATCGGTTCCCTGGATGCGGTCGTGATGGCGGGGTATCCCGGCACGATCGCATCCACGTGGCAAAGAGCGGGCCGCGCCGGCCGGCGGCAGGGGACGTCCGCGGCGGTCCTGGTGGCTTCGAGCGCGCCTCTCGATCAGTACATGGTGGAGCACCCGGACTACTTCTTCGGCCGCTCCCCGGAGCACGCGTACATCAATCCGGACAATCTGGAGATCCTGTTGGCGCATCTAAAATGCGCGGCGTTCGAATTGCCCATTCGCGACGGAGAAACCTTCGGACCGCATGCCACGGCCGACATGTGCCGGTTCCTGGAAGAGAGCGGGTTTCTACACCACAGCAGCGGCTCCTGGCACTGGACGTCGTCGAGCTACCCCGCCGACGCGACCAGCCTGCGCGCCGTTACGAGCGACAACTTCGTGGTGGTCGACGTCACGAGCGAGCCGGCCGTAATTGCCGATGTTTCGTTCTCCGCCGCCTTGACCACCCTTCACGAGAAGGCGATTTATTTGCACGAGGGCCGCCAGTATCACGTGGAACGCTTCGATTATGTGGAGCGGAAGGCCTACGTGAAGCGTGTCGAGTGCGATTACTATACCGATGCCATCGATTACACGCAGGTGCAGGTTCTCGACATCTTTGAGAGCGAGCCCGTGGCCGGCGCCCAGCGCGCGCACGGCGACGTCCGCGTAAATCAGCAGATCGTCGGCTTCAAGAAGATCAAATTCTATACGAATGAGAACATAGGGGCCGGCAAGCTCTCGATGCCTGAGCAGGAAATGCACACGACCGCATTCTGGCTGCACTTCCCGGCCGAATTCCTGGCGCGCTTGAGCGATTACACTCCGACCGAGCGGCAAAGCGGCATTACGGGCCTCGGAAACGCGCTTCGCACCGTGGCGGCGCTGCTGGTGATGTGCGATCCCCGCGACATCGGCGTTGCTCTAAGCCAGGAGGCCAGCGCCACCTTCGCGCCCAACCTTTACCTCTACGACACGTATCCCGGTGGTATCGGCCAAAGCGCCCCGCTCTACCGGTTAGCGGCGGAACTTCTGGAGAAGACCGCCGGACTGATCGCCGCCTGCGCTTGCGAGGCCGGCTGCCCCTCCTGCGTGGGACCGGAAGGCGAAATCGGCGAGCGGGGAAAAGAAGTGGCGCTGCGAATTCTGGCGGAGCTGGGCGCGGGTCAGCGCGATATCGGGCGCGTTACGGCAGAAAATCCGGCTCCAGCAGAGCTTCCAGTGGGAACGGACAGGATGTAGGAAAAACATCTTCGTGCAAGCTGGTCTCGGCAGACGCGGTGCTCACCGCGTAAGCGTGGGCCTTCTCCACGTTGCTCGCGAGATACGCTCGCAGGCTTGGCATCTCGGCGAGGAGATCGCTTATTTCTTTGCGCTGCAGGCGAATCGTGGCGGCCCAGCTCGTTCCTCTCCGTTCCGGCTGAACCTGCCACTTCAGCAAGCGCGCGATGAGGACCGCCAGGCGACTTACCAGTTCGCGCCGCTCCCGCCTGCCCATATCCTCGATCTCCTCGGCGATGTGTTCGAGGTCCGCCTCGGAGACACGGCCCGATCGGAGCAGCTCGGCGTTGCGAACCGTCCACTCGTAGAAATCCTGATCGTAAAGGTCGGCGGATTTCATGAAGCAATTATACCTAGCGCGATTTCAACTGTTCCGGCAGCACGGCATACCCTTCCGGAGGCGGAAACAGCGCGATCAGCAGTTCCAGACGGCGGCGCAGGTACCGGCTGGGCATCTGGCGAGGACCAGTCTCGACATCGATATCGCAGCAGGTCCCGTGCAAGTAAAGGGTCAGCGTGTCTTCGAATGCCTGGCGGGCGTATTCTCGGAAGAGCTTGGTCTCCTTGCGGACGTTGGTCTGACGGCGCAGCAGCGCCTGCTTAAGATGCCAGCTCTTTTCATCCACCTCGCCGTGGATTTCGGCGCTCAATTCCTCGCGGATGGTGCGGTGGAAGCGCTCCTGGACTTCGTCGGGCCAACGGTCCGCGATCATGCCCGCGATCGAATTGTAGAACTGATAGTGATAATCGGCGACTTCGATGTCCTTCACGCCCAGCACCAGAAACATCTCGTTCTCCATCTGCCGGAAGGAAGCGGGAATCTGGCGCGGCTCGGGAGGCCTGTCGAAACTCACGGCGTCTCCCGATTTGCCGTTCCCTTTCTCCAGGTACGGAGCCAGAATCAGGTTCATACGCGGCAGGGCGGAAACGACGGCGGGCGAAAGCGCCGCGATGGGGTCGTGCAGGTACTGCCGCAGGTCCTCCTCAGCGATAGGCAGCGTACACAAGTAGGAGAACTTGCTGGTGAGCGGAATCATCTCGCGGCGGAAACGAGTGGCGAGCTCCTCCACCGTCATTTTGGACTTCTCAGCTTCTGCGGACATCCCCGTTGGTCGCTCGTAGTCGATTGTAATTGTAACAAGGCGGCACGCTAAACTCTTAAGAAGATGCACCTGAAGGTCCTGGTGTCGGCCGGAGAGGCCTCCGGCGACCGCTACGCCGCGCTGCTTGTGGACGAACTGCGCCGCCTGTACCCCGACGCGGAATTCTTCGGATGCACGGGGCCGCAGCTCCGGGCGGCGGGGGTGCGCACCGTAGTGGATGCGGCCAGCCTGGCCGTGGTGGGGCTCGCGGAAGTGGTAGCCGATATTCCACGCATCTATAGGGAATACAGGGAGTTGCTGGCGGCGGCGCGGAGCACGCGGCCGGATCTTGCGATCTTGACCGATTCCCCCGATTTCCACCTCCGCGTCGCCAGGCGGCTTAGCGCGATCGGGATTCCGGTGGTTTACCTGGTGGCGCCGCAGGTCTGGGCGTGGCGAAAAGGCCGTTTGAAGGGGATGCGGCGGAGCCTCAAACGTCTGTTGTGCATATTTCCCTTCGAGGAGCAGTTTTTCACCCGGGAAGGTGTGTCCGCCACCTATATCGGGCACCCGTTGTCGCGTCTGGTACGGCCAAGCCTTTGCCGAGAGAAGTTTTTTAGGATACATGAGTTCGCCGGCGACCGTCCATTTATAGCGGCGAAGCTGCGCGTCATCTGCCTGCGCTCACCGATGCCGTCGGGCGGCTCAGCCGGGAACGGCCAATGAATTTTGTTCTACCGGCCTCAGCCACAACGGGGCGGGAGTTTTTTCGCGAACGGATTGGCCTCTCGCCTATTCGGGTGATCGAAGGAGAAAGCTGGGACGCAATGGCGCACGCCGAGATCGCGTTGGCGGCGAGCGGGACGGTAACGGTCGAAGCCGCGCTCCTCGGCACCCCCATGGTTACGTTCTATAAGGTCAGCGCCGCAAGCTGGCTGGCGGGGCGCCTGTTAGTCCACGTGCCGTTCTACTCCATGGTGAATTTGATTGCAGAGCGGGCCGTGGTGCCGGAGCTCATGCAGAGCCAGATGACGGGAGAAACCATTGCCGGCGAGGCGCGGCGGCTGCTTACCGATGGCCAGGCGCGCGCCGAAATGCTGGCGGGACTGGCGGAGGTGCGGCGCCGGCTCTCCACGGAAGAGAGCGCGCCCGAGCGCGCCGCCGCCATCATTCAGGAAATTTTGGAAGGACAAGTTGCTCATGTATCGTGAATTCCGCAAACGCCCGGCCGCGCTTCTCGCTGCCGGCCTATTGCTGCTTGCCTGCTCCTTTGCAGCGACGGCGCAGGAGCGCCGGAACCGCATTCGAGCGGACGCGTATGCGATCGACGCCGAAGTTTCGCCCAACACGCAGTCTATAAGCGCGAAAGTGACCGTGCAGTTCGTGCCGTTGGACGACAATACGACGTCGGCCAGCTTTGAGCTGAACAACTCGCTCAACGTTTCGCGCGTAGTGGATAGCACAGGCAAGCAGATTCCCGCTTCGCGGAACCAGCAGGATTTCACGGTGCGGCTGAACTTCGATTCCCCCCTTCCGAAAGCGCAGCCCGTCACCGTCACGTTTTATTACGACGGCCGCCTCACGGGCCAGGAGGATTCGCCGGTCTACGGAATCAGGTTCGCGGCCATCCATCCGGACTTTGCATACCTGATGTACCCCGCGCGCTGGTTTCCGATCGCCGGTTACACGACAGACCGCTTCGCCGCGAACATGCGTGTCACCGTGCCAACCGGTTATGCCGTCGTAGGCAGCGGGATCGACACCCACACAACGGCAGCCGACAAGAACGTCTACGAATTTAAATTCGAGCGGCCTTCGTTTCCGGGCAGCATCGCCGTGGTAAAGGGCAACCCGGCCAAGGTGCAATCGGAAGGTGTCACCACTACTCTTTATTTCCGCGGACCGGAAGCCACCATGGCGCAGCCCTACGGCCAGGAGATCGGGAAGATCATGACGCACTTCACCGGACTCTACGGTCTGCCGCCGTACGCCAATCTCACGGTCGTAGAAACCGAAGCGGGCGCGCCGAACGGCTACGCGGCTCCGGGTCTGCTCTTTCTCGCCCCGAAAGGCATTGGCCGCGAGCCCGCCGGAAAGCTGCTGGCCAACGAGATCTCGCGGCAGTGGTTCGAAGACCTGGTTTCCCCCGCAACCCGCAATCATCTCTGGCTAACGAATGGCTTAGCCGCTTACTCCGAGCTGCTGTGGACGGAGCACACCGTGAGCGCCGGCGCGATGGAATCGCAACTTCGCGACGTCATGGTCGAGTCGCTCACAGTGGACAACGTGCCCATCATCCAATCGGCCCGCCTGGAGGATTACTCTCCTGAGTTGTGGGCGCTCACCGGCAGCAAGGGCGCCGCCGTGATGAACATGCTCCGCTACATCATGGGGGACGATAATTTCTTCAAGGCTCTGAAGACCTACGCCCAGCAGTATGCGTGGAAATCGGCGACGACTGAAGATTTTCGAAAAGTCGCGGAAAATGTCTCCAACCAGGACCTCGGATACTTCTTTATTCAGTGGATCGAATCGAGCGGTGCACCGGAGTTCAAGCTGGAGTACACCATCTTCCGCACGCAAAAGGGTTTCCGCGTGATGGGCAAGATTTCGCAGGACCTGGATACGTTCCGCATGCCGGTGGATCTCAAGATCGAAACGGAAGGCAATCCCGAACAAAAGCGCGTCGAAGTGGTGGGCACCTCTTCGGAGTTTTCGGTGGACACGTTTGGAAAACCCAAGAACGTGATCATCGATCCGGATGACCGGGTGCTGCGCTTCAGCAACCAGGTCCGCGTGGCAGTGGCGATTCGCCGCGGTGAACAGTTCGCCGAACTGAGCGAGTTCGGAGAAGCGCTCAAGGAATACCAGAAGGCGCTCGAGACAAACCGCACCAGTTCGCTGGCGCATTACCGCATCGCGGAGGTCTTCTTCTTACAGAACAATTACCAGTCGGCGGCCAACGAGTTTCGCGAAGCGCTGAACGGCGATCTGGAGCCGAAGTGGACCGATGTGTGGGCCCACATCAACCTGGGCAAGATCTTCGACATCACCGGCCAACGCGATCGCGCGGTGAATGAATACAACCTTGCCATGCGCACGAAGGACAACACCCAAGGCGCGCAGGAAGAAGCATCGAAATATCTGAAGAATCCCTACGAGCGGCAGCGGCGCATCGAATAGTACCCGTACTCTCCCGCCTCGGGTTACGAAGCTCGCGCGACGTGGTCTAATTTGAATATCGGGGAGGGACACGATGGCGAGGAAGGGCGGACTCCAGGCGCCTCTCTTATGCCGCTTGCTGCTTCGGTGTGCCAGCTGGTTGGCGCCGGGGCATGCGCGTCCTGAATGGTTCGCCCGGTGGGATCGCGCCCTCGAAAACTGCACAACCCTGTACAACCGCGGTGAGTTGACGCGAGGCGCGCGGCGCACGTTCTGGGCGCTTTGCCGGGCGGCTTTCCGCGATGCGTTGTACACACGGATTCCGGAGGAGCAGTTACGGCACCGGCTGCGCTCACCTGGTTTCGTTTTGCTTACCGCGGTTGCTCTTCTGGTAGTCGTCGGTTCTCTAAGCGTCGGCTTCCGGGGAACTCGCGCCCTGTTCGACCCGCTGCCGATTCAGGACCCGGATCGATTAGTATCGATTCGGTATACCGGTCCCGCCGGGGCGCCCTCGGGTGTGCCTCCACGAGAGATCCCGATCTGGCGCGGCCGCTCCAAGTTGCTTTCCGACGTCGCGGGCTATTGGCGGCGGCGCCGCTCCTCGCATGCGCGAGTGACCTCCAACTTTTTCCCGCTACTCGGCACGAAACCGGCCATCGGCCGTTTGCTGCGGCCGGGCGATCGCGATTTGGCAATTCTCTCCGCGGCGGAATGGCGCCACTCCTTCGATGGAGACCCCCGCGCTATCGGCAGACACATGCGCGTGGATGGAGACGACTACACCATTGTCGGCGTGCTGCCGGAATCGTTCTGGGCGATTTCTCCCGACATCGCCGTGTGGACCCCGCTCACTCTGGAGCCGCAGCCAGATGCCGGTTTGCCGTACCTGATCGGCGCAATCGGGCGGCTCAAGCACGAAGTTGCTTATGACCAGGTGCGGGTGGATCTGTTCGAAGCGGCCAAAGCCGCGAACCAGGTGCTGCCGCGCCGGCCAGAGGTGGCTGAGTTTAACGCCATCCCCGGACCATCCTGGCCCTTGTACCTGGCTGGCATATTATTTGCCGTGATCATCGCGGTGGTGCTGGTGATCAAGCAGCAATTCTTCAAGGTACGGCCGGGCTGGCGGTATTGGGGCTACCTGGGGCCGAAACTGCTGCTGTCCGTAGTGATCCCAGCGCTTGTGTGGATCGAAGTGAACGCGTTCGCCGCCAGGCACTTGCCGCCACGTGGCCCGATCACGTTTTTTTCGGGAATGGTGACCGCCCTGCTGTTCCTGGGAGCGTCGGTTTTCGGCTTCTGGTGGAGTTTCGCCGATCAGCGGCGCCGCTGCCCGGTGTGCTTCGAGCCGCTCGCCATGCCTGTAACCATCGGATATTGGTCGAGCGTTTTGGAACCGGTCAGTACCGAACTCCTGTGCGCCTCAGGTCATGGCTCGCTTTGCGTGCCTGAAACCGAGAACGGCGAAGCCGACCGGTGGACCAGCCTTGACGCTTCCTGGCGCGAGCTGTTCGAGAACAAATCGAAGTAAGCGATAGAACCGCGCCATCACTGGTGTAGCTGAAATTCGCTCGATTGCCAACCGCTCGCTTCAGCCGCGGCAGTCATGCCGCGGTTCTGCTCAGGAGCATTCGTCCAGGCCCGAATTGGCGGCGGCAAAAGATCACCGGCGCTACTCTACTCCAAACGCCAGCAGAACGTTCCCGTTCCGGCCATTCTGAACGCCGGGATAGCCTGCGCCGGCAAACACCATGCCGCCCGCGATGGTCGGTCCGGCCGCGCCCATCGAGCCCCCCTTGGCAGCCACGTGGTTGACGGTTTCGAACTCGCGGGCCATGTCGAATTGCCAAAGGATCTTTCCATCGGTAGAGGAGAGCGCGCGCAGCATGCCGTCCCATCCCCCGGAGAAAATCACGCCAGGCGCCGCCGACACAGCCGCATCCTGCCCGGTCATTCTCCCCGGAACGGGTTCGATCGGGGTGAACCATTGGCGCTCGCCATTAACGAGTGAGATCGCAACCACACCGCCACTGTTTAGTCCGAAATACGCATTGCGCTCGTCGGCGCTGCCGCCAAAAGTGATTTGCCCCTGCGGCCCAGGCGTTTTCGAGTACACCGAAGTTTTCCACGCCACCGCGCCCTTCCGCTCCGGATCGTGTGCCCAGACGATGCCGCTCTTCTGCCCGGCAATGAGCATGTTCTTGCCGTTTGCGAGACTGACAAGAATCGGCGAGGACCCGAAGTCGTAATCCGGTCCGGCATCTTTCGGGCAATTTTCGGGCGTGCCGCGCCCCTGAATGCAACTCACGATCCAGGCATCGCCGGGTGTGTCCTGAATCGACCAGAGCATTTTGCCGCTGTCCAGGTCGAGCGCGACAACCGAATCCGTCGTCTTGGGAGCCGGCGCGGTATACGAATCGCCGGTGCCTACGTAGATGGCGTGGCGCTTCGGGTCAATGGTCGGCGAGTTCCAAACACCCGCGCCCGCCGGTCCGTAGAGCTGAGTCCCTTTCGCATTCTTGCCCGACGGTTTGGCGGCCTCCGGAATCATGTACGTCTTCCAGATCTGCCGGCCCGTGGACGCGTCCAGTGCCACAACGCTGCCGCGGAACGTGCAGCATTGGTACGCTGGATCCGACCCCGCAACCTCCTCGAACGATGCCACCGGAACAAACAGCCGGCCGTTATACAACTGGGGCGCCCCGGTGACCCGCGCCGCCGGATGCGAATCCACCTGCACCTTCCAAGCCGGTTCGCCCGTCGCGGCGTTCACGGCGTAGACATTCCCCTTCAAATCGCCGAAGTAGGCCAGATATTCGCCCGCAGCCTTCGCGGGACCGATGCTGACTGCCGAGCGCACCGCACCCGCAGCCAGATACGACCAGTAGACGCAACCGCTGGCCGCGTCGATGGAGTACACGTATCCGGTGTCCACGCCGAGAAAGACACGGCCCGCAGCTACCGTGGGTTGCCCGTAGACGGAGCGCGCGCCCGGAAACCCGAATGCCCATTTCAGCTTGAGCCTGGGAACCTGATCGGCAGTGAGCTGCGCTCCGGCGCCAGTTTGGAAGCGGGCGTTGGTCAGGCCCGCACCCCAGCCATTCCATGAAGGTTTGGCGTTGAGCTGACCGAGCCCCTCATTCGCTGCGCAGCGATTGGGCATCAGCTTGGCGTCGGCTTCCGGGGGCGGAGCCTGTGGCGCTTCCTGCCCAAACAGAATCGCGGACGCGGAGAGCGCACCGAAGGCTGCAATTCTCAGGAGTTTCATAACCGGGTATTCTATCGCGCCGGAGCTATGGCCAACGGGCCGGAGACTACTGCGTCATCTTGCGATCGCATTCCGCAATCGAAACATCGGCAAGCTTGCGCCGCCGCTCGGTATCGGGCGTCTGCGGCTGCCAGTTCTTCCAGCGCGCCGCGTTCTTCTGAAACATAAGGCGCGCCCAGCCGTAGTTCCCGTTGCTCAGTAGCATGCGGCCGTAGAGATCGTCGAGGTCGGAAGCGGCCTCCATGGCGCCCAGCGTTGGATGCTGCACTGCCAGGAGCTTGCTCGCCAATGTCTCGCCTCTGGTGATGAGCGCGGCCGCATCGTCGGGCTTGCTGTTCTTGATCAGAGCCTCCGCCTGGCGGTTCATTCCGGCGAGTTCCTGAACCGTCTTGCCGTACCACTCTTCTCGAGTGGGATCTGTCGTCGAGGACACCGGCTGAGGAGCCGGCGCGCACCCCGTGAGGTACGCGACTGCCGCAGCGATGAGGAGCACGTGGCGCAGGCGCTTCCGCGTGCGCTCTGGTTGTGGATTACCCGTTTCCAAGCGATTCCGCCAGTGCCGTATCGAACGCGGTGGTGTCGGTATAAATCCGCATCACGCCCTCGAGATCGGAGAAACGCCGCACAAACTCTGCTGTCACTTCCACGAATCGCGACCCGGTGAGCATGCTGACCTGTTGCAACTGCTGCTTGTGAGCGCTGAGCCATCGCGACCATTCGCCGCTTACCTCTATGGAGGCTCCGCGCACTTCGCGCGCGTCGATGAAGAGCCGCATCGACGAGTGGCCGGACAGGCGGGCATCGAGCGCCAGCATAGGCGCATCGCCGAACTCGCCGATATCCGTTCCGGAGATTTTCAGGAGCAGGACGCCGGATGCGGGTTGCTGGATGACGAGGCTGCAGTGAATGCCGTCGAAGCGAGTCTCGCGAGAGGCTTGCGGGTGCATGTTTGATTATCCGCTACGTTTGCCTACTCCGCGTAGCTGATCTGCGCGCGACGAGCCGACATTGCGGCCCATGCCAGGATCAATAACGAAACCAGCAGCAGCCCCGGAACCGCCAGCCATGCGGGCGTGGGATCGGTGTCCACCACCAGCACCGAGAATGGCGGCGGCACCGCCACCTGCACCGGGCAAAGGCTTTTCAAGTAAAAGATGATACTGATCTTCTTCAGCAGGCTCGGCAGAAACGGGTTCAGGTTCTCCCAGACCATAACCGCGGCGGCCGGGATCATCGGGTTCTTGATGAACAGGCCCGCCACCAGGAACACGGCGCCGTACCCGACGCAGGCCAGCGCGCTCACCGCCATGTAAGAGCCCAATTGCGCGAGGCCCGGACCATGCAAAAGAAAGTCGGTATACGCCGGACCTTGGTGGCGGCCGAGCACCGCGAATGTCGCTGCCGTGCTGGCCACAAATAGCGGCAGCGCCAGCAGCAGGCCGGAAAAATATTTCCCCGCAACCAGCAGTTCGCGGCGGAGCGGCGTCAGAAAGTAGTAGTGCAAGGTCTTCTCGAGCATCTCGCCGCGAAACAGATTCGAGAACACTCCCACGCAGCCGAAGAAGATGCCGAGGCGCAGAAAATAGACCTGGTAAATCACCGCAAACAGTTTGGCGTCCTGCGCGACCGGGTGGACGCGGTGCACTCGCGCGGCGAACACGGTGTGCATGAGCGCGAGAAAGATCGGGGCCGCCGCCAGCAGATAGACCCACCAGCCGCGCCGCGAGAAGAAGGTTTTCTTCCACTCCAGTCCGATCACGCCCGCAACCTGGCGAAGCCAGACCTCTCTCACGCCGTGCCTCCTTCTCCGCCAATCAGGTATTGATACACCGAGTTCACGTCGTCGTCGGCCGGCGCCACAGATTCGATTTCCAGGCCAATATCGAGCACGATCCGGTTCAGCAACAGGTAAAAGCCGTCGGCATCCGCGGTGCGCAGCAAGAGTCCCTTGCCATCGGGATGCAGCTTGGCCTCGACTACTTGATCCTGATCGAACAGCCGAGCGGCCAACTCACTGGGCCGGTTGCAGCGGATCAGGATCTGCATCGGCTGGTCCTTCACCTCGCTGCGTACCCCGTGGATCTGGCCCTCCGCCACGACGTAGCCATGGCTGAGAAGAATCACCTGGTCGGAGATGCGATCCACCTCGTGGAGAATGTGGCTGGAGACGATCACGTGCCGCCCCTCCGCGCCCCACTGCCGGAACAACGCGATCGTTTCCGCGCGCGCCATGGGATCGAGACCATTGAGCGGCTCATCCAGCACGATGACGCGTGGATTGTGCGCGATCGCATAGGCCAGCTTGATTCGCTGGCGCATCCCTTTGCTATAAGCGCCCACCGCGCGGCCCGCGGCCTCGGTCATGTTTACGGTCTGGAGCGCCGCCCAGGCACGCTCGTGCGACTCGGTCTCGCTCATTCCGCGGATGCGCAGAAACGACCGGAGAAACTGGTATCCGGTGAGGCCTTTGGGAAAGGCATCGAACTGTGCGCAGTAACCGAGGACGCGGCAGAGTTCCTCGGGATGATCCGGAGAAACGCCGAGGACGCGAATCTCTCCGTGCGAGGGCCGAATCAGCCCCGCCATCAGATTCATGAGCGTCGTCTTCCCAGCGCCGTTGGGACCGACCAGGCTGGTGATGCCGGACGGAATCGAGAGATTTACGCCGTTGATGCCCAGCACCTCGCCATAGAACCGCGAGACATCGGAGAAGGCGACCAAGCCGCCGCTCATCGCACCACCTCCGCCCCACGGATCTTCTTCGATAGCATCCACAAGGAAATCAGGCACAAGACGAAAAGCGTCGCCCAGCAGAGCCACACCGGCACGACGCGGCCCGGGTCGATGCGGAAGAAGACCGCGCCATTGCTGTTCGAATTCGCGCCCTCGAACAACCAAACCCAGACCGTGCCCACGAGGTTGCCGACCCGCAGCAGCGAGCCCCATCGCGTGTCCTCCACCTGGTTCACGGCTTCGCCGAATCCCGCAGCCACGAAGAACACGCCGAACACGAGCGCGCCCGCCGCCGGCTTCCATTTCACCCAAGCTGAGAGCGCGAGAGCCAGCAGCGAGAGCAACAGGATCCAAATCCATGCCCCAAAGAACAGGCCGGCGGCGATGCGGGCGTGGGCGGTCATCCAACTCCAGCCTTCGAGATAACCCTGCAATGCAAAAAGGAGCAGGCCCGGTACCCAGGTCATCAACGACATCAGAATGAGGAGCACCGATAACTTCCCGAGCACGTACTCGGCGCGGGAGAACGGCCGCGCCAAATAAAGCGCGAGCGCATTATTCGCCAGATCGGGCGAGATTTGTCCCGGACCGATGAATGCCGCCAGGAAAAACGCGAGCATGCTCTGCCATCCCAACAGCGTTAGAAAGAAACCGGCATCGATCGTCACTACCGCCGCCACGCGTTCCAGCCCAAGCGACGAGAGAGCCTGCACGTTGTGCTCTGCGTAGACGATGAGCGCGCAGATTAACGGATAGATGAAACTCGCGAGAAAGAAGACCGTCAAAAAGCGTGAGCGATGCAGATCCTCCAGCGCATACCGGGGGATCACCAGGAAGCGCTTCCACGACGCCGTCGCCGGTCCGGCATACGGCCGGTAGCTTTTCTTATATACGGCCATTGGGCGCCTCCATGGCCTTCAGGAAAATGTCTTCGAGCGAATCGCGCTTGTGATTCAGCCGGCGAATCTGGATGTTCTGTTGGGCCGCCAGCTCATAGAGCCGCCGAATTTCGAGACCATCGGGCAGCACCACTTTGATACGGTCCTGCGCTCCGGGGGCCGTCTGGCAACCCAGCGTCTCCAACGCCTCGAGAAAGCAGCCGTTGGATGCGCCGCGCGTCTCGATCTCCAGAAACCGGCGGTTGGCGCGCCGTTCTTCTTCCAGGTTGCAGTAGGCGGCAATCGCGCCGTTTTTCAGAATCAAAACCTGGTCGCAACATTCTTCGACATCGCGCAGGAGGTGCGAGGAGAGAATCAAGTGCAGGTCACCGCGGTTCCGGATCTCCTGGATGAGTTGAATCATGCGGGTTCGCGCCGGCGGATCGAGACCGTTTGTAGGCTCGTCGAGAAACAGCAATCGCGGACCGTGCGCGATGGCCTGCGCCAGCTTCGCCGCCTGCTTCATCCCCAGCGAATACGTGCCGAGCGCGCGGTAGCGGACTTCGCCCAGGCCGACGTAAAAGAACGCTTCGTGCGCGCGCTCGAGCGCCTGCTCGGGCGGCAGCCCGGCCAGCTCGGCCATGAGCCGGACAAATCGAACTCCGCTCATGGAGGCGATGAACGCGTCGTTCTCCGGCATGTAGCCGATCAACGCGCGGATCTCGCGGGCGTGTGTACGAACATCGCGGCCAAAGACCCGGGCCGTTCCCGCGGCAGGCCTGTGAAAACCGAGCAGCGTGTTCAGCAGCGTCGATTTTCCCGCGCCATTCGGACCCAGCAGCCCGATCGAACGGCCGGTGAGCGAAGCCTGGAGTTTCTTGAGGATCGTCCGCTCGCCGAAGCGGACCTCCAGGCCGTCCAGTTCAATGACCGGGTGCATTACTCATCGAGACGGATTTTGCGAGCGGCTTGTTCCCGGAAACGGCACGAACGGGAGATGCTCAGTGAGGGTTCCGAGAGCGCCGCCGCTGAGGAAGTTGCTGAATCCCATGCCGAGCAGATCCCCTGTACTAGCCATAGTGATGCGGTCCGGCTCCCCGTAAGCCGTGACGAGAAAAGGTTTCGGGTTGCCCAGAGCCTCTCTTACCTTCGGGCCGAGGAATCCGGCCAGCGGAGCCAGGCTTGTCCCCAGGTTCTCATATACCAGGGCCGAGAAATTCGCGTAGCGATCGCGCGGTAATAGAGCGGTAAAGGTGGCCGAGCGGGTCACGTTGATTCCGGTCTGTTTCGTCTCCAAGGCGTGCGTCAACAGCGCCCGTGTCGGCGCGGCGATCAGGTATCCGGCGGCGAACGTGTAATGCACCTCGGTCAGGGGGTTCGAATCTCCGCCGGCCAGTAAATAGTAGGTACGTCCGCCGACGACCTCCTGTCCGGCGCGGAGCGGCTTGCCATCGTGTTCCGCGGCAGCGCGATTATACTCGCCCGCCAGCTTCATGAGGGCGGCCTGAAACCGGGTGGGATCGTAGACTTCGGCAACCAGTTTCCATGACGGAACTGGAAACACGGGGCCGTCGAGCGCTAGCGCAAATTCTCCCCCCAGCGCCGACGCCAGTTCCTTGCGGGATTCCGATTGGGGTGCGCCTTTGAGGTTCGCCGTCAAATCCACAATTGCAGCGGGGCTGTTCACCGCGAACGCCGCGACGAAGGTGGCATCGGACGAAACATAATCGAGCGTGCCGGTTGGTGAGGGAGCCGCAAGCCAAGCTGCGAGCCCTGTACGGGGCTGGTCGAATGCCAGGGCCACCCGCGTCTCCATCCGATGATCGACGGCCTTCTGCTCCGCGATCAAATACCGCGCGCCCGTTTCGGCCTCGCCATGCCCTAGCCGGCGCAGATCGGCGCAAAGCAACAAGCCCGCGCCTTCCTGGTACGCCTGTTCGACGCGGCGATAAAACGGAGTCGATTGGAAGCTCGAATCGAGACTGACGGCGAGCGCTTCCGCCGATGGGCTGAACAGCACGATGCCGGGCCGCGAGGCGGCGCTAAACGGAATCCGCTGGGCTTTCAGGAATTCGGCGAATCCATCGCGCTTGGTCTCGGCCAGGAAGACCGGAGCCGCGGTATCGGAAGTTCCGAAGATCACAATTTCGTCGCCGAGATATTCATTGGCCGCGCGCAGCTTCTCCAGCACCGGCTGAATCGCCGCGCCCTTAGCCGAAAGCCACTCCCGTAGCTCAGGACTTTCGGCGGCGCGCTCGCGGAACAGAGCCTCGGCCTCACCGAAGTACGACCCCAGGTTCGGAACGCTGGCGACGAAAGTGGTGGAGGCCGGCAGTAACCCCGCAAGCCGGGTCGAGTGCCGGATTGGGCCGATTGGTAGGCGCCTCAAGCTGTCGCGCAACGACGCGATCTCTCGCAGCAGAGCCTGATTCCGGCTCCAACCCAGATCCTCGTCGATCGGCGCCGGCTCCAGAGTCTCGCTGGTAGAGGCCTGGTCTCCGGGATGCAGAACTCTGTCCTGCCCCTCGCGAATCATATGGACCTCGCCCTCGATGACAGACACTCGCGAGCCCTTCACGCCGGCGCTCACGCTGAACACCGTGCCGGTCACGGCAACCTGACAATCGCTGGTGCCGACATAGAAATGGCCCGACCGGCGATGCGCCGCTTGCACGATGATGCTGCCCCGGTCCAAATGAACCCTAAGATCATTGCCGGCCTGCGTGGCGGAAAACCCCGACCGCTCGCCCAGTTCCACTCGCGATCCGTCGCGCAAGGCGATCGTGGCGTGGGAATCGCGCGCGGTTCGGATCTCGGCGTCGTCCGGCAAGTCTTCGCCCGCGGAAAGGACGCGGACGCCGGCCGGCGAGATGGCATATAGCGTCCCGTTGATGGACTGCACCGCGGCGCGCCCGGAATGCGGCAGGAATTGCACGACTGCCCACCACGTCACCAGTCCGCTGGCCGCCAGAACACCCGCGGCGACCGCCCAACGCGCGGTGTGGCCGCGCACAGCCGCTGCCGCCGGCAATGGAATGACTTTGCTCTCGAAGGCCCGCCCCTCGAAGACGCGGCGGCATGCCACACACTCGTGCAGATGATCTTCCACCAGCAGCCGGGTCGTAGCGGTAAGCCGGCCGGCCCGGAAATCCGGAATGAGCGATTGGACGTCGGCGCAACTCCGAATCGGATGCGTGGCCTGCTCAGGCGCGGTGGCAAGACGAGCCCACACGCGTGCCGCGGCTGCCTCGATCGTCTCCTGAGGAATGGTTTCCTCGCTGATCTGGGAGACCGCTTGCTCCAGGGCCGGATGCATGGGTTTATCGTCAGGGATCATTGCATTTCTCCCGCATACGCTCGGAATTCTCTTTCCAACCGGTCGCGCGTCCGAGAGAGGGTGACGGCCACCGTTCCGGGCGTGGTGTTGAGGAGGCGCGCGATTTCGGGATTGTCCTTTCCTTCGAAAAATCGGAGCGCGAACATCTGGGCGATTCGCGGGTTCAGACGCGCCAGCGCGCCGCGCAGCCACTCGCGGATCTCGCCGGAGTCGTGCAGCCGGTCTGGCCGGCGCTGGGCCGGCTCGGCGAGTACCGGTTCCAGCTCGTCCAGCGGAACACTCCGCACGTGGTGGCGCGAGCGCATGACGTCCAGCGCCGCATTGATTGCCGATCGTTGCAGAAACGCCGGCATGTTCTCCACCGGTTCGGCACCCGAGTCCCGCTTCAGCATGCGTAAAAAGACCGTTTGCAACACATCCTCCGCATCGGAGGCGTTGCCGGTGATCCGATAGGCGGCCCGAAATACCGTGGCGTAGTTCTCGCGAAAGATCCGTTCCAGCTCCGCCGTGGGTGATAGGGCCGGCTGCATGGGGATTACGGCTGGCGCTTCCATCCTAACAGGCTCACCAAAAAAGAGACGCGCGGGTCGGGCGGGAATTAGCCGCGCGCAGTCCCATAAAAAAAGCCCCACGCTAAGAAGCGTGGAGCTTGGAAGTCTACTGCATCTGTCTCGGAGGATGACAGACCGTAATGATCCTAACATCGGTACACAGTCAAATCAATCGGAAATGCCCACACTACCGCTTCGGAATTCTCTGGCAATGCATTCAGATATGAGAGTTCTAGCTAATTCGACCTACTGGTCCTATTGCTCGTGCACATCTTCAAGGTAGGTGTACCCGTGCAGGCCCTCTTCGTAGAAGCGAAGCAGGGCCCCGCTCTCCTCGTAGGTGAGGCGCGCCTCCCGTAAAGCGGTCTCGACGTCGCGCCGGAGCTTGGTTACGAGTGCATCCGAGTGGAATTGAACGTAGTTGAGCACTTCGCGAACCGTGTCACCCTTGATGACCGAATCGAGCAGCACCTCGCCGGTCGGGCTGAGGCGGACGTGGACGGCGTTGGTATCGCCGAACAGGTTGTGCAGGTCGCCGAGAATCTCCTGGTAGGCGCCCAGCAGAAACGCACCGAGGTAGTAGTCACCGCCGTGGAAGGGATGGAGCGCGAGCGTGCGCTTCACGTCGCGGCGGTCGATGAACGCGTCGACCTTGCCGTCCGAATCGCAGGTGATATCGCCCAGCACGGCATGACGCGACGGCTCTTCTTCGAGCCGGTGAATCGGCATGAGCGGAAACAACTGCTTGATCGCCCAACTGTCCGGCATGCTCTGGAAGAGCGAGAAGTTGCAGAAATAAGTATCGGAGAGCATGGCTTCTATGCCTTCCAGCTCTTCGGGGAAGTAGTCGAGTTCGCGCGCCTGCTTCTGGATCCGCCGGGAAATCGCCCAATAGAGATTCTCCGCAATACAGCGCTGTTCGAGCGACAGGTATCCCAGGCTGAAGAGGTTCAGGGCCTGGTCGAGGGCCTGCTGCGCGTCATGATAGCTCTCCAGCAGGTTCTTCGCGGTTAGCGAGCGATAGGTCTCCTGCAGATCGATGAGCGGCTGTTCGGCCTCGGCCGGCAGTTCCGATGGCACTTCCGCCTCGCCCATACCCGAAACGCCGAGGACGTTGAAAACCAGGGCGCTGTGGTAGGCCGCGATCGCTCGCCCGCTTTCCGTGACAATGGTCGGGTGCGGGACGCCGACTTCATCGCACACGTTTTGCACGTGATAGATGATGTCGTTGGCGTATTCCTGGAGGGTGTAGTTCACGCTCGATTCGAAATCGGTCTGCGAACCGTCGTAGTCGATGCCAAGCCCGCCGCCAACATCCAGATACTTCAGACCTGCGCCGGCCCGTGCCAAATCGACGTAAACGCGCACCGATTCGTTCACCGCCGCCTTGATCTGCCGGATGTTGGTGATCTGGCTGCCGAGATGGAAATGCAGCAGGTTGCAGCAATCGGCCATACCGAGGTCTTTCAGTTCCTGGAGGGCGCGCACGGCTTCCGTCGCGGATAACCCGAACTTCGATCGATAGCCGCCCGACGACTTCCACCGGCCGGAGCCCCGGCTGGCCAGTTTCACCCGCAGCCCGATTACCGGACGAACCCCGACACGCTGGCTATACTTCAGAATCAAATGGAGTTCGGTATATTTCTCGACCACGGGGATGATCTGCCGGCCCACTTTTTGCGCCAGCATGGCCATCTCGATGTATTCGTCGTCTTTGAAACCGTTACAGATGATGGGGGTGTCGTTGTCGGCCAACGCCATGACGACCATTAACTCTGGCTTCGAACCGGCCTCGAGACCGAACCGGTATGGCTTGCCAAACTCCAGAACCTCCTCAACTACCTGTCTCTGCTGGTTTACCTTGATCGGGTAGACGCAGCAGTAGCCGCCCTGATACCGGTGCTCTGCGATGGCAGTCTGAAATGCGCTGTGAAGTTCCCCCAGCCGGTGCTTGAGGATGTCGGCGAACCGGATCAGGATCGGGAGGTTGATGCCGCGGAGAACCAGGGTATCGATCAATTCCTTCAGATCGATCGAGCGCGCAGGATCCTTTTCCGGATGGACCCGTATATGTCCGTTGTCCCCCACGGAAAAGTATCCCTTACCCCAACTCGCAACATCGTAGTATTCACTGGCGATCTGCGGGGTCCAGCGTTCCGTGGGTTCGATCACCAGAGAGCCTTTGCGGCCGTTTTTCTCCAACTCCTTGATCTCCTTAAGCCTTCAGTGTCCTTCGAAATTCCACAGCAGGCAAGCGAATTTGCGTGACAACGTCCAGCCTCGGTTCGCATCCGTTCGGCGCCCCGCCACATCCATTTAATGTGAATCTTGACTAAGAAGTACAGATTAGCTAATCTGATGACAGATCGAGAGTTAAGAGGAGCAACTGGTGAGCAGTTCGAGCAACACCCTAGAGACCCTGCGAAATCAGGAATATAAGTGGGGCTTCACCACGGATATCGAATCCGACGCGATCCCCCGCGGCCTGAACGAAGACGTCATTCGCCTGATCTCGGCCAAGAAGAATGAGCCGGAATGGCTGCTCGATTGGCGCCTAAAGGCGTACCGGCACTGGCAGACGATGAAGGAGCCGACCTGGGCAAATGTCCACTACCCGGCTATCGATTACCAGGACATCATTTATTACGCCGCGCCGAAGTCTAAGAAGGACGCCCCGAAGAGCCTGGACGAAGTGGATCCGGAGCTGCTCAAAACGTACGAGAAGCTTGGCATCCCTCTGAAAGAGCAGGAACTGCTTGCAGGCGTGGCGGTGGATGCCGTCTTCGACAGCGTCTCCGTAGCCACCACCTTTAAAGAGAAGTTGAAGGCGATGGGAATCATCTTCGGCTCCTTCTCCGAAGCGGTGCAGGAGCACCCGGAGCTGGTGCGGAAGTACCTAGGATCGGTGGTCC
>CAYMHP010000006.1:0-43585 GCA_964390225.1 uncultured Solibacteraceae bacterium
CCGCGCCTGCCGATTCCAGGCGTTTGAGAAAACATCCCGGGTCCCACAGCCCGTCGATATGGTCGATGCGGAGGCCGGTCACCTTCCCTTCGCGTACCAATTGCAGCGTGCGCTGGTTGCGATTGTCGAAGACTTCCGGAACTTCGATGCGCAGGCCGACGAGTTCGTTGATGTCGAAAAACCGGCGGTAGTTGATCTCCTCGTAGCCAATCTTCCAGTACGCCAGCCGGTAGGCCTGCGCCGAGAGCAACTGATCGAAGTCGTCGGGATTGGCCGCGATGGAAAGCAGCGCGTCATCGACGGCGCGCTTCACATCCGCGTTGTTGTGATACGCCTTCCACAGGCGTTCTTTTACCCGCTCCTTCGCGCGCCGGCGCTCCAGGACCCGTTCCGGCGCGGTCTCCTCGCGTCCGGGCATCCGCTGCAGATCGATCAGGATCTCCGGTAATTCCCCAACCTCCGGCGCCTGCTCCAGACAGTGTTCCACCACTGCTATGTACGATTTCGGATCGAGCGGCAGCCGTGTCTCGTAGTAGCGCACGTGTATCCCGGTGTCTTCGATTTTCAGGGCGAGCACTCCGCTAGTCAGCACGTTCCCATACAGATCGCCCAGGATTGGCAACAGCACGCGATTATCCTGCAGAAACGCGGCTTTACTGGTAGCCGGATGCCAGTCGATATCGAAGTAAGACGCATAGACTGAGGAAGGCCCATTCTCCAGCACGTCGGTCCACCACGGGTTCTCGTAGCTCGCCGCCATGTGGTTCGGCACGGTGTCGAGCAGCAGCCCCATTCCGTAGTGGCGCAGCTTTTCCGCCATCTCATCGAAGTCTTCTTCCGTGCCTAGCTCCGAGTTCACTCGCAGAGGATTGGCAATATCGTACCCATGCGAGCTGCCCCGGCGTGCTTTGTAACGCGGCGACGAATACATGTCGGTGATCCCCAGTTCGCTCAGGTAGGGAACCAGGTCCCGCCCGTCCACAAACTGAAAGTCCTTGTGGAACTGCAGCCGGTAAGTTGCGCCGGGCGTTCGGTATTCCGTTCTCGTGGTCATGGCTGCTCCACTCGCTCCAAAATGGCGTGCGCGGGAACGCGAACGCGTTCGGGCGCGTTGTTCAGCTCGAATCGCAGCTTGCGGAAAGCCTGGTCGAGCAGAAATACGGTAAGCAGGCTGCGGAACGGCTCCACTTCAGCGGGCAATAGCGGCGCCGCCCCAGGCGCCGCGCGGTATGTGCGCACAAAAGCCGTCGCAACCGAGCGAAACCAGAACTTCGCCCAGGCCTCCAGCGCGTTCAGCCGCTCCGGTTGCGGCGTCACCCCGGGCGCTTCGCCGAACAACACGCTGTGCGAAGCTTCGTAAAACGAATCGAGCATCCCCGCCACATCCTCCAATGGCGAGCGCTTGATGCGCCGTTCGCTGATGGGCCGGCTCGTATCGCCTTCGAAGTCGATCACCACGAAATCCTTGCCCGTATACAAGACCTGTCCCAGGTGATAGTCCCCGTGGATGCGTATGCGCATCGCATTCAGCCGCTGGTCGCGGAGGAATTGCAGCTTTGCGCGAATCGCCTGCTGCCGGTTGAGCAGCGCCTGGGCATCGCCGCGCACTGCTTCCGGCAGCCCCGGTATGTCTTTCCGCAGTTGTTCCATCACCCGGCCGAAACGCGTCAGAATCCCGTGATACAACCCATGCCGGTAAAAATCGGTGAACGGCTCTGGGGCAAAGGCAGGGTCGTCGCTGGCCGCCAGCGCGGCGTGTAGTTCGCTCGTTCGAGTGGCCAGCAGGCGCACCGATTCGAGATACGATCCGATCAACTCCTGCGCCAGTTTATCCGCCGATTCGGATTCCGGGGGACCCGCCGGGCCGTGCGCGAGCGCATGCTCGAAGAACAGGCCGAGGTGGTTGGTCGTGTACTGCCACATCTCGCTGGCGTCGCGGACAAACCCGTGCAGCAACCCAACCGTCATGGGCTCGCCATCCGCCGGCCGGTATTCGAGCCAGCCCGCCAATGGCGCCGCGCTGGGAAATCCGGCACGCGTCAGCATCGCGCCGATCTCCTGCTCCGGCGAGATCCCCGGCTCGATCTTGCGAATTACCTTTAGCGCGAAGCGGTCGCCGTAGAAGACCGTCGTGTTCTCCTGGTCAGCCTTTGCCAGCGAGGGCTCGAGCGCCGGGCGATCGCTGCCCCACACTTGCCGCATCGCAGGCGTGTGCGCGGCGGCTAGTTCGCCGCTTTCCCCCCCGAAGCGCCGCCGCCGCGCGATCGCCCCCAGCACTTCATCGCAGAACTCGCGGTCGCGCAGCGCATTATGCAGCAGGGCGGCGGAGCCATCCGCCGCCTGCAGCCGCGCCAGCACGAAACTCGATTCGGTGGATTCCCCGATCCCGAGCGACAGCGGCAGCGTGTAAATCTCCGGATCGCCGTCGGCGTACTCGACGCGGATCAGCAGCAAGTACGCCTTCGATTTGGGAAACGCGAGCACGTCCTGTATCTCCACGAGTCGTATTACTCGCGCCTTGCTGCGGAACCAGCGCCGGCCCTGTAGGAGTGATGGCATCATGCGGCTCAGCCTCTGCCGCACCGGCTCGGTAAAGACCCGATCCCAAGACTCGATCGCGATCATAGGCGGCTCTCCCCGCCGGATCCGCAGCGTCTCTTGTGGGGCCTCCTTCGGCTGCAATGCGAACCAATAGAACGCATGCGGGCCGAGCGAGAGGAAGTACGGCCGTTCCGTAATGGGCGGGAACTGCGTCTTCCCGAATAACTCTTGTGGAACCATGCCGCCGTAACCCGAAAGATCGACCTCGGTACACTGGGCGAACCGCGAAAGGTTCGCCACCACCAGCACGCGTTCGTCTTCATGAGCGCGCACAAACGCCAGAATGCGCCGGTTCTCCGGGTACAGGAACTCCAGGCTGCCGCGGCCCAGCGCGGCCGATTGCTTGCGTAAGGCCAGAATCCGCTTCATCCACCACAGCAGCGAGTGCGGATTGTTCTGCTGCGTTTCCACATTAATCGCTTCGTAGTGATACTCCGGGTCGATGATCACCGGCAGGTACAGTTTCTGTGGATTAGCGCGCGAGAACCCGGCGTTGCGGTCGCCGCTCCATTGCATCGGCGTGCGCACTCCGTTCCGGTCGCCCAGATAGAAGTTGTCGCCCATGCCGATTTCGTCGCCGTAATAGATGACAGGAGTGCCGGGAAGCGAGAACAGCAGCGCGTTCATCAGCTCGATACGGCGCCGATCGTTTTCGAGCAGCGGCGCCAGCCGGCGGCGAATCCCCAGGTTGATGCGCATGTGCCGGTCGTGCGCATACACGCGGTACATGTAATCGCGCTCCTCGTCGGTCACCATCTCGAGCGTCAGTTCATCATGGTTACGTAGAAACAGCGCCCACTGGCACTTGTCCGGAATCGGTGGCGTCAACTGCAGGATTTCGGTCACGGGGTAGCGGTCTTCCATCCGCGTCGCCATGAACAGCCGTGGCATCAACGGAAAATGGAAAGCCATATGGCATTCGTCGCCGCTGCCGAAATAAGCGATGGCGTCCTCAGGCCACTGGTTCGCCTCGGCCAGCAGCATCCGGCCATCGTATTTGGAATCGACGTGCGCCCGCAGTTCTTTCAGGAACAAATGCGTTTCGGTCAGATTCTCGCAGTTGGTCCCCTCACGCTCATAAAGATAAGGAACTGCGTCGAGGCGGAGGCCGTCGACTCCGAGGTCCATCCAGAAGTCCACGGCATCGAGCATTACACCGCGCACTTCGGGATTGTCGTAGTTTAGATCCGGCTGATGAGAATAAAAGCGATGCCAGAAGTAGGCCTTCGCCACCGGATCCCAAGTCCAATTGGACGTCTCGAAATCTTTGAAAATGATGCGCGCATCCCGATAGCGCTCGGGCGAATCGCTCCATACGTAGTAATTGCGCCAGCGCGAACCAGGCGCCGCCCGCCGCGACCGCTGAAACCAGATGTGCTGATCGGAGGTGTGGTTGAGCACCAGCTCGGTGATCACGCGCAAACCGCGGTTATGCGCCTCGCGCAGAAAATTCTGGAAGTCGCGCAGTGTTCCGTACGCCGGATGGACGTTGGTGTAGTCGGCGATATCGTACCCATCATCGCGCCATGGTGATGGACAGAACGGCAGAAGCCAGATCGCCGTCACGCCGAGGTCTTGCAGATAGTCGAGCTTCTCCATCAACCCCGCGAAGTCGCCCATGCCATCGCCCGAGCTGTCTGCGAAAGCTCGAACGTGGACCTCGTAGATCACGGCGTCTCGATACCACTGGGGATTGCTGTCAAGATTTGCGATTCTGCGCTCCGCCGCCATGTCGTAACTAACTGCCGCAGCACGCTATGTTCCCCCGGCACGCCACGTCCTGAGATAAAGTGATGGTTTGCACAATATGCCCCATTCTTGTGGAAGCAGGCACAACCCGCGCGCACGCCGCGGAACTACCATGACCAGGGAGAGTGGCGTCATGGTGTCGACGAAAGTGCTGGATGACGAGCCGGGCATCGTCCCGGCCGAAGTGATGGAAGCCGAAGACGAGCTGAGCGCTCCAACGCAGGAGGAGATCGCGCAGCTCGCGTACTCTTATTGGGAAGCCCGCGGCGGCCAAGGTGGCTCGCCCTGGGAAGACTGGTTCCGCGCCGAGCAGGACCTCAAGCGCCGCAAGGAACTATAACCGTACCGCCGGCAGGGCTGAAAAGCGGATTTCAGCCCTGCCCGTGAGGGCGCGGGTTCACTTTGCCCCCACGAAATGCTTTGCGTCCTTCTCGTTCTCCAGACAAATGTAATCCAGCAAATCCGTATCGACCACAAGCGGCTGCTTGAGCTTGACGGTCCACGGAGCGGTATACGCCTTTGGATCATCCACGGTGATTTCAATTTCCAGCGTCCCGTAATTCGGGCGCCGGAATTTCTCGGTCATTTTCGCCGCTTCGGTCATCGGACTGCCCGCCGCATCCAGCCAGAGGCCATCGCGAAACCCCACGGTGTGCACCACCAGCGTGTCACCCTCCCACTTTCCCGAAGAGTACCCGTTCCACGAAGGAGCAGGATCGCCCGGCAGCGGCCGTCCATCGGTGAAAATCTGCCGATAGCTCGCGTTTCGTTCGCTCAGGATCACCAGCACGCCCGAACTTTGAATCAACTTCTTGAGTGTCCCGTCGGTGAGGATGCGCAACGCGCCTCGAGGCAGGCAGTGCGATTGCGGATCGTCCTTGGCGTTGTCAGCCCGCCGCTGCTTCACCAGATCGGCGGCCCAAGGCTGATACGGCAACCCGCCTTTGACGCCCCATCCGATATTGATGAACTCCTGGCCGACTTTGACGTCGTCGCAGCCCGCGGGCGGGCACGGCCGGTTGTCCTCCCAGCCCCAGATTCCGGAGAGGTCGGGTTTGCCGTTCGCCGCGCGCGGCGCCGGAGCTGCTAAGTTGGGTTTCCCATTCGGAAGCCGCGGCACACCCGCGGTCGGATAGTCCAGCCACTGCGCAGCCAACGGCATCGCCGCGCCCGCCACCATCGTGATTACCCACCCGCACCGCATAGAGTTGCGCCGGCGCTCCGCCGCCCCGGCCATGTTCTCGCCGGCGCTAGCGAGCCTTTCTGAACCTGAGATTATGTCACAGCCGGCGCGGCATGCACACCCGAATTTGCCGAGGGCGGGAGCGCATCCTTTAGCGCTTTGCAGCGCGCCCGCGTCCGGAGGGCTTCGCGGAAGCTGCTCCGGTCGTCGTTGCCTCCATCAACCGAAACGCCTCCCGAATCAATGCGCCCAACTGCTCATCGTCCACCCTGGTGAGCTCGACTCCCACCCAACCGCCGCCTCCCACGTACGGCGGCCGAAAGTAAGTCTCGGGCGCTTCCTCGATCAACGCCTCCTGCACTCCGGGAGCGGCCGGGAGCCACACGGCTACGTGTCCGTCGCCGTGGTGGTTATTCGCAAACATCGTGAAGACCCGCTTGGGCGTGAAGAACGTCGGCTCGCCGTGAGAAATCTTTTCAATCGTCCCGGGAATCGAGGTGCAGATGCGACGAACCCGCGCCAGTTGCGTCCCTTTATCCAGCTTCGGAGCCGGCCCCTTCGGTTGAGCGCTCTTCTTGGCCATCCCGCTATTTTCACTCCTCAGCCCCGGCAGTGATTCCGCGGTTCTCGTAACTACGCGGCCTCGCTCGAACGGAGACCCCTACTTCCCGGCGATGTGTACGAGGTCGTGCTCGTCCTCTGAGCAAAACGACTCAATCAGCTCCGTATCCGGCAGCAACCGGAAATTGACGCGAACTGTCACTGGCTTCGTATAGGTCTTCGGATCGTCGACCGTCAGTTCCACTTCCATGTGTCCGAAATCGCGGCGATGGAAACGCTCCGTCAGACGCATCGATTCGCTGTGAAAATGTCCCATCGCGTCGAGCGGACCTTTGTCGTTGAAACCGACTGTCTCCACGGTCAGCCAGTCGCCCTCCCATCTCCCAACGGAATAGCCGAGCCAGGTCGGAACCGAATCCGCCGGCGGTTTGCGCCCATCCGTAAAGATCTGCCGGAAAAAGCTGGTATCGCCTTCAAACAACATCAATACGGCTCGCGGCGTTTGCACGAACTTGAAGGGAGCGGGAAGCATGTCTGCGGCCGGGAGGCTGGGCGGTGCACACAACGTAGTCGGCTTTGCGGGATTATGCATTTGCCGCTGGAAGCGCGCGGCCGCCTCGGGCTGAAACGGCTCTTTTCCAAATGGGTAGTCGGCGAAGAAGTTGATAAAGTACTTGGAGGGGTCGTCTTCCCCTAGGCCATTGATGCCGCCGGGCAAAAGGTACGGCTCGAGTTCTTTTCGCGGCGAGCCCTCCACCTCCCACATCCCGGAAAGGTCGGGCTTCCCATTCAGACGGGGCGCCGCCGCGGTGAGGTTCGGTTGGCCGCCGTGTGTCCGGGGAGTTGTCGGATCCGGAACATTCAGCCACTGCGCGTGAGCGCTCCACGGCATCCCGGCGATCGCAATCAAAACCCAGGCGTATCGGTTCCGCATACGAGTGTTGTGTTCCTGCATGTCATACCCGCGCAGCAGCCGACCGTTTCGGCTCAAAAATTCTTTGCTAACCCGCGCCGCTGGCTTGAGCAGCGCCCCCGGAGCGTTACGCCATTCCCTCAATCGTTCGGATCTGGTACACGCGCAGGCTGCGTTCCAGCCGCGCGGCCCGCTCGCGGCGAACCGTCCACTTCAAGAGCGCCGAAAGCGAAAAGAACAGGCACACTGCATACAGAAGCTGTTGATCGGGAGTCATCGCCATTCCCTCCTGCAACCCCATTTCAACCGACATTTTCTTAATTTCCGAGTGGGGATTGTACCAACTGGGTACTACCTGTTATAGGGAGAACCCCCCATTTTTGGGCTGTGCTAGATTGCGATCAGGGCCGAAAACCCGCATTCATGGTAAGGAGTCTATTTTTCGCCGCTTCGACAGCCGGCTTGGTCTTGCTGTTCGCGCAACCGTACGCGCCCGGCCCGCAGATCCAGACGTTTTTCTCCTCAGTGGACGACTCCAACCAGCCCTACGCGTTATATCTCCCTAAGACCCTCGAACCCGGCAGGAAGTATCCCCTCGTGATGAGCCTCCACGCCGAAGGCTCCAGCGGCCGGCTCAACCTCATGCGCGTGTTTGGAGAGGGAAACCGTTTCGCCGACGGCAGCGTCGTCCCGCTGCGCTATTTTCATCCGGTGCGCGACGTCGATTTCATCGTGGCCAGCCCGGAAGCCCGCGGCACCATGGGTTATGAAGGGATCGCCGAGAAAGATGTTTACGACGTGCTGGCCGATGTCGAACGCAAATATCCCGTCGACCCCGACCGCGTTTATCTCACCGGAATCTCCATGGGCGGTCTTGGCGCGCTAAGGCTGGCGTTGACCCGGCCCGACGTTTGGGCCGCGGTTGCGGCCGTTTGTCCCCTTCCCTCCGAGAGCATGGAGCCGCTCGCTGCCAATGTATCGAACATTCCGGTGCGTCTCTTCCACGGCGATCAGGACCCCGCGGTGCCGGTGGCCGCATCCCGGTTATGGCAGCGGCGCTTGCTCGATGCCGGCGTCGCTACGGAGTATCTCGAGTATCCGGCCGTCCGTCATAACGCGTGGGATTACGCCTACAAGAACGGCGCTGTGTTCGAGTGGTTCGCCGGTATCCGGCGCACGCGATTCCCCGAACGCGTGCGGTTCGCGACGGACTCGTATCGCTACGCCTCTGCCTACTGGGTACGGTTCGACGCGCTGACTCCGGGCACCGAAGCTTCTATAGATGCCCAGCAGACCGGGAACAGTGAGGTCCGCGTGGAAACCAAGGACGTCGGCGGCTTCACGCTCGCGCTCGATCACGCCATAACCGCGATTACTGTGGATGGCACGCCGTTGCGCCCGAAGGCCGCCGCGACGCTCTCGTTTCGGAAGCAAGGCGGCCGCTGGGCGCTTGGACAGGCTCGGAGCACCGCAAAGGGTCCCGGGGCCGAAGGACCCATTGCCGCCGCCGTGTCGGGCCGCCACATCTACGTATACGGAACGTCGGGTGCTTCCTCGGCGGACGAGATCAGCTTCCGGCGGAAAGAGGCCGAGACTGCCGCGCAATGGTCGACAGCCAGGGAGCACCTGCAGCTCTCGTTCGCCGTCAAGGCCGATACCGACGTAACCGCGGACGATCTCGATCGCGACGACGTCATCCTGTTCGGCACGCGCGAGACAAATTCGCTCATCGCGCGCTTCGCATCTCGCCTGCCCCTCGCGCTCACCGCGGGCGCCGCTGACTTCGGCTTGCTGTTTGTCGCACCGATCGGCAAGCATTACGCGCTCGTCAGCTCCGGGCTACCCTGGTGGATCGGCGCGGAAGACGCAGGGCGGCAGCTGTCTGCTTTCGTGCCGCAACCCTATGCCGAACTGGCCACGTTCGGCGATTACCTTCTGTTCGAAGGCTCGCTGGCCCACGTGGTCGCCGAAGGCCGCTTCGATCAGAACTGGAAGCTGCCGCCGGATGCCGTTGCCAAACTACCCGACACCGGAGTGGTCGTCGTGCAGTAAATACCGCCCGCCCGGCCGCTGTGCGTTCTGTCGCGCAGCATTCCGCCCTGCCGTCTAAACGGAATGCCTCTTCGTGCGGCCCAGCAATTCCTGCGCGCGCGCCAGCGCCTTCTGCTCGGCCTCTTCGCGCGTCGCCCCGGTGGTTCTGCACAGAGCCGCGCCGGGCGAGACGTTATCCGCTTTGCAATGCCACTCGGTTCCTATGCGATAGCTGGCGAGATTCACAGGCCAGCCCGCCACTTCCGCCCTTCTCTCCTGATACTCTTCCGCTTTCATGCTTGTCCCTTGGCCGTGCTCGCGGCAGCTCCCTTCTCCACCGGCGCGCCCACCAGGTTGCCCCATTCCGTCCAGGACCCGTCGTAGTTCGTCGTCTTGTCGAACCCGAGCAGGTACTTCAGCACGAACCAGGTATGGCTCGAGCGCTCACCGATCCGGCAGTACGCGATCACTGGACGCGACCCGTCGATCCCTTCGGCGGCGTAGAGTTGCCGGAGCTCATCCGCCGATTTAAACGTGCCGTCGTCGTTGCACGCTTTACCCCATGGAATATTACGCGCGCCGGGAATGTGCCCTCCGCGCTGGCAAGTCTCCGGCAACCCCGGCGGCGCGAGGATCTCGCCCGTGAATTCCTGCGGGCTGCGCACATCCACCATCGCCGCCGAACGCTTGTTGGACGCCTCCATCACCTGCGGAAGATAGGTGCGCAGCGAATAATCCGGCTCCTTCGCGTGATACTTCGTGCGCTCGATCCGCGGCGCTGCCTGAGAAAGCTCCCGCCCCTCGGCCAGCCACTTCTTGCGCCCGCCATTCATCAGCCTCACGTCCTGGTGCCCGTAAATCTTCGCCTGCCACAGCGCCCACGCCGCAAACCAGTTATTGTTGTCGCCGTAAATCACCAGCGTCGTTTCCGGCTTAATGCCCGAGGACGACATCAGTTCCTCGAACTGCTGCTTCGAAAGGATATCGCGGCGCAGTGTGTCGCACAGCTGCGTATTCCAGGCCCACCCAATCGCTCCCGGGACGTGCCCTTCTTCGTACGCTTTCGTGTCGACATCTACTTCCGCGACGCGCACGTTCGCGTCGTTTACGTGCTGCTCGACCCAGTCGGTGCTGACAAGGACTTCGGGATGCGCGTAATCGGCCATACTGCCCTCCACGGAAGAATGATACTTGGAAATTCTCCTGCAATTATATCGACTCAAAACCGCGCCCAGCATCGTGCATGATAAAAAGATGCCGGCCCCGGAAGCAGCAGTAGCGATCGTGCATGCGCGCGAGCCGGAGGAATCCGTGCTTCTCATCCGCCGTACGGAGCGCGAAGAAGATCCCTGGTCGGGACACTGGTCTTTCCCAGGCGGCCGCCACGAGCCCGAAGATCCCGACCTGGTCCACACCGCACTGCGCGAACTGGCTGAGGAGTGCGGAATCCACCTTGCGCGCGAGGCGCTCGACGCGGCCTTGCCCCCCACGCTGGCTGGACGCCGCGTCAGCCAAGCGCTTCTCGTCGCTCCATTCCTCTTTCGCGTCGAGACTACTCTACCCACGGTTCTCGACGCCCAGGAAGCCGCCGAGGCGCTGTGGATTCCGCTCGCCTTTATCCGCGATCCCGCGCGCCATTGTCTCCGTTCGGTGCCCCGTGTCCCTGAAGGGGTGGCCTTCCCCGCCATCGAGTTGAACGGCGTGCCGCTCTGGGGATTCACCTATCGCGTGATTTCCGAGTGGCTCCGCTTGCATGAACAGCGGTCTTCACCCGAGCAGGCGGGATTCGAAGCGGCGCGCCTGATCCTCGAGTTCCTGCTCTCGCGCGGCATCACTTTGCGTCAGGGGTGGACGGACGAGCGCGGCGAACACGATCTCCCTCGCAAGATCGCCGTCGTCGAAGGGATCATACCGGTGCAGCAGGTTCTCGATCACGTCTCTGCTCCGCGATCGCACTTCCCCTCCGTGAGCCGTCTGGAGGTGCGCCCCGACCATATCGAGATCCTCGGGCTCGGATTGGAAGAATACATTATCCGCGCGTCTCCCCCGGGTGGGGGAACGCGGGCTCGGCGGTGATACTCGACGGTGCGCCGCGAGGGGCCGGCGCTTCCCGGACGAAGATGCTAATAATTCGCCGACGAGTCCTGCGAGTCTCCCGCGGAATTCGTCAGCTTCACCGAGACCGAATCCAGCGAAACCGCCCCGCCCTGAAATGTAAACGGCAACGTGAGAGTGAACTGCCCCCCGAATCCCGCGGACTGCGCGCTTTGGAACCAGGCCTGGCCCACGTCCTTCAAAGGGACGGCAGCTTGCGGCGTCGCCACATTGCTGTTTGCGCTCGGATGGAAGCTTACTGTCGCCTGCGTCAAATCGCGCGTGTTGCTCGCGGCCGTGAGTTGCACGTTAAAGCCGCCGCTCGTCCGGATGACGGTAACACCGGTAATGACGGGCGGGGAGGGGTCGACGCGGATCGTTCGCGCATTGCCGCTTGGCAGCGGAAGCACTGAGTCGCCCGACTGCAAGGATTCCACCTTGACCGTGATAACCCCAGCGACGCTCCCGGTTTGCAGCGCCAGTGGCGAGTTGCCGAAGGTTGCATGCGTGCCATTCGCGGGGATCGTGAATGCGGCTGAGCGTCCACCGGCCGAGAACTGGACCGAAGGGTCGTCGGGCATGCCG
The DNA here is from genome assembly GCA_964390225.1 of uncultured Solibacteraceae bacterium. Classification (GTDB taxonomy): domain Bacteria; phylum Acidobacteriota; class Terriglobia; order Bryobacterales; family Bryobacteraceae; genus PSRJ01. Next base: position 11,718 of record CAYMHP010000006.1, read on the forward strand.
CCCGCAGGCGCGAAACTGAGCGTCACGCGGCCGCTCAGGGCCGCCGGGTAGGCACTGTTGAGTGCGATATCGAGCGGCGGCTGCTGGAGCGGGCCCACATCGTCGGCCGGCCCGCCCAGCGTCAAGCCGGGCAGTGAGGGCAGGGTCACGACAATCGTGTCTACCCGCGAGCCGGTTGCGCCGTTGGCATCGCTCACTTGCACGGTGAAATTGAAAGTCCCTCCGAGGGACGGCGTCCCGCTGATCACGCCCGAAGAAGCGTTCAGCGACAGCCCGTCGGGTAGCGAGCCGCCCGCGATCTTCCACGAGTATGGCGAGGCCCCTCCCCCGGCGGTCAGCGTGAAGGTGTAAGCGACCCCGGCGCTGGCCTTTGGCAAAGATGCCGCGCTAGTTACCGCCAGGCCCTGACCGATCGAAACGGTAAACTGTTTTTGCGCCGTAGCCGAAACGCTGTCGGTCACCGTGGCGGTAAAGGTGAAGTCGCCAGCAGCGGATGGAGTCCCGGAAAGGATGCCCGTCTTGCCGTCGAGCGTGATGCCCGGCGGCAGCGAACCCGCAGTAACGGACCACAAGTAAGCCGGTGTGCCACCCGCCGCCGCGAGCGTCAGCGAGTACGCGGTTCCCGTGCTGCCCGCCGGCAGCGCGGGAGCGGTGGTGATAGTCAGGGCAGGCGCGGAGGCGAGCGTAAAATCTTTGGTTGCGCTGCCTCCACTGCTATCGCTGACGGAGGCCGTGAAGCGGAAGGAACCGGTCGCCGTGGGTGTTCCGGCGATCTGGCCATCGGCGCCGAAATTCAACCCCGCGGGAATGGAGCCCGCGGTTACGGACCAGACAAACGGGGCCGTTCCGCCGGCCGGCTGCAGCTTCACGGTGTACGCCACTCCGACGGTGGCGCCCGGCAGTATAGGCGGCGTCGCGATCGTCAGCCCCGTCGCGATCGTGATGGTGAAGTCGGAGCGCGCCCCGCCTCCACTGGCATCGTTCACCTGCGCGGTAAATCGGAACGTGCCGCCTTGCGTAGGAGTCCCGCTGATGACGCCGGAACTGCTCATGGCGAGTCCCGGAGGCAGATTGCTGCCCGCCACGATCTGCCAGCTGTACGGCGGCACGCCACCGGAAGCCGCGAGCGCCTGGCTATACGGCGCGCCGAGCGCTCCGTTGCTCAGGGTGGATTGCGTGGTGATGATCAGTGCCGGAATTACGGTGATCGTGAAGGTCGAGTTGGCGGTGTTGGAGCGCGTGTCCGTAGCCCGCGCGGTGAACCCGAAAGTCCCCGAATCGGTGGGAACCCCGCTGATAGTGCCTGCGGGACTCAGCGTAAGTCCGGGAGGCAATTGTCCCGACGCGAGCGCCCACGTGACCGCTCCAGTGCCACCGCTGCTCGCCAGCGATACCGTGTAGGGCGTCCCGACGGCTCCGTTTGCCAGCACTCCCACGGTGGAAATCGTGAACGCCTGCGCGATCGCGATGGTGAACGCATGAGTGACGGGCGTTCCGGATCCGTCCGCCACCTGGACCGTGAATGCGAAGCTGCCGGATGCGTTGGGCGTTCCGGCGAGCGTTCCACGTGTATCGAGCGCGAGTCCGCCGGGCAGATTCCCCGAGACAACCGACCACGCGTAGTTCCCCGTCCCTCCGCTCGCGGCCAGCGTCTGGGAGTACGGCGCACCGGTTACGCCGCCGGGAAGAGAAGCCGTCGTGATCGTCAGGGCGGGCGCATTGATCGCCAGGCTCAGTTGTTTGGTTGCTGGTGTGCCCGAGCTGTCGGATACCTGCACGGTGAAGCTGGCATTCCCGGAGGCGCTTGGCGTCCCCGAGATGGTACCTGAGCGGTCGATTGTGAGTCCTGCGGGCAGCGCCCCGGAAATTAACGACCAGGCGTATCCGCCGGTGCCTCCGCTCGCCGCCAAACCCTGGGAATACGCCGCGCCCACGGTGCCGCTCGGCAGCGATGTGGTGGTGATGCTGAGTGCCGCGGGGCTGACCGTAATGCCGAGTTGCGCAGTCGTTCTTGTCCCCGAGTTGTCGGTTACCTGCACCGTGAAGCCGACATTGCCGGCAGCCGACGGCGTACCGGAAATATTTCCACCCGCATCCAGCGTGAGCCCTGCCGGCAGAGAGCCCGACGCCAGAGCCCAACTATATCCGCCCGTGCCGCCACTTGCCGCGAGCCTCTGTCCGTAAGCGGTGCCCACCGTGGCATTGGGAAGCGATGTCGTAGTGATCGACAAGTCCGGGGGAACCACGATCATGCTCAGCAGCCTGGTCGCACTCGTTCCCGAGTTATCGGTCACCTGCACCGTGAAAGTCGCTGCTCCCGAAGCCGCCGGGGTGCCGCTGATCGTCCCGGCCCCACTCAGCGTCAGCCCCTGGGGCAGCGACCCCGAGGACAGCGACCAGGTGTTCCCACCCGACCCGCCGCTCGCAGCGAGCGTCTGCGAATAGGCAATTCCGACAGTGCCGTTGGCCACCGCACTAGTGGTAATCGACAGAGGCGCCGGGTTCACCGTAATGCTCAGGGGTTTCGTTGCATTCACACCGGAGCTGTCGGTTACCTTCACCGTAAAGCTGCCCGTCCCAGGGGCCGTGGGCGTGCCGCTGATGCTGCCCGTTCCGCTCAGCGCTAATCCCTGCGGCAGCGTGCCCGACGCAAGCGACCAGGTATTGCCACCGGCGCCGCCTGCAGCCGCCAGCGTTTGCGTGTAAGAAACGCCGGCTGTGCCATTGGGAAGCGAGTTCGTGGTAATCGACAGAGGCGCCGGGTTCACCGTAATGCTCAGGGGTTTCGTCGCATTCGTACCGGAGCTGTCGGTGACCTTTACGGTAAAACTGGCGCTGCCTATAGCGGTCGGGGTGCCGCTGATGGTCCCTGCTGCGCTCAACGTCAGTCCTTGTGGCAGCGTGCCGGTGGACAACGACCAGCTGTTGCCCCCGGTACCACCCGTTGCGGCCAGTGTTTGCGAGTACGCGCTTCCCATGGTGGCGGCGGGCAACGAACCCGTGGTAATCGTTATTGGCGCGGGAGCCACTACCAGCACGAGCGCTTGCGTTGCCTTCACCGCGGCGCCATCGGTTACCTGCGCCGTGAAAGTCGCCGTGCCGGCCGAAGCCGGAATTCCGCTGATCGTTCCTCCTGTGCTCAACGAGAGCCCCTGGGGGAGCGAGCCGGCAGACACAGACCACGTATACGCGCCCGTCCCGCCAGTTGCGGCGAGCGCCTGCGAATAGTTTGCTCCCACCGTTCCGTCCGGCAGCGAAGTGGTGGTAATCCGCAATGGTGGCGGCGCGATGGTGATGCTGAACGATTGCGTGACGCTCGCCGACGCACTATCGGAGACCTGCGCAACAAATGGAAACGTCCCTGCCGCAGCGGGAGTTCCACCGAGCGCTCCGGTTGTGGCATTGAGCGAGATGCCACTCGGCAATGCGCCGGACGCAAGCGTCCAATGATATGGCGGCGTGCCGCCCGTTGCCGACAGAGTCTGGCTGTAAGTGGCCCCCACCGTCCCGGAGGGTAACGACGCGGGAGTGATCGTCAGCGCGAGGGTCACCAAGATCTGCAGCGCCTGTGTGTCTGTGCCGTTGGCGTTATCTCGTACGCGCACGGTGAAGGAAGCAGTTCCCGCGCTCGCCGGCGTCCCAGATATGAGGCCCGAGCTGGGTCCGAGAACAAGACCAGCGGCGAGTGCGCCTGCGGATACGGACCAGGTGTACGGCGTCCGCCCCTTCGACGCGGTCACCGTTGCACTATACGGAGCCCCCACCGTGCCGGAGGGAAGGGACGTGGTATCAATCGTCACGGGTTGCGCTGCGGCGCACCAGGCAGTCAGCCCGACCGAAACCGAAAGAACCGCTATCGCGCGGATCATCGGCCAACCTCGCCGAAAGGCAGAATTATCTGAAATAAACCAAACTCGCTCGAGTCCATAGAGAGCCCCGACAACCCCGGAATTTGACTAATGAGGAGGGCCGATCACCGGCGCACCGGGAACAATGGTTGCTCCCGCGGCGCTCGAGCCCACGCTCGACGACGACAACGACGCCGGCTGCGCACCGCCACTGCCGCCGTGGCCCGCGGCTGCGAGCGCTCCGCCTACCGCCGCGCCGCCAACGAGCGCGACGAGGGCGATGGTTTTGCCGTGCCCCTTTTTCACCGGCTCGACATTCGTCTGCGCCAGCGAAGTGTTCGCGGCCTCCCCGCGCGATGATGCCGTGACTCGGATGCGAAACTGGCCCGCGGCGTTGTTCGGCCGCAGACCGTGCGCCGCCGCCATCCCCCGCGAATCGGTTTGCGTTGTGAGACTCAGGCCGTTGTTCTCGAAAGTCCCGCCGGCGCCGGATGCTGGTAACAGAAACGTGACGGTCGCGCCGGCAACCGGCTGTCCGGAGCGGTCGAGCACCTGAACTACAGGATCGCGCGCGCGATGAAAGCGAATGCTGTTGATCGCTGCATCGCCTTCGACGACTCGGATCCGCAGGGAGGAGGCCGCCGCTGATTCCGGGGGGCCTTGGGCCCAGCTCACGAGAGCTGTGGCCGCGAAAACACACAACAGCGGCGCGTGGCGTGTCATGGTCTGCTTATACCGCACGGCTGCTTCGGCGTTCACGCATCCAATTCGGGACGATGTGCGCTTCTATCCATGTGCCCGCGAGAACCGATTGAAAACTTTACAAGCGGCAAACCACACTGAGAGAAGGCTGGCTACACAACCTTGTGCGGAAGCTAACGAAGTGATGGACTGCGCCATCGCGGACGGATTCTGGACTTGCGAAGGGCACCCGATCGTCGTCGAGTACGCTTCGGGTGTGCTGCAGGAAATTCGCAGACTAGCCGTCGATGGCTATAATGCGTTTGGCCACGGCGGCCTCGAAATCGGGGGAGTGCTCTACGGAACTCGCGAGGGAGACGCCGTGCGCGTCCTCGGGTTCGCTCCCGTCGCTTGTGAGCACGCGCATGGTCCCGGATTCGCCCTTTCCTCAAACGACGAGGCGGAGCTGCGGGCGTTACTGGATGAGGGCGCCTACCGACCGCTGGTCCCGGTCGGCTGGTACTGCTCGCATACACGCAGCGGCATCGCGCTCTCTGAACGCGATGTTCGCGTCTACGACAGCTTCTTTCCCGAGCCGTGGCATATCGCGCTCGTAGTGAAGCCGACCCGCTGGGGACCCGCGCAGGCGGGCTTTTTTTTTCGGGAGCGAACCGGCGTGCTGCGAACCCAAAGCTCCTATTCGGAATTCGAAATCGCGCCTCTGAAGGAAGAACTTCCGGCGGCGGAATTGCAGATTTCCGAACCCGCGGCCGAGGTGCAGATCTGCGAACCGCTGCCCGAGCAGACCGAAGAGGCGGGTGCGCCGGAGCCGCCCGCGTCCCCCGGGGAAGAGATCCTCGGCGCGCAACCTGTTCCCGCACTCGTTCACACCCGGCGAAGGAGACGCCGCGCCTGGCTGTGGCTGGCAGCATCTCTCCTGCTCGCCACGGGCATCGTGCTCGCTCTGGGCTCCCGCCGCGCTCCCGCTCGCTTGGGCCTCCACACTTACGAGCTCGCCGGCCAGCTCCGCATCGAGTGGGACCGCAACGCCGTGCCGGTGCGCCACGCCTCTGCCGGCGTTCTGGAAATCGACGACGGTGGAGCGCGCACACGCATCCCGCTAGACGCCGCGCAACTTCAGGCCAGTAGCATCACGTATGCGCGACGGTCGGGCGACGTTCTAGTCCGCATGCGCGTGGAGCCGCGCCAGCGCGGTGCAGCGGAGGTCCAAGAACTGGCCCGTTTTCTCGGCCAGCCGCATGAGCAGCCCACGGCGCCGCAGGTCGCCGACCCCCCATTACAGCCGGAATTCGTAAGGTCGGGCGAGATTACTGGGAGCATCCCCGCCCCGGAGACCACTCCGCGGACAATTCCCGAGCAGCCGAAGCCCGCGCCCGACCGTTCACCCCCGCCGAGACGGGCGCTGGTTGTGCCATCGCCTGTTATCACAACCCCGCATACCGAGCCGGTGCTCGCTCCTCCGCCAGCCGTCGCGGCGACACCCGTTCCGACGGTAGCGGCACCATTCGCGCTCACCCGTGTCTTTCCAGTGCCGCAGTTGTCGGCCACCCAAGCACCCGCTCAGCAGCCGGTCCCGGCGCCCCCTTCTTACCAGGGTCCGCGATCGGGCCGTCTCATTTGGACGGGTGAATTAGCGCGTCGTGGCGTGGTCGAAATTGATGGAGCACACGCGAGCATCGGCACTCTCAGCGGCGCGCTTCCGGGCGTTCCTGTCGTGCTTAAGCTGCATCCCGCCGAGTTCGGCCCTGGCGGCCTGGTGGCCTACACCGCCGATTCCGGCAGCCACGCCAGGGAAGCACCTGGACCGGGTAACGGCTGGAATGCGACTCAGTTCGCGACCGACCCCGCGCGCGTCCGCGAACTCGCAGTTCTGGAATCGCCAAACCCGAGCAATGACTTCAAGCGTTTGGTGCTCCGTAATGACGCACGAAACTGCCCTGTAATTCTCGTCGAGTGGAGCGTTAAGTAAGCTAGCCCGGAGTGTTGTCCGCGCGACACGAATTTGCGCTGCGCGGCTGCGGAGCATCATCATAGGTATCGCAGCTTGTTATGCGCGACAGACCAACGGAGTTATGGGGCAGTTCAGCGAAACGCATGAACCGCCTGAGCGCTGAGATCGAATCCGGCATTGAGCGGATGGCCTTCGTCACCAGCCGCGTTGCCCCGTCGTGATCGGGGCCTTGCAGGGGCTGCAGCGCCGTTTCCGCCGCGCGCGAATGCAGCGGTTCCTCGACGAATTCCCGATCGACGCACGCACTCGTATTTTGGACGTAGGCGGCGCCGCTGAGACGTGGTCATCGACGCCGGGCGCGGCGGCCAGGATCGTTCTGTTGAACATGCCGCGCGCCAGCGGTGAGGCGTTCACAACGGGGTTCGCGTGCGTGGCGGCGGATGCGTGCAGTCTTCCTTTCGCCGATCGGGCGTTCGACATCGTATTCAGCAATTCGGTGATCGAGCACGTGGGCCCGCCGGAAGCGCAGGCGCGCTTCGCCGCCGAGGCCGCCCGGGTGGGCAAGGCCTTCTGGGTACAGACCCCGAATCGCTACTTCCCGATCGAAACGCACCTGCTCACGCCATTCGTCCACTGGCTCCCGAAGCGCTGGTCGGCGCCGATCGTCCGCCGGTTTACCGTATGGGCCCTGCTAAACAGAATCGACGCAGAGGCGAAGCGCTGGTATATCGAGCACTTCCTGAAAGACATCCGTCTCTGCTCGGCTGCGGACCTGCGCCGCCTCTTCCCGCAGGCGGAAGTCCGCAAAGAGCGATTTCTGCTCATGACAAAGTCGCTGATCGCGGTCCGAAAGGAAGCTGGAACACGGTCCTCGAGCACGGCCGGTTGAAGTGAACGGCAACCGCTTCAGCCTCCCCAGTGATGGCGCGGTTCTTGCTTTCCCGAAATCCTCAGCTGTAAGCACCAGCTACAGGTTGAACGACACTCCCGCCGAGATCTCCAACTGCAGCAGGCGTCCGCTCTGGTTCGGAAAACCGAAGGGCTTGCCCATATTGTATTGCCGCACGTCGAAGCGCATGCCCCAAATATCGGTGAGCCGCACTTTTAGTCCGCCACCGTAGTTGATCCCGTACTTCGTCTCCTGATTGCCGTAATAGACGGAACTACCCGGAGGAAAGAAGCTGCTGAATTGCACGCCGCCGGCCGCGAACGGCCGTACATGCGTGCCCTCCGGAGTGGCATAGACGAGAAAGTCGTAGAAGCCCTGGTGAATCGGCACGCTGATCTCGGTCGCCGGCTGAACGGTAGTGCCGGCGAGCGTCGACGTGGTGACGGGCGGCACTTCCACGTGGCTTCGGTTGTATGAATAACCGAACTCGTGGCCGAAGAAGCGCCAGGAGTTGAGCGCCATCCGGAAAGTCAGCCGGAAGCCGTCCTTCATCGTGTATTGCGGATCTGTCGGAACGCCGGTCGCGGTCCCCAGGCTGGTGTCGCCGTATCGGGAAACGCCGCCGCTGATGGCAGCTTCGAAGCTCTGGGCAAAGGCTACGGAAGAGACTGCGCAAAAGCCCACCAGGACCAGGCGAGAGTGCATAAGCACAGTGTACACTCGGGCTCAGGCCACTCGATATTTATCGCGACATTCTTTCGAACAGAAGTACATCACCTCGCCGCTTACCGTTCGCGTGAGGCTGCCGTTTGTAGAGACGTACGTTCCGCACACCGGATCTTTCTTGAGTTCCCCGCCTGCGGGCATCGGCGGAGGTTGCCTGGGAGTGGTCTGCGGAGGCTGCGCGGTGGTTCGGACACTCCTGAAAATGCTGCTCAGCACCGATCTCAGTAAGAAGAAGAGAAGGAGGGGTAGAACAAACCGAAGGATGAAAAAACGAATCATGCAAGTGGGGCAGGAGCTTGCAGCGCCTGCCCCGTCTTTCTAAACGAGATTACTTCTTGCCCTTTTTCGCCGGCGCGGTGGGGTTCTTGTACGTTGTATCCACCGTCGCGTTCAGGGTGCCGAGCATCGACTTGGCGGAATCCGCAAACGGCCCGTCAGGCTTCAACTGCAGGTACTTCTGGAAGGCCTCCGCGGTGCCGGGCACCGGCGTTACTTTGCCGTCCGCTGTAATCGACGCCTTGGAGAGCAGGAACACGCCGTATTGATACTGCGCGTCGGCGTAGTTCGGATCGACCTCAATGGCCTTCTTGAAAGCCTCTCCGGCCGGATCGTTCTGGCCAGCATTCACCAGCAGCGCCCCCAGGTTGTAATAATACCGGCCGGCATTCGGCGGATCGAGCGTGGCGGCCTTGGTCAGCTCAGCCTGCGCCTCGGGGAATTTCTTGGCGCGCGCCAGCGCCAGCGCGAAGTTGTTGTGGTAGCCGGCATCGTCCGGCTTCAATTCGATCGCCTTGCCATATGCCTCGAGGCCCTTCTGCATGGCGGCGTCGGCCTCCGCGCCGGTCTTCGTCCCGGCCAGGTTCACCTCGGCTTCGGCGAGTTGAGCCCACACGACGTGCTGCTTGGGGTCGAGTTCACTTGCCTTCGTGAAAGAAGCCACCGCCTGGTCCCACTGCTTGCCTTGCGCCGCCGTGAGGCCGCCCTGGAACGCGTCGTTCAGCTCCTTGTTCTTCTTCATCGCCTCTTCGCGTTCCTTCAACTGCTTGTCGAGTTCGGCCTTTTCCTTCGCGCTCATCTGGCGAGTCGTTTCCGGGGCGGCACCGGCCCTCTGCTGGTCCTGCGCGGACTGGGCTTGGGCGGCAAGCTTGCTAAGGTCGATCGGCACATTCACCGGGTCGCCGCCACGCAGCGGGACGCCCTGAGCGACCGGCACGTCTTTGCCGTCTGCCTCAATCGACACGTTATAGGTTCCAAACGGAAGACCTGCGTGGAAATAGTGGCCCTTCTTATCGCTCTTCACCTGGTAGTGCGCTTTAATGTCGGTGCGGTCGATCTTGACCATAGCGCCCTTCAGGGGCTGTCCGTCGGCGCCCTTCACGTCGCCTTCCATCGAGCCCACCTGGGCCGAGGCGGATACCGCAAAAAAGGTGAGTCCGGCCACAGTGAGGGCCAGCAATCGAAGCTTCATAAATCCTCCAGCTACTGAGACTTGTTGGTATTAAATCCCAGTATACCGCAACAAATTTTACCTCAATCCGCACAACCGCTCCAACGCTTTAGCTTTAGTTTCGAGGGATTCCGATGGCCCGGACAGTGCGCGCGGACTACTCCTCACAGAGCGTCCTACTCCTCGAACAGGCCGATTTGCTCCTTGGCCTCAGGCTTCGGCTTCCGCCTCTTCAGCGGGCTGCCAACAACGCCGAGGACCTCGGCGCCGCGCAGCGCCATTCGCGGAATGAACACCCGCTGGTGATTACTGTAGGGGTCCGGAGGAATGATCGTAAACCCGTACGGCTCTACCGGCAAGAGGTTGTTCGGCAGCACGCCCTCCATGACGTCGCCGTCCCGGAAGCGAAAGCTGACCCACAGGCCTTCCATCTTGGGACGGGTATTGAAGACACGCTTCTCGGTTTCCTGGAGGTTCTCGAAGTCCCGGACGAACGCGACGGCCTTGATCTCGTCGTACGGCACTACCGAGACGTTGCCCTGCGCGGAAAGCAGCTCTATCCCCGTAAGCTGCAGATAAGAAACAGGATTAACATACCCTGCCAGAGGTTCCCGGTCGAATCGCCGGACAACCGCTTTTTTCGTGGTGGAGCCGGCCAACAACTACCTCATTTGCAACAAGTATGTTTCAAACATTTCGCGGCTTATTGTATCATTGGCTCGATGCCCGGGAATGCGAAGGCCGCCACGCCGGAGTTATGTAACCAAATCCGGCTGTTTCTCAATTTCTGCCGCATCGAAAAGGGTCTCTCCGAAAATTCCCTGGCCGCGTATTCCGCTGATCTCGAAAAGTTTAGCGCGTTTCTCGGGTCTTCTCCCGGTCCCCCCTCGACAGAGCAATTGCTCAGGTACATCGATCATTTGTACCAGTCCGGGCTGAACAGCCGCTCCATCGCCCGCCATGTGACGACGATCCGGACGTTCTGCGCATTCCTGCTGCGCGAGGGGGTGCTGTCGGCCGATCCGTCGGCTCATCTGCGCACGCCCAAGCAGTGGCAGACCATCCCCAAGTTCCTGAACCTGGCTGAAATCGAACGTCTGATCGCTACGCCGGATGCCGCCCGTCCAACCGGACTGCGGGACCGCGCCATGCTGCAACTGCTCTACGCGACCGGCCTACGCGTCTCGGAATTGTGCCGCGTCGGGATGAGCGATCTGAATCTCGAGATGGGAGTGCTGCGCACCACGGGCAAGGGAAATAAGCAGCGGCTGGTACCGGTCGGCAAAGAAGCGATACGGGCAGTGCGGGATTACCTCGAGAATGGCAGAAGCGCGCTGTTGAAAGGGCGCGCCAGCCGTTTCCTGTTCGTGACGGCGCGCGGCGGCTGTTTGACACGGCAGGCGTTCTGGAAACTGTTGGGCGGATACGGAAAGAAGGCTGGGATTTTTCACGGCTTGACGCCGCACGTGGTCCGGCACAGCTTCGCGACTCATCTGCTGGACGGCGGGGCGGATTTGCGGAGCGTACAGATTATGCTCGGACACGCGGATATCTCGACGACGCAGATTTACACGCACGTGATGCGGTCGAGGCTTCGTTCGGTGGTCGAGCAGCACCATCCCCGCGCGTAGGGGCGTAGGGTGGGACAGACAGTTTTGGCGGGTCGAAAGCGCTTGCGATGAGCGATTACATCTTCATGCTCGAGAGTCACCTGAGCACGGACCAGAACCGTGTCGTCGAGCAGGTCCAGGCGGCTGCCGGACTGGCGAACGTCAATGTTTTTTTGACGGGCGGCGCGATGCGCGACATGCTGGCCGGATTCCGCATCCGCGACCTGGATTTTGTCGTCGAGGGCAACGCTCTCAAGGTCGCAAAAACAGTCTGCGACAATGCGGCCGCGAAAGTGACCGCGCTCGATGAAAACCGGAAGTGCGTGGAATTGCTGTTCCCCTCCGGCGTCACCGCGCAAATTGCCATGTCGCGCCAGGACAAATATCCGCGCACTGGGGGCAAACCGCAGGTCACTCCGGCCACGATCCAGGAGGATCTGCGCGGCCGCGACTTTACCTGCAACGCAATCGCGTTGTCGCTGAACAAAGCATCGCGCGGCCTTCTTCTCGACCCCATGAACGGTCTCGCCGATATCGAGCGTCACGAGTTGCGGCTAACGAACCCGTACGGGCTGTACGACGATCCGTCGCGCCTGCTGCGGCTGGTGCGCTTCCGCGTGCGCCTGGGCTTCACGCTCGAAGCGCGTACCGAAATGCAGGTCGCCAATGCCCGCGAGGCCGGAGTCGAGAAGTCGATTCCGCCGCGTGTCCTGGGCGAAGAGCTGAAACGCATCGGCACCGAAGACAACCCGGCCGACATTGTTCGCGCGCTCGAGGAAGCCGGGCTGTTGACAATATTCTCTCCCGTTCTGACTGGTCCGAAGGTTAACCTGCCGGGTTTGGCGCGATTCGAAAAGATTGCCCGGATGGTTCCCGACGAGCCGCGGTATCGCGCCGCGCGGCTCGGACCCTTCCTCTACGCCTTCGCCGAGAAGCTAACGCCCAAGGAGAAAGTGGCGCTCATCAAATCCACCGAACTGCGCAAGCCCGAACTCGAGGCATGGCAGAAGGTGGAGGCCCGCGCCAGGAAGCTGGAAACCGCGCTGCGCTCCGCGCGTATCCGCAAGGCTTCCCAGGTGTACTTCCTGGTTTGCCAGGCGGCGCCCGACGAGGTCCTGTTCCTTCTCTATCACTCCGCCCTGAAGCCAGTGCAGGAGCGGCTGCGGAATTACTTCCAAAAATACCTCCCGATGATCCAGGAGGTCACGCCCGAGGAATGGGCCGCAGTGGACGCCAAGCCGGCTCCGAAAAAAGCGAAGGCGCGCGACGAGTTCATTGCAAACCGCCTCGACCGGCGCGTGCGCAAGCCCGCGCCGCCGCCTCCCCCACCCCCGGTTGTGGAAGCGGCAGCCACGCTTCGCAGAGTCCGCTAGCGCCGGCACGTACAATACGGTTTGCGACTTTGCGCCGAAACTCGCGATGCCGGCAAACGGCTCGACCAACTCGTGCATGAGCGGCTTCCCGCATTCAGCCGGTCTCGGATACAGGAGTGGATCAAGGCCGGCCGCATCCTGGTGAACGGCACGCGTGAGCGGCCGTCGCACGCTGTCCGCTCGGGCGATTCGATCGACGTCGACCCGGCCGAACTGCCGCCGCTGCGGGCCACCGCCGAGGAGATCCCGCTACACGTGCTCTATGAGGACGAGGATTTCGTCGCCATAGACAAGCCCGCGGGCATGGTGGTGCACGCCGGAGCGGGCGTGCACTCCGGCACGCTCGTCAACGCCCTGGTGCATCATTTCGGCTCGCTTTCGACAGTAGGCGGCCCATTGCGTCCTGGCATCGTCCACCGGCTAGACCGGTTCACCAGCGGTGTGCTGCTCGTTGCGAAAACGGACGCGGCGCATCGATCACTCGCGGCGCAGTTTTCCGGCCGGCAGGTAGAAAAGGTCTATCTTGCCCTGGTACACGGGCAACTCCGCGCGGAAACCGGGCGGATCGAGCGCCCGATCGCGCGCGATCCGGTGAGGCGCACCCGGATGACCGCGCGGCTGAATGAAGGCCGCGCTGCCTGGACGGAGTACCGGGTCTTGCAGCGTTTCGAGAAATTCACGCTGCTGGAAGCCCGCATCGGAACCGGCCGGACGCACCAGATCCGTGTGCACCTGTCCAGCATCGGTCACCCGGTCGCCGGCGACGCACTCTACGGCGCGCCCGCGAAAGTCGAGGGCATGCCTCCAATGGGCAGATACTTCCTGCACGCTCACCGCATCCGCTTCCGCCAGCCCCGCACGGGAGAGGAGATCTCGATCGAATCGCCCCTGGCGCCGGAACTACAGTCCTGGATGGCCCAGATACCCGCTAAGTTATAATTGGCGGTATGAAAGTTTGGGTGTTTGTGTCGGCCGCTAGTGTGCTTGGTTTGGCGCTGCTCGCCGCGGACCAGAAACCCGCCCCGCCCGTTGCGCCATCCGGATCCGCCCCGCAAAGCGACGAGCCTACACGCATTCTGGTGGACGTGACGCGGGTCAACATGCTGTTCACCGTCACCGATAAGAAGGGCCGCTTCATTACCGACCTGAACAAGGACGACTTTGAGGTGATCGAGAGCAAGAAGCCGCAAATGATCCAGGAGTTCACGGCGGAAACGGACCTGCCGCTGAGACTCGGGATTCTGGTGGACACCAGCAACAGCATTCGCGATCGCTTCAAGTTCGAACAGGAAGCCGCGGTGGAGTTTCTTAATAGCGTCGTTCATACCGGTCAGGACAAGGCCATGGTCATCAGCTTCGATTCCTCTGCCGAGCTGGTCTCCGACCTGATCGACGACACCGAGAAGCTCGATACCGCCATCCGCGGTCTGCGGCCGGGCGGCGGCACTGCGCTGTATGACGCCATTTTCTTCGGTTGCCGCGACAAGCTCCAGCAGGACCAGCCCCGGCACAAGTTCCGCCGTGCGATTGTCATCGTGAGCGATGGCGAAGACAACGAGAGCCGCTACACGCGCGATCAGGCCCTCGAGATGGCGCAGAAGGCCGATGTGGTGGTCTACGCGATCTCGACCAATATCTCCCGTACCGAAACGGAAGGCGACAAGGTGTTGAAGTACTTCGCGCAAGAGACCGGCGGGCGCGCGTTCTTCCCGTTCAAAGTCGAGGATCTCGAACAGTCTTTTGAAAACATCGCCAACGAGCTGCGCCACCAATACAACATCTTCTACAGGCCGGAACCGTTGCGCACCGATGGCCTCTATCACACGGTGGATCTCCGCGTGAAGGGCCGCAAAGATCTCGTGGTGCGCTGTCGCAGAGGGTATTACGCTCCCAAGATGTAACGGGCGTTCCGCGTGATTCCCCCGGTACGACGAGGCGAGCCGCACGATCTGGTCGCGGTGCGTGCCATCCAGGCGGCCAGCCCCGCGGCGGCACAGTGGGACGTAACCGACTACTTAGCTTACGATTTGCGGGTCGCCACGACCGCCATGCGCGTCGTTGGATTTCTGGTTACGCGTACACTCAGGCCTGGTGAATGCGAGATCCTCAATCTCGCGGTCGCTCCGGAATTCCGCAGGCAGGGGGTAGCGCGGGCATTGCTATCGGCTCTCCTGAGCGAGTTCGAAGGCGATATCTACCTGGAGGTCCGGCCTTCCAACGCAGAGGCGCGAAAGTTCTACAAGTCCCAGGGATTTGAGGAACTTACCATCAGGCCCGAGTACTACGACTCGCCCCCCGAACCAGCTATTGTCATGAAGTTTCATTCATGTTAAGGTGGCGAGTAGGCAGCAATGCCATCTCTGACGAACAGCACGAGATTACCCACCGAGCCTTCTTCCCGAACCACGACTCGGCGTGGCAACCTCATGGGAGGACTTGCCTGATATGGAACGGAACGCACAGGAAGAATTGAAAGCGCACCTGATGGACACCAACGAGGAGTTTCGGCGCCTCGTTCAGCAGCATTCGGAATACGCGAAGCAGTTGGACGCCCTCGAAGCGCTTCCGCACCTGACCTCCGAGCAGGAACTGGAGGAAACGCGGATTAAGAAGATGAAACTCCGGTTGAAAGATCAGATGGAAGCAATCGTCTGCCAGTATCGCTCGCAGCAGGTTGCTTGACATCAGGTGCGCTTTAGTGCGCGGGAGTCATAACCGGCCCGGTCGGCTTCGCTGACCGGGCTTTTGATTTTTGAGGCAAGGATTTTTACGGGGAATGATATTGGAGCCGGAGCCGATTCGCATTCCGATTACCGATGTCTTCGATCTGCATAGCGTAGCGCCGCGCGATGTGAAGGACGTGGTGGAGGAATATCTGGCAGAAGCGCGGCGGCTCGGTTTCAAAGCCCTGCGGATCATTCATGGCCGCGGGATCGGTGTGCAGCGCGAGATCGTCCGGTCCATTCTGGCGCGCACGGATTTTGTGACCGAGTTTCACGACGCCCCCGCCGAAGCGGGAGGATGGGGCGCGACCGTGGTGACGCTACGGTGATGGCAAGCAGAGACTCTTGTGTTGTCCAAGGCTCCGCGGGCACCGGGAACTTCCGGAACGCGGTAGTACAATATGACTAACTGGAGCTGTTGACCCAAATGAACCTGCGAATTGCCGCGGTCCTTTTCGGATTTGCGGTGGCTGCGCTACCTCTTTCCGCGGTAGAAACCTCTCCCGCGCGTCCCAAGGCTGGAAAAGTCGAAATCATGAAGCTGAGCGAGATTAAGCCCGGCATGAAGGCGACGGCGTGGACGGTGTTTC
This sequence comes from uncultured Solibacteraceae bacterium, assembly GCA_964390225.1. Classification (GTDB taxonomy): domain Bacteria; phylum Acidobacteriota; class Terriglobia; order Bryobacterales; family Bryobacteraceae; genus PSRJ01. The sequence continues at coordinate 27,577 of CAYMHP010000006.1, forward strand.
AGGGGACCGAAGCGGACCCGATCCCGGTGGAAATCATTGGCCTCTGGAAAAATGCCTGGGGCCCGCGCCAGGACGTGATCCTCGGCAAAATGGGCGGCAAGGCCGCGCGCACCAATGTCGCGGGCGGCATGAGCGGAAGCCCCGTATACATCGATGGCAAGCTGGTGGGCGCAGTGGCCCTCCGGTTGAGCGTCTTCTCGCCGGATGCCATCTGCGGCATCACCCCGATCGAGCTGATGCTCGAAATCAACGACCTCGATCAGTCGCGTCCCGGCGATGCGCGCACGCCCGATAAGCTGCAGGCCCGCGGCCACGAGGTCTCAGTTCCCGGTGAAATGCTGGGGCAATTGGTGGCGGCAGGCGCTTCGCCGAAGCTGCTCGAGCAGCAACCCCTGATGACCCCAATCGAGGCGCCACTGGTCTTTTCCGGTTTCCACTCCGATGTAATTCAGGAGTACTCGCCGGTATTCCAGCAGCTCGGTATCACCGCGGTGCAAGGCGGAGGCGCGACCGGCGCGATTTATACGAACAAGCCGGCGCCCGGATGGCAACAGTCTCTAAATCCCGGTGAACCCGTAGCGGGCGTGCTGGTGGATGGCGACATGAGCGTCACCGGCCTGGGCACCGTCACCTACAACGACGGGAAACGCGTGCTGGCGTTCGGACACCCGTTCTTCAATCTCGGCCCCGTCAGTATGCCAATGAGCAAGGGCGAAGTGGTGATGACGCTCGCCTCCCAGTTCCAGCCGAACAAGTTTGCCAACGCTACCGAGATCGTCGGGGCACTGCATCAGGATCGCCACAGCGGCATTATGGGCGAGTTGGGCGGCGAATCCAACATGATTCCGGTCACGGTGAAGGTCCGCGCGCTTAAGGAAGACGAGAGCGTCAACCGAGAAAAGGACTTCCACTTCAATGTTTTTGTGCACCAGAAGTGGACGCCCACCTTGATGATGATGACGCTCGCCAACACGCTCTCGGACCTGAACGAATTCGCCGACGAGGCCACGTACCGGCTGAGCGGCAAGGTCGAGATGAACGGCCAGCCCAATCTATCGCTTTCCACCATGCAGGCCTCGGGCGAGCTGCCGGTTCCCGCGCCGATGATGTTGGCGGGATGGTGGGCGGACAAGTTCAACAAACTGTACTTGAACAACGTCAAGCTGCCGGACGTAAAGCGCGTGAGCGTGACCGTGGATCTGCTTCCGGAACGCCGCGTCGCGACCATCGAGAGCGCCTGGGTGGCCAATCCCGATGTTCGCCCCGGCGACGAAGTCCCCGTCAAGGTATTTTTGCGGCCGTACCGGGGAGAAACCATTCACCGCGAATTCAAGATCAGAATTCCGGACGGCCTGGGCCGCGGCGACCACCGGATCCTGCTGAGCGACGCCGATACCGTGAACCGGATGCAGAATATGGCGGGCGCGATGAACCGCTTCCTCGGCATCCCGGAGACAGTGTCGCTGCTGAACCAGGAGCGCAGCAACAACAAGCTTTACATTTCGCTGGTGCAATCGAGTCCCACGGCATATTTCGACGACAAGACTCTGCCGAGCCTCCCGTCCTCCGTGCTCAACGTGATGCAGGCCGGGCGCGCCGCGAATCGGAGCGTGGTGACTTCACCTGAAACCGCCACGGAGCAGATGACGCTGCCGTTCGACTACGTTGTGACGGGCAGCTATTCGCTGCGCATCCACGTGAACTAGGTATTTGCCGCTCCCCGCCGGATCAACGACGGGGAGCGGTTCCGGTAACAAAATGAATAAAATTCTAAGCTTTGCGCCGTGCGCAGTGGTGGTTTGCGCGCTGCCCGCCGTCCTGCTTGCCGGCGAGACCCGCACGTGGACGCAGGACGACTATGCCGATTTCCAGAAGGGCGTAGTCAAGAATCTCTCCATCCGCAGCGACGGTCTGCTCACGCTCGCTCCGCGCTGGAAAGAGTGGTATGACTCGTCCGCCGTATACCTCTGGGCCCTGGCCCGGGATTCGAAGGGCAATCTGTACACTGGCGGCGGCAATGGCGCCAAGCTCTACCGCATCGGCGCCGATGGCAAAGGCCGCATGCTGGCGGAACTCGACGGCCTCGAGATCCACGCCCTCGCCGTCGATTCCAAGGACCGGGTTTACGCTGCAACCGCTCCGGACGGCAAGGTCTACCGCGTACCGGCCAACGGCAAGCCCGAGGTTTTCTACGACCCGAAAGCAAAGTATATCTGGGCAATGGCATTTGACCTGCAGGACAACCTGTTCGTCGCAACGGGCGACCAGGGCGCGGTGCATCGCGTCACTCCCGAGGGCAAAGGGAAAGTATTCTTTCAATGCGAGGAGACGCATGTCCGCTCGATGGCGCTCGACCCGAATGGCGATGTCATCGTGGGAACCGACCCGGGCGGACTGGTCATGCGGATCACCCCCGCTGGCGATGGTTTCGTGCTGTACCAGATGCCAAAAAAGGAAGTGACCGCCGTGGCGCTGGGCCGCGATGGTACCATTTACGCGGCGGGAGTCGGAAGTCGCCCAACCTTCGCGGCGGCGCCCCCGCCTCCTCCTGCCCCTGCAGCCGCTCCGGGTCCGATCACACTGACGATCGGCGGAGCGCAAGCGGTAGCGCGGCCGTCGGCTAATCCCAACCAGCTCAACCCCACTCCGATTACCATCGCCGGTGGGTCCGATGTCTACCAGATCGACCGCAGCGGGTACCCGCGCCGCCTCTGGACGCATCCGTCGGATCTGGTATACGCAATCGCGTTCGACAATGCGGGCCGCGTGATCCTGGGTGCGGGCAACCGAGGGAATATTTACCGCATTGAGACCCCGACGCTGTACACCGCTCTGCTTACGGTGCCGGCCACGCAGGTGACGGCCTTCCAGACGGGTTCCGACGGCCGGCTTTACGCAGCCACCGGCAACGTCGGCAAAGTGTATGCGATCGAATCCAGCCTGGAGCAGCAGGGCACGATCGAGAGCGACGTGTTCGATGCCAACACCTTCACGAAATGGGGGCGTTTGAGCTTCGATGCCAAGCTGAACGCGGGACAAATCTCGGTTCAGACGCGCAGCGGGAATCTCGATCAGCCGCAGAAAAACTGGAGTGCCTGGTCGCCTCCCATTACGGACACGAAGGGCGGCCGGATCGCCTCTCCACCGGCGCGTTTCGTGCAATGGAAGGCAACGTTCACCGGGGACGGCAGCCGTACGCCCGAACTCGAATCGGTCGAGGTGGCGTATCTTCCAAAGAACGTCGAGCCGCGTCTGGATCGCATCGAGATCACGCCTCCCAATTACAAATTCCCGGCGCCTTCGACCTCGAATACCGCGCCGACGCTAAGCCTGCCTCCTCTGAATCGCCAGGCGACCCGCGCGGAGACTCCTGCGCCGGCCGCGGAAACGCCCGCCACCACGACACCGGCCATGCAGCCTGCGAAGGGTTGGATCGGCGCACGCTGGATGGCATCCGACCCCAACGGCGATTCGCTCGTCTACACCGTCGAGATCCGCGGCGAGAATGAAACCCAGTGGAAACCGCTGAAAGACAAGGTGGCCGAGAAATACTATTCCTGGGACTCCACACCGCTCCCCGACGGCGAGTATCGGATCCGGGTCACCGCCTCCGACGCTCCCGCCAACCCGCCTTCCGAGGCATTGACCACAAAACTCGAGAGCGATTCTTTCCTCATCGACAATACGCCGCCAAAGATTACGAATCTCACGGCGTCGCGCAATGGCGGCAAACTGGAAATCCGCTGGCACGCCGGGGACGCCTTGAGCAACATCGCGAAGGCAGAATATTCAATTGATGGTGGCGACTGGACGGTCGTAGCGCCCACCGGCGGCCTTTCCGACTCACCGGATCTTGATTACACGCTCGCACTCGACGCCTCACCCGGAGAGCACACCGTAGCTGTCCGCGTAGACGACGAGTACGCAAACCAGGGGACGGATAAAGTGGTTGTGCGCTAGCGCCTGCGCTCGTTTCTGCAGGCGGGTTCGTGGTCTCTACGTTTTGGCCACACTGGGTTCCCGTACCGCACGCTCGAAACGTCCCTTTTCGACCATCGCAGCCTGTTATTAAGTTCGCTAGCGCTCAGAATGTAATCAAATATAAAAGATCTTGAGCCCTCGAACTCTGATTCATCGGTGGCATTTTTCTCTGATCTCTAGAAGCTCTGACGGGGAAAGACGGCCCGCTCTTGAATCGCGACTATGAGTAATAACAGATTCAGGACTTAAATACCTTTTTAAGTACTATTGATTTTGGGCTATAAGTGCCGCATCATCGGTCTGTTCCTAAGTAAGTCCAGGGCTCAGGCGTTCCATTCAGCAACTCGTCGGGGTGTCCCACCCAGGACGATGGTGTGAGCAGCTTGGTGGACCCTCGCCGCCAGTCACCGCAAGACAAGTGCCGGTAGCCGGCACCGCGCGTTGAAGGAGCGAGGCGATAGGTCCCGTGTCTCAACACCGCGTGCGCACCGGGAGGATAGAGCATGAGGCCGGCGATCTGTACCACTGGTCGTGCTCACTTCATTTCTCCCATTACATCGGCCTACTTCATTCAGGAGGTCCCGAATGATCAACCGAAGACACATTCATGCAGGCCACCGCCGGAGCCGCAGCGCTCTTGGCTACGAGACGGTATGCCTATGCCTTTTATCAGAGTTCACCACTGCGGAAATTCGCACAGCCGTTGCGGGGTGTTGGCCCCGGCGGTATTCCCGTCGCGATGCCCGATGCAACGCCGGCTCCAGTTACTGGAGCGGTACACTATTCGCTGAAGATCGGACAGTTCACGGATACACTGCACCCGGCCCTGGGACCGACCACTCTCTGGGGTTACAGCCCGGCTGTCGCTCTAGGCGAGGCGGGATACCCAACACGGCACCTTGGCGGCATCGTCGTTGCTCAAAAAGGGGTGCCGATCCAGCTCACGTTCACGAATTATCTTCCGCCGAAACACATTCTGCCGGTGGACGTAAGCAATCTGGCAATGGCAGTTGGCGGCTTTCCCGATGCCGCAGCGAGATTCGGCGGCAACGGTTACAACGCAGCGGTGACTCACCTGCATGGTGGGTTTGTCCCATGGATCAGCGATGGAGGCCCCATGGCCTGGTTTACGCCCGCGGCTTCCGGCGGCAAGTATGGACCGAGCATCGCCGCGAACGGCAGCAATTATTACAAGCTGCTGAATCCCAACCTGCAACCAGGCCAAGGCGAATTCTTCTATCCGAACGCGCAGAGCGCACGGTTGATGTGGTATCACGACCATGCGCACGACATCACCCGCTTGAACGCCTATGCGGGGATTGCGACCGCTTACATCATTCGCGATGCGTTTGAAGGCAACCTGCGGAATATGGGTCTGCCGGATTTTGTGGAAAACGGCGGCCGTGAAATCCCGGTAGTTATCCAGGACAAGATCTTCGTCGGGTCCAACATCGGGACTCTCGATCCCACCTGGCCAGGCCCGACGGGCGTGGGAAGCCTCTGGTACGCTCACCTCTACGAGACGAATCGGTGGAAGTCGACCACCGACATAACCAAGCCGCCCCTTCCCGATCCATCTTGCATCCCCGAGTACTTCGGTGACACCATGCTCGCCAACGGCACGGTCTATCCCGAAGCGACCGTAGAGGCGCGACGCTATCGGCTGCGCATTCTCAACGCCACGCAGGCGCGATTCCTGAATTTGCAGCTTTACGTCGACGACGGCAGCGCGGATGGTATCACTCTGAATGCCGCCACGCTGGCGCCCACCAACGCCAAAGGCCCGGATTTCCTGGTGATCGGAACCGAGGGCGGCTTTCTCTCCAAACCCGTGAACGTGCCGTCCAACATACCCTTCAACCCCGTCACCATGAAAGGAAGCCTGGTGACCGGTCCGGCGGAGCGCTGGGATCTCCTTGTGGACTTCAGCGGGTTCGTTGGAAAGAAGGTGATTCTCTACACCGATGCGCCGGCGCCGTTCCCGATGGGCGACCCACGCAACGACTACTTCCCCGGCGCGCCGAAGAACCCGACGATCACGACTCCGGGGTTTGGACCCAATACGCGTCAGATCATGCGCTTCAACGTCGTTCCTGCGACCAGTGTCGATCCGCCGCTGGCGATTAATACATCGACCGATTTGACACCCGGGATTGATCCGTCCCTGGTGGGGACCTTTACAACCACTCCTCTCCCGCCGCCGCCGGGCGTGCCGGTACGGATCCTCACGCTCAACGAAGATTACGACACGTGGGGCCGGTTGGTCCAGCGATTGGGAACCAACGTTCAGGCGACAAAAGGCGGTGGCAACACATACGGACGGAACTACATGGATGCTTCGACGGAGAACCCGCTGGCGGGCTCGACCGAGGTGTGGCAAATCGTCAATACCACCGCCGATGCCCACCCGATGCACTTCCATTTGGTGAATGTCCAGGTGCTGCAGCGTCAGCCTTACAATTCCTTCGGTCCCACCTCGGGGGCTGCCAATCCAAACTACAACGGACCAGCCGTCGGGCCGGACCCTCTGGAACTCGGCTGGAAGGAGACCGTAAAGATGTATCCCGGCACGGTGACCACGGTCATTATGCGGTTCGATCTGCCGGCCAATCCTCCGGGAATTGCCACGATGCCCAATAGCTTGAATCCCAACCTCGGCGTTTCGGGCAAAGAGTACGTCTGGCACTGCCATATTCTCGAGCATGAAGAGCACGACATGATGCGACCGATGGTCGTACTGTAGCCACGCTTGGGTGAGCAGACGCCGTCCGATCGCGGCGTCTGCTCACACCGAAATCCATCGAGGTCGCGCGCACCCGCGCCTGCGTGTCGATGAGCACGACTTCGATGCGCTCGATGCCTCACCCGGAGAGCACAGGGTAGTAGTCTGGGTCGACGACGGCCCAGCCGGAGTGAGCGCGAAACACCGGCGCAATCCCTTCCTCCGTTTCACGCACCTCGAACCAGCATCTGAAACATCTTGTCGGCTTGAGTGTGGAAAGATGGCGCGAGCGGAGAGGAGACCGAAGCGCGGGCTACCCCGCCGGCTGGCACGCCCGCTCGAGCGCATCGGCCAGCCGCTCATGCTTAGCCGGTTCCAGCTTCTTGCCACCCGAGGTCAGGTAAAAGACGTCGATTGCCTTGTGCGCCTGGGTGTCGATGAGCACGACTTCAATGTTGCAGCCGGTGCTCGAGATTGCCGAGGCGAGGTCATAAAGCAGGCCTGGACGGTCCTCGGCGACGATCTCCACGAGCGTGGCGGTTGCGCTGGCTTCGCCGTCGAACGATACCGTCGCGGGGATTCGCGCGCTGCGGCTGGGCAGCGCCGGCTTGGGCCGGTTGCGGAGAAGCTCGCGAACGTCCACCTTGCCGGCGATCACCCGCTCAGTCATGTTGCGCAAACGGTCGACCTCGGTGGGGTTCAGTTCCAGAGTGCGGGCGGAGTCCGCAAACGTGAAGGTATCGAGGATGAGCCCGCGGCGGTTGGCAAACGCTTCGGCCTTGAGGATGTTCATCCCGAAGCTCGAGAGCGTCCCCGCGACGGATGCGAACAAGCCCGGGCGATCGGCCGTCGTAACCATGGTGAGCTGATAAGCCGACTCGAGTTTCCGGACATCCACTGCTACGCCGCGTTTCTGGCTCTTTTCCACCAGCGCCATGTGCTCGTCGATCTCGGTTTCCGTGTGCGTGCGCAGGTACCGGGTTGGAAACCCTTGCAGAAATTCGACGCGCTCCGGCGGACCGGCGGGATCGATTTCGATGCGCTCGGCTTCCAACTCGCGGGTCAGCTCGTTATAGACCATCAGATAAAGCTGCCATAACTGCTCGGCGCGCCAGGGCGTCATCACGGCCGGGTTGACGGCGCTGATATCGGAATAAGTGACCAGCGTCAGCGCTTTCAGCCGCTCCACCGTTTCCACCTGGTGAGCGACGTCGCGCAGGGTCTGCGGGTCAAACAGATCACGCGACTGCATGGCCGAGGAAAGCTCCAGATGCTTGCCGATCAGGAAGAGGATCGTGTCCGTCTCGTGCTGCGGCGCGTGAATGCGGATGAGTGCGTGCTGGGCGAGGTGGAGCGAAGCCTTGATGTGATCCCCGCCGCGTCCTTTGCCGGAGTCGTGAAACAGCAGGGCAAGCACGAGGGCGGCCGGCTGCTGCATCTCGCCGAGCAGTTCTCCGTAGCTCTTCAGCGGGGCTTCATCCACACCGCGCAAGTGCCATAGGTTTTGGATTGCCACCAGCGTGTGTTCGTCCACGGTGTAGCGATGAAAGAAGTCGCGGACCACCAGGCACTCGATGCCCTCAAGTTCGGGGAACAGGGCAGTGAGAACGCCGGTCTCGTGCATCCAGCGGAGCGCCAGTGGCGTATTCGGCAAAGACAGGATCCGGACCAGCGCCGGCCAAACGGGCTTGGAATCGGCGAAGTACGCCCGCAGCCGTTCGCGGCGCGCCTGCACCTGATCGGTAGCTTCCGGCGACGGGCGGATCCCGTGCCGCGCCACGAATTCGAACAGCGATAAAACCAGTTCCGGCTCGACGTCCAGGCGTTGCGGCGCGCGGAAATGCGCCCGTTCGCGGTGCACGCTGAAATCGGCGTTGGAAAGGCGCGAACGCCAGTCGCGAAACTGAGCGAACAACGAGCTGGACTGCGCCTCGTTGGCCTCCAGGTCGCGCATGGCCGCCCGGTAAATGGCGCGCGCGTGCCGGTAGTACTCGCGCATCCAAAGCGCGGCATCGCCCGTGCGCCATTGTTCCGCCATGGCGTCCTGGGCTTCAAACGAAAGGAGGTTGTTGTCGCGGCCGCTCTGGCAATGCAGGTAACAACGGAGCCGCGCCAGAAAACGGAAAGCCTGTTCGAGTTCGGGAGCAGGATGCGCGGCTCCCAAACGCGTGGGCTGAGTTTCGCGCATCTGCGCCAGCCAGCAGATCAACTGAAAATCGCGCAGTCCGCCCGGCGTTTCCTTGACGTTTGGCTCCAGATGATAAAACGTATCCGCATACTTCGTATGGCGCTCGCGCGTGAGTTGAGCGAGATTCCGAACCAGGACGTCGCGATTGGCGGTGATGAAGCGCGGCATCTTCTCGGCCAATTTCGCGTACAGCGACCGGTCGCCCGCGAGATACCGTTGGTCGAGAAGGCTGACGTTCAGTTCGATATTGCGATCATGCACTTCGGTGCATTCGGCCGGGGTGCGAACCGAGTGGCTCATGCGCAGGCCGGCATCCCAAAGGCGCTGCAGAAACACCGAAATCGCGTCCTTCTGGGCCACCGCCAGCCGCTCCGATTCAAAAAGCATCAGAACGTCGATATCGGAATAGGGAAATAGCTGGCGACGCCCGTACCCGCCGACGGCGAGCAGCGCAACTCCCGCGGGCGCGGCGGGGAAAAGGAGATCGGCCGCGGCCTCGTTCACGACGGCATCAATGTGGGCGCTGCGCTCCGCCAGCGCAGTCTCGGAATCCCCCGTGGCCAGAAACCCGCGTTGAATCGTTGTTGCGCCGATGCTAGAGTGCGGATTCCCCACGGTCATCGTTCCGGATGCGAATGGCTTCGGCAACGTCGTAAACGAAGATCTTTCCGTCGCCTATTTTGCCGGTCCGCGCCGCGCTCGCCAGGGCTTTGACCACTTCTTCGGCGCGCGTCGTCGAGACCACCATCTCAATTTTTACTTTGGGCAGCAGGTCCACGTTGTATTCCTGCCCGCGGTACACCTCTTTGTGCCCCTTCTGGCGTCCGTGGCCGCGGACTTCACTGATAGTCATTCCGTCGATTCCAATGCCCTTCAGGGCTTCCTTCACCTCATCCAGCTTGAACGGCTGGATGATGGCCTCGATCTTCTTCATGCCCTTTATCCTAACCCGAGGCTAGGGGCCATCCGAGCCAAACCACAAGAGTTCCCGAGCGCGTAGACAGCACGGCCCTCACTCTCGTCTCCGGCCGGCCCTACGACTCGAAAATGTATCCCTCTTCCCCGTGCAGGGCGACATCCAGGCCCTGAATCTCCTGCTCCTTGCGCACCCGCAAGCCCAGGACTACGTCGCAAATCTTCAGAATGATCAGCGTTCCGACAATGGCCAGCGCCCACGAAATCAAGACGCCGATCGCCTGGTTCACAACCTGCATCGCGTGCCCATCCACCAGGCCCAACGCCAGAGTATGGCCGGCGGGGTCCTTGAAGCTTTCGTTCACGGCATTGGTCGCAAAGACACCCGTCAGCAGGGCTCCTAAAGTGCCCCCGATTCCGTGCACGCCGAAGGCGTCCAGCGAGTCGTCGTATCCGAACCGCCGCTTGACTTTGGTAACCATCAGGTAACAGACGATTCCCGCGCAGAAACCGATCAGGAGCGCGGGAAACGGCTTCACGAATCCCGAAGCCGGCGTGATCGCGACCAGCCCCGCGACACATCCCGAAATCCCGCCCAAAACACTGGGCCTGCCGTCATGCATCCATTCCGCGAGCACCCAACCGAGGGCCGCCGCAGCCGCACCGAAGTGCGTCGCCACAAACGCGCTGCTGGCAAGCCCGGACGCCGACAGCGCGCTTCCCGCATTAAAACCAAACCACCCCACCCAGAGCAGGCACGCTCCGATAAAACTGACCACCAGGTTGTGCGGCTTCATGCCGTCGCTCGGATACCCGAGCCGTTTGCCCAGATACAGCGCGCATACCAGCGCCGACACGCCCGAGGTAATATGCACAACCGTGCCGCCGGCAAAGTCAAAACACGGGACCTTTCCTCCGGCTGCATTCAAGAACCCGCCTTTGCCCCACACCATATGAGCCATGGGGTAATAAACAAAGAGGCCCCAGAGGACCATGAACAGCAGCATCGCGCTGAACTTCATCCGCTCGGCAAAGGCTCCCGAGATCAGGGCCGGCGTGATGATCGCGAACATCAGCTGGTACACCATGAAGGTCTGCTGCGGGATGGTTCCGGCATAATCCGGATTCGGCGCGCTGCCTACGTTATTGAGAAACGCAAACCGCAAATCGCCCAGGAACGGCGCATCTCCCCCGAACGCCAGGCTGTATCCCACCATCGCCCAGATCACGGTCACCACGGCCATGAGGATAAAGCTTTGCATCATGGTCGACAGGACGTTCTTTCTGCGAACCAGACCTCCATAAAACAGCGCCAGACCCGGCCCGGTCATCATCAGCACCAGGGCTGAACTCGTCAGCATCCAGGCATTGTCGCCTGCGCTTTGCGCCGCTTTCGTAGCCGCTTCCACGGCCGCCAATCGCGACGCCAAATCGGAGTTTGCGTCGGCCCATACAACCGCGGGCAAAATCAAGCAGACAAGCAGACAGAGCTTCACCAGGTGTTTCGTCATGGAAACCGTTTCGCTTACAGGGCAATAAACAACGAATCTATTTTCATATGCGGTTCCGGATGCGCCAAAACGCAAGTTTCTATGGACGGGATTGGAAATTTTTATGAGCCTAACCGCCCCTTTCGCGATACCACAACGACCAGGTGGAGCCTGCGTCCGTTCGCCGCCTTAATGCGGCACGGCGAAGGACTTCTGAAAACCGCGGCGCTCCGCTACAATGCAGGAACAGAAATCAACATGGCAACTGCTTTGGTAAGGTCTCCCCGTATCGATTCCCGATTCACACACTTCCGGCTGGCGATTCGCGAGTCGAAAATCCACCGGCGCGGAGTTTACGCCGACGAGCACATTCCGCGAGGGCGCAAGGTCATCGAGTACACCGGCGAGAAGATCAGCCGGGTGGAGACCAAGCGGCGGGGACAGGGCTCGGTGACGTATCTATTCACTTTGGATAATTATTGGACGATCGACGGCGCAGTGGGAGGCAGCGGCGCCGAAATCATCAATCATAGCTGCGAGCCCAACCTCTACAGCTGCATTCGCTACGGCCACATCCTCTACATGAGCAAGCGTGAGATCCGGCGAGGCGAGGAACTGACCATCGACTATCTGTTTTCCGCGGACATCGACCGGGTGCCCTGCCGGTGCGGAGCGCCCACCTGCCGCGGCACCATCAACGTGAAGAAGTAACCGCAATTCCTGAACCGCCCTCGGTCATGCTGTGCGGCGCCCCGTGCAGCGGCAAGCAGCTCGTGACATTCGGCCTCGGTGCGTTACAGCTTCGGCCGTGGAGAATCGGGCAAAAAGTACCGCTCGTATATCCCGCAAAATATTGGTTATACAGGCAGTACCCCCTTAGCACTCGTATGACTGGCAAAGGCTAGTGTCTTCCTTCAACATCGGGTTGAAGAACGGAAATTCAACTCGGAGGAACCATGTTGAAGTGTGGATTTGCTCGAGCCGCAAGTCTTTTGCTTGCAGCCGGGTTATGGGTTGGAACGGCATCGGCAGATCCCATTCCAGTCGGTGTTTTTGGCGGCGCAAATGTCATCGCGAACACGCCGGTAACCGTGAAAGGCGCTCCGCCAAATCCGAGTTACCCGGTGAACTTCACTTTTCGATCGGGCGGTGGCACTTTCACCGGGACGGGAGGCGGTTTTGCGGCCACTGTCGATGGTATCAACACGCTTGTCTGGTGCGTGGACTCCGAGGAAGACATCTCTTTTCCCACTAGCTACCACGGGGATCTGGTGCAGCTCTCGGCCGTGGCAAGCAACCCCAACTACGTTCGCTATGGCAACCTCGCCGCTTCGGCGTGGAGCCTGGGCTTGGGGTCGCCCTACGATACACCCGCGGCCCGTTACTTTATGGCGGCATACCTGGTGAGCCAGTACGAAGGCATGCCCAACGGCCCATCGGCCGATGACATGACCGACCGGGCGTTGCAGACAGCCGCCTGGGAACTCACCTTCAACAACAGTGTGACACCAGGTTTCGGGTTGACCTTTTCGCAAATCCAGTCGGGCGGGGTCACCTATTCGGGAGCGAATCTGACGAACTTCCAAAACATGGTCGCTGGGGATATTTCGGGGGCGCAGGCCTGCCTCATCAATCCATCCTCCTGCGCTTCTTTCGACCCGGCCAACTGGGCAATCCTCAGCGGCGATGTGGATGCCGGGGGAAACTTGCGAACTCCGGGGTACCAGACTTATATGGTTCGGCTTTCGTCGGTGCCGGAGCCCTCCACATTGGGTTTGTTGGTAGGAGTGCTGTGTGCATGCGGGCTGGCTGCATGGAAGAAGCGGCGCGCCCGAGCCTAAGCTGACCAGGGGAGCGGCGATCGTCGCCGAAAGATCCGGGGACGATGGCTGCTGGCTCGGCAGCCTTTTCACGCGCGAAAAGCGGATTACAATCGCAGATTGAGCTCCATCCGAGAGAAGAGTGTGCTGATCACCGGCGCTGGCCGTGGGATCGGCAAGCGTCTGGCAATGGGATTTGCCCAGGCGGGAGCGCGGGTAGGCCTGCTGGCACGCAGCCAGGCCGAGTTGGATCTGGCCAAGCTGGAAATCGAGCAGGCCGGGGGAAATGCACTGCGCATCCGCGCCGACGTGAGGGACCTGGAACAGATCAGCGCCGCCGTCGACCGGGTGCGCACGGTTTTCGGCAGCCTGGACGTGCTGATTGGGGCCGCGGGGGTGCAAGGTCCCATCGGTCCGCTTCTAACTACAAAGCCAAAGGCCTGGAACGAAGCCATCGAGATCAACCTGATCGGGACGGCGAATACCTGCCGCGCCGTGCTGCCGGAGATGATCAAGAAGCGTTCCGGCAAGATCATCCTGCTGGGCGGCGGAGGCTCCGCCTATAGCCGGCCGAACTTCACGGCCTACGCCGCCGCAAAGACGGCGGTAGTCCGGCTGGTGGAATGTCTCGCCGAGGAAGTCCGCGACGACAATGTCCAGATCAACTGCATGGCGCCCGGCGCCTCGTACTCGCATATGACCGACGAAGTGCTGCACGCGGGGGAGGAAAAGGCAGGCCCCAAGGAGATCGAAGACGCCGAGCGCGTGCGGATCACCGGCGGGGTCGCCCCGGAGAAGCAGATCCAGCTCGCGCTATTCCTCGCGTCGGACCACTCCAACCACATCAGCGGCCGGCTGATTCACGTCAACGACGACTGGAGGCGCTTCGAGGAACAGAACATGAAACCCGAACTTTATACCCTCAGGCGCGTCCAGAAGATTTGAACCGAACATTAGGAACTTTTTACAGCAGTTACCGTCTAATCGTTTCGCCCCGGCGAAAAGGAGTGTGTCGGTGCTCAACAATGTTCGGTACGCGTTTCGAACCTTGGGCAAGACTCCCGGATTCACCGCCGTTTGCCTGCTTACCCTCGGCGTGGGTATCGGAGCGAATACCGCGATTTTCAGCTTCGTCGACGCCGCTCTGCTAAAGCCGTTACCTTATCCGGATGCCGACCGGATCGTTCGCGTGCTGGAGAAACCGCCGGGCGCCGAAAGAAACGGCATTTCGACCCTGACCTTCCTCGATTGGCAGCGCGAGAACACGGTCTTCGAGTACATGGCCGCCCAGACCGGGGGCTCGGTCACTCTGACAGGACCTGGAGAACCGGTTCAACTCCGCGCAGGACGAGCCTCGGCCCACTACTTCGATATATTCGGGATTAAGGCGGCCCGGGGCCGCGCCTTCGCCGCTGAGGAGGATCAGCGGGGGAAAGAGCACGTTGCGGTCCTCTCGCACGTGCTGTGGGCTTCGCAGTTCGGCGCAAACCCAAACTTGCTCGGGCAGACGATCCGGCTGGATGGGGAACCGTACACCGTCATCGGGGTACTCCCCGAAGGAAGCGCCTTCGATCGCGCGTTCAACCAGATCTGGTTGCCCCTGGCGTTCCAGCCGGAGAACATGACCCGCAGTTTCCACTGGTTCGGAGCTTTTGCCAAACTGAAACCCGGCGTCACCTTAGAAAAAGCGCGGGCGCAAATGGATACCATTGGCGCCCGCATCGCGCAAGATAACCCGAATACCAATAAAGGCTGGGGTGTGGTGGTGGAACGCTTCGCCGATGTGATCGTCGGCCCGGACCTGCGCCAGTCCTTGTACGTCTTGCTGGTAGCAGCGGCGATGGTCTTACTGATCGGATGCGCTAACCTGGCCAACCTTACGCTCGCGCGCGGCACAACTCGGGAACGGGAGGTCGCGGTGCGCTCCGCCTTGGGGGCGGGACCGCAGCGTCTGGTCTCGCAATTCCTCACAGAGTACGTTGTTCTCTCGGTCGCCGGGGGCCTGCTCGGCCTGGCGGTGGGCTACGCGACCATGGCGGCCCTGAGGGCTGCCCTTCCGCCCTTTTCCCTGCCGCGAGAAGTGAACGTCACGATGAACGGCCGCGTGCTTCTCTTCAATCTGGCACTGTCGGTTATCACCGGGATCGCATTTGGTCTGGTCCCCGCGCTCGGCGCGAGCCGGACGAACCTCGTAGCTTCGCTGAAGGAAGGGTCGCGCGGCACGATCGGGGGAATGCGGCGAAAATTGCGCGGAGCCCTGGTGGTAGCGGAAGTGGCGCTGGCCTTCGTGTTGCTCACGGGAGCGGGCCTCCTCATCCGAAGTTTTTACACCATGCAGCAGGTGGACACCGGATTCGACTCGACCAACGTCTTGACCGCCCTCCTGCCATTTTCGGACAAACGGTATCCGGATCCCGCTCAACTGCAAACCAATCTGCGCCAGATGCTCGGCAATATACGGGCTCTGCCGGGCGTACGGGATGTCGCGTTTACCTCGGCCCTGCCCCTGCGCGGATGGGGTTACGGCATGCCGTTTCAAATCGCGGACCGTCCCATCGTCGACCCTTCTCACCGGCCTCCCTGTTTCTTCAAAATGGTCACGCCTGGTTATTTCCGCGCGCTCGGGATGAAACTACGGAATGGCCGCGCGTTCACCGAACACGATGTGGCCGGCTCTCCCGCGGTAACCGTCGTAAACGAGACGATGGCGCGGAAATACTTCCCCAAGCAGAATCCCGTCGGTAAGCGCATTCTGGTCAGCCAGATTATTCCGGGCAAGCCCCGATTGGGCCCGGAGGTTGCCTGGGAGGTCGTCGGCGTGGTGGCCGACGAGCGCGTCACCAACCTCGACGACAAACGCGATAATCCCGGGATGTATGTCACCAACGAGCAG